>NZ_CP046121.1:3165864-3482451 GCF_009707485.1 Nostocoides sp. HKS02 | reverse complement strand
CGATCCGGTTGGTGAGCACCCGGGTCTTGCCCGACCCGGCCCCCGCGACGATGAGCAACGGGCTGCCCTCGTGGAGGACGGCCGCGCGTTGCTGCGGGTTGAGTCCCTCGAGGAGGGTCTCGGGGTCGGCGCGGTGGGCGGCGCCGTCGTCGGGACCGCTGCCCTCGGCGGCCGCCTGGGCCCAGGTGGGGACGCCGCGCTCGTCGACGGCGGTCGCGCGGGCAGCCGCTGCCGTCGGTCGGGTGCCGGGCTCGGGGAAGAGGTCGTCGAACAGCGTGCTCATATCGGCTCCAGCCTACGTGCCACGGGCGACAGATAGGTTCAGCCCATGAGCTGCGAGCACCCGGTGACCGGCCAACGGTTCGACTCGCCGGTCCCCGCAGGCACGGGGTGGCCGGGCGACCCCGCTACCCCGACGACTCCGGTGGCCCTCACGCCGGACCAGGTCAGCTCGCTGGCTCGGTCGGTCGACTCGGTCGCCGAGCTCGACGCGCGGATCAGCGTCTGCCGCGCGTGCCCGCGCCTGGTCCAGTGGCGCGAGGCGGTCGCCACGAGTGGACGGCGTGCCTCCTTCGCCGAGCAGCCGTACTGGGGGCGCCCGGGCCCGGGGTTCGGCGACCCGACGGCCGAGCGCCTCATCGTGGGGCTGGCGCCTGCCGCGAACGGCACCAACCGCACCGGGCGCATGTTCACCGGCGACCGTTCGGGCGACTGGCTGTATGCCGCGCTGTTCCGTGCCGGGTACGCCACCCAGCCCGACTCGTGGGCGAGCGGCGACGGGCTGGAGCTGCGCGGCATACGGATCGTGGCGACGGTGCGCTGCGCTCCCCCGGCCAACAAGCCCACCCTGGCCGAGAAGGCCGCCTGCGCCCCGTGGCTGGACCGCGACCTCGAGCTGGCCGCACCGCGCCTGCGCTCGGTGCTGGCGCTCGGGTCCATCGCCTGGGACGCGACGTTGGGCGCCGCCCGCCGACTGGGCTGGGCGGTCCCGCGACCCAAACCGCGGTTCGGCCACGGCGTCGAGGTTGCCTTGACCGCGCCCGACGGGCGCGAGGTGCGGCTCGTCGGCAGCTACCACGTCAGCCAGCAGAACACCTTCACCGGCAAGCTCACCGAGGCGATGCTCGACGCCGCGATCGCCCGGCTCTAGGTGGATCGAGGGTCGGGGCGGTCCACGCGCTCGACCAGCCGGACCGTCACCTCGTCACCGGTGGTCTTGCCGATCGCCGTGCGGACCGCGGCCTTGACCGGCAGCTTGTGGGTGCCGTCGCCCAGCGCCATGAACGAGCTCTCGAACGGAACGCCGTCGACCGTGCCGCGCACCTTCACCAGGCCCCGGGTGCCGAAGTACTCGGCTGAGCGCGGCCACACGACATACGTCCAGCCGCCCGGGTTGGGGCTCGTGACCAGCTCCGCGGTGAACTCCTCGTCCATCACCGACCTCCTCCAGAATGGTGCCGCCTGCACCAGATCAGACTCCCACGCTGGCCAGAACTCATCGCCGGGTGCCGCAGGTGCCAGGCGGGGTCGGCCTACAGTGGCGAGGTGACTTCAGCGCGCGCACTCGTGGTCCCCCGTACCGGCGACTCCTCGGTCCTGGAGGTGCGAGAGGTCGACGTCGCTCCCCCCGGGCCGGGTGAGGTGACGGTGGCGGTGGCTGCCGTGGGCGTCAACTTCATCGACGTCTACCAGCGCCAGGGCGTCTACCCGCTGCCAACCCCGTTCGTCTCCTGTTCCGAGGGGGCGGGCACCGTCGTGGCCGTCGGCCCCGGCGTCGAGTCGCTGGACGAGGGCGACCGGGTCGCCTGGGGTGGCGGCCTGGGCGCGGCAGCCACCCTGGTGAACCGCTCCGCCTCGACGCTCGTGCCGGTTCCCGCCGGCCTCGACCTCGAGGTCGCCGCTGCGGCGATGCTCCAGGGCATGACCGCCCACTACCTGGTGAACTCGACGTATGCCGTGGGAGCGGGCACGGTGGCGCTTGTCCACGCCGCGGCCGGCGGCGTGGGTCAGCTGCTGGTCCAGATGATCACGGCCAAGCGGGGCAAGGTCATCGCCACGGCGGGGTCCGCGGACAAGCTCGGCATCGCCCGCGAGCTCGGCGCCGCGGCAGCCATCAACTACCGGGACGCGACCGACCTGGCCGCCGAGGTCCGGGCCGCCAACGGCGGACGGGGCGTCGATGTCGTCTACGACGGGGTGGGCAAGTCGACCTTCGACGCCTCGCTCGGCTCGCTGCGGCCGCGGGGCATGATGGTGCTCTTCGGTGGCTCGAGCGGCCAGGTCGCGCCCTTCGACATCCAGCGGCTCAACTCCGGTGGGTCGCTGTTCCTCACCCGCCCCACGCTGGGCCACTACATCGCGACCCGCGCCGAGCTCGTCGAACGCGGCACCTCGGTGCTCGGTTCGCTGGCCGCGGGCCACCTGCGCCTCGAGGTCGGGGGCCGCTACCCCCTCGAGGAGGCGGCGGCGGCATACGACGACCTCGAGGCACGCCGCACGACCGGCAAGCTGCTGCTCGTCCCCTGACGCCTGGCTGCGGGCGGGCCGCGCAGCGGGCAGGATGATCGCCATGACGCAGCCAGCGCCATGGGTTCTGCACGTCGACCTCGACCAGTTCATCGCTGCCGTCGAGATCCTGCGGCGCCCCGAGCTCGCCGGACTACCCGTCATCGTGGGCGGGCGCGGCGACCCGACCGAGCGCGCCGTGGTGTCGACCGCGTCCTACGAGGCGCGAGCATTCGGGGTGCGCTCCGGGATGCCGCTCAAGACGGCCGTGCGACGCTGCCCCGAGGCGGTGCTGCTGCCCGTGGACGCGCCCGCCTACGAGGCCGCGTCGGCGGTCGTCATGCAGACCCTGCGGGGTATGCCGGGCGCGGTCGTGGAGGTGCTCGGCTGGGACGAGGCGTTCGTGGGCGTGACGACCGACGACCCGGTCGCGTATGCCCAGCGGATCCGTGCGGCCGTCCTCGACGCCAGCGACCTGCACTGCTCGGTCGGGGTGGGCGACACCAAGGTCCGCGCCAAGATCGCCACCGACTTCGGTAAGCCCCAGGGCGTGTTCGTGCTGACCCGGGAGAACTGGTTCGAGGTGATGGGCGACCGCCCGACCATCGCGCTGTGGGGCGTCGGGCCGCGCATCTCCGCGCGGTTGTCGGCGCGCGGCTACACCACGGTGCGCGAGCTCGCCGCGGCCGACGAGGCCGAGCTTGTCGCGGAGTTCGGACCGACCATGGGGCCGCACTACGGCCGGCTCGGGCGCGGCGTCAGCTCCGCCACCGTCGACGACACCCCGTGGGTCGCCCGCGCCCACGGGCGGGAGACGACCTACCAGTCGAACCTCGCCCTGCCGCAGGAGGTGGCCGACGCGGTGCGGGCGCTCGCGGCGCAGGTCGTCGAGGACCTCCGCCGCGAGGGCCGCCCCTGTGCCCGGGTGTTTCTCAAGGTGCGGTTCGCGCCGTTCTTCACGACGAACCGCGTGCGCAAGCTCCCCACACCGACCTTCGACGCCGACGTCATCGCCGGCACGGCGCTCGACCTGTTCCGCGAGCTCGCCGACGACCGGCCGGTCAGGCTGCTCGGGGTGCGAGCCGAGATGGTGCCGCCCGAGGGCGGGTATGCCGCGCCACGCAGCACCGGACGCGGTGGGCCCGCGGCCGGCCCGCGGGACTGACGTCAGGGCTCGGAGCCCCGGCTGCGGGCCTCCCCTACGCGGGCAGCTCGCCGGTGAGCAGCACCTCTTCGGCGACCTCACGCAGCTTGATGTTGTGGTTGGCGCTGTGCTGGCGCAGCAGGTCGAACGCGGCGTCACTGGTGACGCCGTGTCGGGCCATCAGGATGCCCATCGCCATCCCGATCCTGCGGCCGGTCAGGAGGGCCAGCTCGAGGGTGTCGGCGCGGTTCTCGGCCTGGCCAAGGGCGGCAGCGCGCTGCTGGGCCAGCTGGTGGTGCACCCGCAAGCGGGACAACAGCTCGACCGGCTCGAACGGCTTGACGACGTAGTCGTCGGCCCCCGCGGCCAGTCCCTCGGCGGCCGCCTCGGAGCCGGCCCGCGCCGAGAGCAGGATGATCGGCACGTGCGTCATGCGGGGGTCCTGCCGCGCCATCCGGACCAGGTCCAGCCCGCTCTGCCCGGGCAGCATGATGTCCGACAGGACCAGGTCGGGAACCTCCGGCGCCGCCAGGGCGGACGCGACGTCCCCGACCGCGGTGACCTCCCAGCGGTCCGAGGTGAGCAGCCGGGTGAGGTAGCCGCGCAGGTCAGCGTGGTCCTCGACCAGGAGCAGCCGTCCGACGCCGGTCCCGGTCGAGGGCGCGGCCCCAGCCGCGCTCCTGGCACTGGTCGTGGTCGCGGCAGGCGGGGCCTGCGCGTCCGGCCGGTCGAGCAGGCCGGCCAGCGACAGCTCGGGGAGGGCTGCCGGCGCCGGGTGGGTCGGGGCCGGCCGCTGCCCCGTGGCCGGGGTGCCGACCGGGAGCCGGACCGTGAACGTGCTGCCACGACCGAGCGCGCTCGCCACGGTCACCGTGCCCCCGTGAGCCCTGACGAGGTCGGCCACCAGCGCCAGGCCGATGCCCGCACCGGGCACGCCGGGGCGCGACTCGCGACTGACCTGCCGGAAGCGCTCGAAGACATGCTCGTGCTCCTCGGGCGGGATGCCGCACCCGGTGTCGGACACGGTCAGCTCGAGCTCGTCAGCCTCGCGCCGCAGCGCGACCGAGACCGAACCGGAGTCGGTGAACTTGAACGCATTCGACACGAGGTTGACGACGACCTTGGCCCAGGCCTCGCGGTCGAGCCAGGTCGTCCCGACCTCGGCGACGTCGAGCTCCAAGGCAAGACCAGCGCTTTCGAGCGCGCTGCGGAACATGCTGACCAGCTCACGGGTGTATGCCGCGGCGTCGAGGGCCTCGACGACCGGGACCAGGGTGCCGGCCTCGGCACGAGCGAACTCCAGCAGGGCGTCGACGAGGCGGTTGAGCCGCCCGACCGCGCGCTCCACCGCATCGACGTGGTCGACCAGCGCGGGGTCGAGGTGCTGCTCGCGCAGCTCACGGGTCGCCGACATGGCGATGGTGAGGGGGGTGCGGAACTCGTGGCTGACGTTCTGGAAGAACCGGGTCTTGCTCGTGTCGAGGTCGGCCAGGGCCGCGGCCCGTCCCCGTTCGTGCTGGGTGGCGGCGGCATCGGCGAGGAGGGTGGCGACCTGGCGGGTGATCAGGTCGAGGAAGTTGCCGTAGGAGTCGTCGAGCTGGCGGTAGGGGTTGGCGCCCAGGACGAGCACGCCTGCGACGGCCGGCGCGTGGCCGGTGCGCACCGGCAGGACCATCGCGCTGTTCGGGCGCACCGGACCGAGCGGACCGGGTTCGGCTCGCAGGTCGTCCTCGGGCCCGAACGACACGAACTTCTTGCGGCGTTGGGTCGCGACCTGGCGGAACGGGTGCTCTGAGGCGGCCGGGATGCGCTCCGGCAGCGCGCGCGCGGAGGGCTCGACGCCGTAGCACGACGTGAGCACCAGGTCACCGGTGCCGTGCTCGTCGCGCAGGTACAGAGCGGCATACGGCAGGGCCCGGCGGTTGCTGCTCATGATCTGCATCGCCTGGTCGCAGACCTCCTGGGGGCTGCCCAGCTCGGCGCTGGAGACCACGGCCAGGGCGTGCACCGTGTCGAGCCGGCGGGTCTCGATGACCGGCTTGGACATGTCCGTGGTCGCCACGAAGACGCCCAGGACGCTGCCGTCGGCGTCGCGGATCGGGCTGTAGGAGAAGGTCCAGTAGGTCTCCTCGGTGTAGCCGTGCCGGTCGAGGAACAGGAGCAGCTCCTCGGCATACGTTGCCTGGGCCCCGTGGAAGACGTCGGCGGTCAGCGGCCCCAGCTCGTCCCACACCTCCTGCCAGCACTCGGCAGCTGGTTGACCCATCGCCTGCGGGTGCTTGGAGCCGAGCAGGTGGCGGTACGCCTCGTTGTAGATCTGGACCAGGTCCGGGCCCCACCACAACAGCATGGGCACCTTGGACGGGAGCACCGTGCGGATCGCGGTCCGCAGCTCCTCCGGCCACCCGTGCGGGTCCCCGAGCTTGGTGGCCGACCAGTCGGTGACCCGGGCCAGCTCGGCCGAGGCATCCGTGCCGGGGAACATCGCTGCCAGGAGGTCGGCAGTCTCCTGTTCGCCGGAAACGAAGGTGGTCACGGGCAGAATCTATAGTGATCGCCACCCCGGTGTGCAACCCCCTCCTAGCGGATAACCGCAGGTCAGGCGTGGTGCACCCGCCGTTCACCCGGGCCCCGCACCCCCGCGGCGCACCCGTCAGAGGAGGCGCCGCCCCATGGCCCACGCGGTGAGTTCGTGGCGCGAGGACAGCTGCAGCTTGCGCAGCACCGAGGACACGTGGGTCTCGACGGTCTTGATCGAGATGAACAGCTCCTTGGCCACTTCCTTGTACTGGTAGCCGCGGGCGATCAGCCTCATCACCTCGCGCTCGCGGGCCGAGAGCCGGTCGAGCTCCTCGTCCAGCTCCGCGACCTCGCCTGCCGCCGCGCCGAAGGCGTCGAGCACGAAGCCGGCCAGCCGTGGCGAGAACACCGCGTCGCCGTCGGCCACCCGCCGGATCGCCCGGGTGAGGTCGGCGGCACTGATCGTCTTC
Organism: Nostocoides sp. HKS02; assembly: GCF_009707485.1. Classification (NCBI taxonomy): domain Bacteria; kingdom Bacillati; phylum Actinomycetota; class Actinomycetes; order Micrococcales; family Intrasporangiaceae; genus Nostocoides; species Nostocoides sp. HKS02. Next base: position 3,475,812 of record NZ_CP046121.1, on the reverse strand, counting down.
GTGACGTACCCGCGGGCACCGGCCCGGATGACGGCGATGACGTCCTCGGCCGCGTCGGAGACCGACAGCGCGAGGAACCGCACCGGCTGCCCCTGCTCGGTCTCGAGACCCCGGCACCCGTGCAGCACGTCGACGCCGCCGTTGCCGTTGCCGCCGGGCAGGTGCACGTCGAGCAGGACGACGGCGGGTCGGGCCTCGCGGATGACGGCCACGGCCGCCTCGACGTCGGGGGCCTCGCCGACGATGTCGACGGTGTCGCCGACCTCCGCGCGCACCCCCGACCGGAACATCCGGTGGTCGTCGACCAGGACGACCCGGACGGGGCTCAGCTCAGGCGTGCTCACGGTTCTCCTCGGCGGCATGCTGGGTGGCGGACTGGGTGGGGGGCTGGGTGGCGGACGGTGGCGGCAGGGTGAGGCTGACCTCGGTGCCCTGCTCGAGGCGCCGCACCCGCGCCTCGCCCCCGTGCCGGGTCATCCGTCCGAGGATGGACTGGCGGACGCCTAGGCGGTCGGGCGGCACGTCGTCGAGCTCGAAGCCCGGGCCGTGGTCGCGGACGAACGCCTCGACGCCCAGCGGCCCGACCTCGACGTAGAGCGAGACCGGCGGAGCACCGTGGCGGACCGCGTTGAGCAGGGACTCGCGGATCGCGCGCACCAGCGCGGTGCCGCCGTCGTCGAGCGGCCGGTCACCGGTCGCGACGACGTCGATCGGTATGCCGTGCAGGTCCTCGACCTCGTGGGCCGCCTCCGCGATCGCGGCGGCGAGGGTCGCATCGGTGCCGGTCGGTCCGGCATACAACCACGCGCGGAGCTCGCGCTCCTGGGCCCGGGCCAGCAACGTGACCGCCCCGGGGTCGTCGGCCTTGCGCTGGATGAGGGCCAGGGTCTGCAGCACCGAGTCGTGCAGGTGCGCGGCGATGTCCGCGCGCTCGGTGGCCCGCGCCAGCTCGGCCTGCTCGCGGCGCAGGTCGGACCAGAAGCGCAGCCCCCAGGGTGCCGCGATGAGGATCGCGCCCGCGAGCACGGCCAGTGCCGCGGCCCCGATGTCCCAGATCGCACTGAGCGAGCGGCCGCGCGAGGCCAGCACGATCAGGCCCGCCATCGCCAGGACGACGCCGAAGGCGAGCCGGGCCACGCTGAACCGGCGGGTGCCACCCTCGGATCCGAGCCACCGCCCGCGCTCGGAGTCGTCGAGCTGGGACCAGGCGATGACCGCGCCCACGGCGACCACGAGCAAGGGCACGAGGATCCCCAGGCGGGCGTTGAACCCGGCGTTCTGGGCGACGACGAACAAGCCGACGAGCAGGAGTCCCCCGCCCACGAGGAGCACCCGGGTGGCTTCCTGCTCACCGGGGCGGGCGGGCACCTCGACCGGGCGCGCGGCCGCGGAGAGGGCCGCGAGGTCGGCAGGATCGGCGGACCGCCGCGCGCCACGCGTGAGGCCGCCGACGGTCTGCGGGGACAGCGCCCAGAGGAACACGTAGGCGACCACGCCCGCGCCGGTCGGAAAGGACAGCAGGACGAAGGCCACCCGCACCAGCCGCACCGGCCACCCGAGGTGCTCGGCCAGGCCGACGCAGACGCCAGCGAGGATCTTGCCCTCGACGGGCCTGCCGTAGGCGGGCCGGGCGGGACGTCGCTGCCCGACTGCTGGCTCGTCCGTGCCGCTCGGCCGGTCGTAGGGGGTGGGCATGTCCTCATCCTGACGCACCCACCCGACGATTCCTACGGAACTCAGGGTGGTCAGCGGCCGCTTCAGGGTCGGTTCAGGGTCGACCCTCATGGCAGCGCGGCCGCCGCGCCACCAACATGGTCGCTATGACGCAGATCCCCGGGCCAGTCGCCGGCCCGCCCCAGAACACCGCTGCAGCGCCGTCAGGGCCCTCAGCGTCCTCAGCGCCCTCAGCGCTCGACCGGTTCTTCGACTGGCTCCGGTCCCTCGACGTGCGCCGCGACACCGACGACAAGTGGCTGGCCGGGGTCTGCTCCGGCCTGTCGAACCGCCTCGGGGTCGACCGGCTCGTCGTGCGTGCCGCCCTGGTCCTGCTCGTCCTTCTCGGCGGCATCGGCATCACGCTCTACCTCCTCGCGTGGGCCTTCCTGCCCAACGCCCGCGGCGAGATCCTCGCGGAGCGAGCCGTCCGCGAGGGCGCCGTCGGGCCCATCATCCTGCTCGTCATCGTCGTCCTGTCGCTGCTCGGTGGTGGCGGGTTCGCCCACGACGGCCCCGGGCTGGTGTGGCTCTGGTGGCTGGTGCTCGGCGGGTTGGTGGTCTGGATGGTGACCCGTCACCGCGCCCAACCGGCCCAACCGGCCCAACCGGCCCAACCGGCCCAACCGGCCCAACCGGCCCAGTCAGCCCAGGCCTATGCCGCGACCGCCCCTGTCGCCGGCGCGACCGCGCCCTTCGTGGGCGCGCCGGCCACCGTCGCCGCTGCGGGCGGCCCCGGCGTTCCCCCGCCCCCGCCGGTCATGATCGCGCCGCGACCCCCGCGTGTGCCCCGTCCGCCACGTCGGCGCAGCGCCGGCTTCACGGGTGCGGCGCTCGTCGGCGGCCTGGCCCTCGCGGCATACGGGCTCGCGCTCTGGGGGCACGACACCTTCGGGTGGCGCGGCAGCGGCGACGTCGTCGCCCTGGCGTCAGCGCTCGCGGTGACCGGGCTCGGGGTCCTCGGCTTCGGCCTCGCGGGCCGCCGGGCAGGCTTCCTCGGGTTCATCGCGGTCGTCCTGGCCCTGGCCACCTGGACCGCGTCGGTCGTGCCGAACCTCAGCTTCGGCGGCGGGGTCGGCGACCGCGTGTGGCGGCCCAGCGCCACCGACACCACGAGTCGCTACCGCCTCGGGGCCGGCTCTGCCGAGCTGGACCTGACCTCGCTGCCGACCAGCACCGGCACTCCCCGGACCATCGACGCGGGCATCGGAGTGGGCGAGCTGCGCATCCGGATCCCGGCCGACCACACCGTCGAGGTGCGCAGCACGGTCTCGGTCGGCGACATCGCGCAGTGGCACCCGGGCAGCCTGGACCCGTCCGCGGACACCACGGACGGCCGTGGTGGCCGCAACCTCAGCACCGTCGAGACCTTCGGCACCGGCCCCGCTGATGTCGTGGTGACCGCACACGTCGGCCTCGGCCAGATCCTCATCGGCAAGGAGTGACACCGTGACCACGAACCTTCCGGGCGATGCCCAGCAGGACCCGACCGTCGCCAGCCCCGACACAGCAGGTCGGGACCTGCGCGACCAGACCAGCCCACTCCCCCAGGGCTTCGGTGCCGAGCGCGAGCGCCCCGTCATCGTGACCCCCCAGCGGCCCACCGGGCCGCACGTGCCCGCGATCATGCTCGGCCTGGTCTGCGTGGTCGTCGCCGGGCTGGCCCTCGGCCAGGAGCTGGGCGCTTTCACCGTCGACTGGGGCAACGTCGGCCCGCTCGGCATCGTGGCGGCGGGCGCCGTGCTCGTGGCCTTCGGACTCGTGGGGGTGCTCGGCCCGCGCCGGAGCACGGGCGAGCAGAACCAGCAGGGCTAGCGGGGCGGCTCGAGCCAGCGCCGCAGGTGCGGCGCGAACGACCGCCCCAAGGGGTACCGCTCGACCTCGTCGAACGGCACCCACCGCACCGACTCCGTCGAGCCGCCGACATCGTGCACGACGGGGTCGGTCGGTGCGGGGCACCACGCGGCATACACGATCCGCACGGCGTGGAAGTCCTCGAGGCGCCCGCTGGGGGCGCGGCCGATCCAGTGCGAGGTGTGCGCCTCGAGGAGCCGCACCCCCTCGATCTGCTGGCCGCTCTCCTCCCACACCTCGCGGTGCAGGGCCGCCACCGGCTCCTCGCCGGGGTCGAGCCCGCCCCCCGGCAGGGTCCACCGGCCGGGCGCGGAGGTGCGCGCGGACAGCTCGGTGAGCAGCAGCCCCCGCTTGCTGGTGACCACGCCGTATGCCGCGGTGCGCTGGTACGGACGGGCCCGCTCCCCGGGCTCGACCACGAGGTCCGCGTCGGTCGGAACGACGCCCTCCACCCCTGCCTCCGGGGTCGCCGGCACCACCCGGTACGCGAGCACGAGCACACCACCGTCCTCGAGGAAGGCGTCCACGAGCCGGGGGCTGCCCCAGCCGAGCCGTCCGAGGGCGCGGACCGGGTCGGCGCCGTGTCCGACGAGGAAGCTGGCGACCACGCGCTCGCCGTCCGTCGTCGCGTGCACCCGGATCGACACCTGCGTCATGACGCTCCCGCCCGGTGGTACTCGCTCTCGGCCAGCGCCGCGACCGCTGCCCAGCTCTGCGCGGGGGCGACCGTCGAGTTCTCGTCGGCGATCCGGCGGCGCAGGTCGGTGTCGGTGACCAGCGCGGCCAGGGCCGAGGCGAGCGCGTCGTCGTCACGCCCGAGGACGCCGTTCACCCCGTCGGTCACGAAGTCGCTCACCCCCGTGTCTGCGCGGGCCAGGACCGGCAGCCCCGCCGTGCGCGCCTCGAGGGCGGCGATGCCGAAGGCCTCGAGCCGCGCCGGGGTCATGTAGACGTCACTGGCCCAGTAGTGCGACCGCAGCTCGTCACGGCTCACCCGCCCCGGCAGCGACACCCACGTGCCCATGCCGTGGCGGGCGATGTACTGCTCGAGCCGCCGTCGCTCGGGTCCGTCCCCGAACAGGTCGACGTGCAGGTCCACCGCCGAGGCCACCCGGGACCGGGCCGCGCGCGCGATCTCCAGGACGGCGCCGGGTCGTTTGCGCGCGGCGAACCGCATCGCGGCGACGACGCGCACCGGACCGCCGCCGCGCGGCATCCGGCCGACCGGGGGCGCCCATGCGGCGACGTCGATGCCGTTGGGGAGCACCCGCACCTGCGCGGCATCACCGACGACCGCCTGCACCCCGGCAGCCGCGAGGCCCGACACGGCCGACAGCGCCGCCCCGCGCCGGCCCCACCGCCGCGCGTGGCCGAGGGCACGGAAGACCGGCTGGGAGCGACCCATGAGGCAGTGCCACGTGATCGCGGTCGGCAGCCCCAGGCCCAAGGCGACCCCCGCGAGGTCCGTCGCGAACGGGCTGACCACGCCCATGTGCACGTGGGCGACGTCGAAACCGCCACCCCGCAGCCGGCGGCGCACCTCGGGCGGCGCGAGCGGGTTGACGGGGAGCTCCCAGGGCAGCCGCAACGCCATCCGGTGGACGGGCACACCATCGACGTCCTCGACCGCCCCGTGCCGCTCGCCGTGTGGGCCGGGCGTCGCGGTGAACACCTCCACCTCGTGGCCGCGAGCCCGCAGATGGGCTGCGAGGTCATGCGTCTGGACCTCGATCCCGCCCAGTCGGGGCAGGTAACAGTCCGTCAGCAGCGCCACCTTCACGGTCCTGAGCCTCCCATGCGACAGGATGACTCGTGATGACCCACACCCTCGTGGCCTTTCACGCCCATCCCGACGACGAAGCCCTGCTCACGTCGGGCACCATGGCGCGCGCGGCTGCCGAGGGTCACCGCGTCGTCCTCGTGGTGGCCACCGACGGCGACCTCGGCCTGGCCTCGGACGCGTATGCCGCCGACGGCCGGCTCGGCGCGCGGCGGCTGGACGAGCTGCGCACCTCGGCCGCGGCGCTCGGCGTGGCGCGGGTCGTCCACCTCGGGTACGCCGACAGCGGGATGGGCCCCGAGCTGTTCCCCGACCCCCCGGGCCGGGTCCGGTTCATCAGCGCTCCGGTCGACGAGGCCGCCGCCCGGTTGGCCGACGTGCTTCGCGAGGAGCAGGCTGCCGTGCTGCTCAGCTACGACCGCCACGGCGGGTACGGCCACCGCGACCACGTGCGGGTCCACGAGGTCGGCGCACGCGCCGCAGAGCTCGCCGCCACGCCACGAGTGCTGCAGGCCACCGTGCCGCGCGACCTGCTGGTCCGGGCCATCGACCTGGCCGCCAAGGTCTACCGCTTCCCACCCGACTTCGACCGCGACGGGTTCACCCGGGCGTACAGCGCGCGCGCCGAGATCACCCACCGCATCACCGTGCGCCGGTATGCCGCCGCGAAACGGGCGTCCATGCGGGCCCACGCGTCGCAGGCGAGTGCGCAGGACGGTGCCGACCGCACCCTGGCCGCGTTCGTGCGGATCCCGCGCCCGCTCTACGACCTCGTGTTCGGGCGCGAGTGGTTCATCGACCCGGCCCGGCCGCCGGGGCTGCGCGTGTCACGAGACATCTTCGAGGGCCTGTGAGCGCCGAGGTGGGACGCGTCAAGACCGAGCGGGCAGGCCGGAGCCGGGCGCGCACGGCCGTCCAGGCAGTTCTGGGTCTGGGCCTCGCGGCGTTCCTGCTGGTCTGGGGGCTGCCACACTTCGGCAACACCTCCTGGGGTGCCGTCTGGGGCGTCCTGCAGCAGGTCCCGACCGCCACCGTCCTCCTGCTCGTGAGCGGGGTCGTCCTGGGGCTCTACTGCTACACCTTCACGCTGACCGGGTCGATGCCGGGGCTGCGTCACTGGCAGGCGCTGATCGTCAACGTCGCCGGGTCTGCGGTCGGCAACCTGCTCCCCGGCGGCGGCGCCGTGGGCCTGGCGGCGACGTACACGATCTGCCGCACGTGGGGCTTCTCGAGGCGCGACATCTCGACCTCGGCGATCGTCACCGGCGTCTGGAACGTCCTCTCGCGCATCGCGCTGCCACTCCCTCGCCATCATCGGCCTGCTGGTGGGTCGCTCCGCCGACGTGCCCGCGACCCTCGCCGATGCGGCCATCGCGGCCACGATAACCGGGCTGGTGATCCTGACGACGTTCATCTCGATGGTGGCCTCGGAACGCGCCGCGCTCGCGATCGGCCAGGGCATCGACCGGCTGGCCGGCCGGCTCTTCCACCGGCGCTCCATGAGCGTCCGGGCGCTGGTCGTGGACCTGCGCGCCCGGATCAACGAGGTCGTGCGCACCGGGTGGCTCAAGATGACCCTGGGACTGGTGGGCTACTTCGGCATCTACTACCTGCTCTTCCTGCTGTGCATGCACACCACGGGGGTGCACCTGTTCTACGGGCAGCTCTTCGCGGCATACGCCATCGGCCGCCTCGCCACCGCCGTCGGCGTCACCCCGGGCGGTCTCGGCGTGACCGAGTCCGTGACGGTCGCGGCGCTCGTGGCCTGGGGGGCCGGGCACCCCGAAGCAGTGGCGGGGGCGGTGCTGTTCTCGGTGTTCACCCACGTGCTGGAGGTGCCGCTCGGGGCGCTCGGCTGGCTGGCGTGGTCGCTCAGCCCCAAACAGGCACCCGCCGACAATGCTGCCCACCACCTCGCGTCCTGATCTCTGGCTCCTCCCCCTCCCTCGCTCGCTCGCTCGGCAGGAACCTCTGCTTGCAGAGGGTCGTGCCGCCAGGGCAGGTTGCACCATAGTCTCGCTGCAGCAACCTCTGCAAGCAGACCTTCCTGCAGCGGGGGCGGCACCGAACTGCGGGGGTATGCCGGTCAGTCGCCCACCAGCCGGTAGCCCTGGCCCGGGTCGGTGAGCAGGTACCGGGGACGACCCGGGTCGGGCTCGAGCTTGCGGCGCAGCTGGTTGGCATAGACCCGCAGGTAGTTGGACTCGCGTCCGTAGCGCGGACCCCACACCTCACGCAGCAGCTCCTGCTGGGTGACCAGGTGGCCCGGCGTGCGGGCCAGCACCTCGAGGAGGCGCCACTCGGTCGGTGTGAGGCGCACGGGTGACCCAGCGACCACGGCCTGCCGCTCGTCGAAGTCGAGGGTGAAGCGGTCGGTGGCGAACGGTGGCAGGGTGGGTTCGGACGTGTCGCGGTCTCGGCGCAGGGCGACCCGGACCCGGGCCAGCAGCTCCTCCATGGCGAAGGGCTTGGTCACGTAGTCGTCCGCCCCCTCGTCGAGCGCCTCGACCTTGTCGACCGAGTCGGTGCGCGCCGACAGGACGATCACCGGCACGTCCGAGACCTGTCTGATCCGCCGCAGGACCTCGACGCCGTCGAGGTCCGGGAGCCCGAGGTCGAGGACGATGAGGTCCGGCGGGGACTCGTGGAACGCCGTGAGGGCTGAACGTCCGTCGCCGGCGGTCTCCACGGCGTACTCGCGGGCCCGCAGGTTGATCGCGAGGGTCCGGACGAGGTGTGGCTCGTCGTCCACGACGAGGATCGCGCTCACGTCCTCATCCTGTCAGCCGGCTGGGCCGGCGACGCCGCGCTGGCGGGCGACGGCCTGCCCGCCGCCGCGAGCTCGAGGACCACCGTGAGGCCACCACCTGGGGTGTCCTCGGCGACGATCGTGCCTCCCATGGCCTCGACCAGGCCCCGCGCCACTGCGAGCCCCAGACCCACGCCGGTGCCCGCCCGCGGCGCGTCACCGAACCGCTGGAAGGGCGCGAAGATCAGCTCCTTCGCCTCCTCGGGGACCCCGACGCCCCGGTCCACGATCCGCACCTGGACGCGGTCTGCGACGGCCGAGGCGTGCACCACCACCTCCTGCCGTCCGGGCGAGTGGCGCAGCGCGTTCTCGAGCACGTTGGCCACCACCCGGTCGAGCAGGCCCGAGTCGGCGAGCGCCGGTGGCAGCCCGGGCGCGATGACGAGGCGCACCCGGTCGCCGCCAGGTAGCTGGGCGGCGGGCACCGACACCGCGGTCTCGACGTCGACCGGCTCCAGCCGCGGTGTGACCGATCCGCTCTGCAACCGGGACATGTCGAGCAGGTTGGTCACCAGTGCCGTGAGCCGGTCGGTCGACTCCTCGATGGTCTCGAGCAGGGATGCCTCGTCCTCCGGGCTGAAGGACACCTCGCCCTGACGCAGACCTGATGCGGCCGCCTTGATGCTGGCCAGCGGCGTGCGCAGGTCGTGGGAGACCGCGGCGAGCAGCGCGGTGCGGGCCCGGTTGTCCTTGGCCAGGGCCGACGCGCGCCGCGCCTGCTCGACGAGCTCGTCGCGGCGCACGAGCGCGCCCGCCCGGGCGGCGAAGGCGGAGACCAACCGGCGGTCGGCACCGCTGAGCACCCGCCCGAGCAGGACGAGCGAGCGTCGGTCGTCGACCGGCGCGAGGACCGACGCGGACGGGATCGCCTCGACGTCGAAGCCCTCGGTGGCGCTCACCACCGACCAGGGCTCGCGCACGTCCGACCGGCTCACCACGGCCGCCCCGTCGACCCCGAAGAAGTCCACGGCCTGGCGCAGCAGGGCGGGCAGCTGGTCGCGCTCGCCGAGCAGGGACTCCGCCGACGACGCCAGGGCGGCAGCCTCGCGCTGGGCCGCGCGCGCCGAAGCAGCACGGCGCTCGCTGAGGTGGACCACCGACGAGACCGACACCGCGACGATGAGGAACACCAGCAGCGCCACGAGGTTCTGCGAGTCGGCGATGGACAAGGTGTGGACCGGCGGGGTGAAGAACCAGTTGAGCGAGAGGCTGCCGAGCACCGCTGCGACGATGGCCGGCCACAACCCACCCAGCAGCGCCGACAGCACGGTGAGGAGCAGGAAGAGGAGCACCTCGAGGGGCAGGTCGTGCCAGTGCCCCGGGACGTGGAGTATGCCGGTCAGCCCGGCCGTGCCCAGGGTGGCCAGGACCCAGCCGAGCGCCGTGCGCCGCCGACCGAGCTCAGGTCCGAGCTGCCAGCGCACGCGCGCGCTGCGCGTCAGCTCGTGGCTGACCAGGTGCACGTCGATGTCGCCGGAGCCGTCGACCACCCGCTGGCCCACCCCGGGGGCGAACACGGCCTGCCACCGTGGGTGCCGCGAGGCGCCGATGACGACCTGGCTGGCGTTGACGCTGCGCGCGAAGTCGAGCAGCGACTCGGCGACGTCCGCGCCCTTGATGGTGGTGAAGGTGCCGCCCAGCTCGCTGGTGAGCCGGCGCAGGTCGGCGACATCCTCGAGCCGGGCGGCCACCAGCCCGTCGGGAGGGGTCACGTAGACGGCGAGGAGCTCCCCACCCGCACCTCGCGAGGCGATCTGGGCCCCACGGCGAAGGAGCGTGCGCCCCTCCGGGCCGCCGGTGAGGGCCACGACGACGCGCTCCCGGGTCGGCCAGGTCTCCACGATCGCGTGGTCGGTCCGGTACCGGTCCAGGCCCTCCTCGACCCGGTCCGCCACCCACAGCAGAGACAGCTCGCGCAGGGCCCCGAGGTTGCCCTCGCGAAAGTAGTTCGCCAGGGCCGCGTCCACCTTCTCCGCGGGATAGACGTTGCCGTGGGCGAGCCGACGGCGCAGCGCCTGGGGCGACATGTCGACGAGCTCGAGCTGGTCCGCCCGGCGGACCACCTCGTCGGGGACCGTGTCGTCCTGTCGCAGACCCGTGATCGCCTCGACGACGTCGTTGAGTGACTCGAGGTGCTGGATGTTGAGCGTGGACACCACGTCGATGCCCGCCTCGAGGAGGTCGTCGACGTCCTGCCAGCGCTTGGCATGGCCGCTGCCCGGGGCGTTCGTGTGGGCGAGCTCGTCGACCAGCACGACCTGGGGCCTGCGCGCGATGGCGGCGTAGACGTCGAGCTCGACGTGGGTCACCCCGCGGTGCTCCACCTGCCGCACCGGAAGCCGCTCCAGCCCGTCCATGAGGGCTGCGGTGTACGCCCGACCGTGGCTGTCGCACACCCCGATGACGACGTCGGTCCCCCGCTCCCTGCGGCGGTGGGCCTCCGAGAGCATCGCGACCGTCTTCCCGACGCCCGGCGCGGCCCCGAGGTACACCCGCAGCGAGCCCCTCGTCATACGGCGATTCTCGCCCCTCCCCGGCGGCGACGCGTCGTCCGACCGGCCGGTGTCCCCGTACAGATCGCGTCAAGAGCCTTGACCCGGACGCCGTCCGCGCGGCGTGATGGCGGTATGGACATCCGGAGAGTCATCTCGGAACGCCAACCAGTCATCGTGGTTACCGCGGCGGCAGCCCCGCTGGTCCTGTGCGCGGTGCTGGCGGCTTGGCGCGCGTCGGTGCCGAACGCCTCGGCCGCCTTGGCGCTGGTGGTCGTCGTCGTGGCCGCTGCCGCCACGGGGATCCGGGCCGCCGGGCTGACCGCCGCGGTGTCGAGTGCGCTGTGGTTCGACGTCCTGCTCACGGCGCCGCAGGGCCAGCTCGCCATCACCGCGCCGGCCGACGTCGAGGTCACTGTCCTGCTCGTCACCGTGGGGGTCGCCGTGGCCGAGCTGGCGTTGTGGGGCCGACGACAGCAGGCCCGGGCGAGCCGGACGACGGGGTACCTGGCTGGGCTCGTCGACTCGGCGGGCACTCTGGGCGGGTCCACGCGGGACCCGGGCAGGCTGGTCCAGGGAGTCTCCCACCGCATCACCGACGTCCTGGGGATCGACCGCTGCCACTACGTGAGCGGCTATCCCGGTAACGACCTGGAGCCGACCGTGTGGGCCGATGGCACCGTGGTCCGGTCGGGGCGGACCATCGACGTCGCCCGGGACGGTCTGCCGGTCGACACCGAGATCGTCCTGCCAGTGCGCAGCGGGGCCCGCCTCGTCGGGCACTTCCTGCTCACCGCCTCGACGCGGGTCGTCCGCCCGAGCCCCGACCAGCTGCGGGTCGCCGTCCTGCTCGCCGACCAGGTCGGCTCAGTGCTCAGCCACGCCTGACGGCGGGTCCGCCACGCCTGACGCTGCTCAGCCGCGCTTGACCAAACGTCGCACCTGGCGGGTGCGCGCCTCGTCGGCGAAGTGGTCGTCCTGCGCCGCCAGCTCGAACGGCGCCCCCGTGGCCAGCTCGGCGGCCAGCCCGATGAGCGCGTCGGCGAGGGCCGGGTTCGCCGGCAGGATCGGACCGTGGAGGTAGGAGCCGACGACATTGCCCGTCCTCGCGCCCTCGGTGCCGTCGGTGCCGTTGTTGCCGAGTCCGGAGCGCACGGTCCCGAACGGTGCCTGCCCCGCGCCGAGGGTCGTCGAGCCGGAGTGGTTCTCGTAGCCGACGACATCGCCGAACTCGGTGGACAGCACGACGGGCCCGATCATCCGCTTGGCGTTGCCCTGGGTGGTCACGTCGAGGATGCCGAGCCCCGGCAGGCGCTTGCCCTCGACGGTGATGAAGGCGTTGCCGAACAGCTGGTACATCCCGCAGATCATGAGCATGGGTGTGCCTGCCTGCGCCAGCGACCGCAGCCGGTCGGCGATCTGCTCGAGGTCGGCTTCGACGCGCACCTGCCCGGAGTCCTGTCCGCCGCCCCCGAGGACCAGGTGGGCCTGCTCGGGGAACTCGCCACCGGGATGGTGCTGGTGGACCACCGGGGTGTAGCCGTGGCGACGGATCCGGGAGGCGAGGCAGCGGGTGTTGCCGAGGTCGCCGTAGATGCTCATCTCACGCGGGTAGAGGTGGACGACGTGGATCTCACCCTTGCTCATGACGCCTCCTCGCCGATGTCGGGCAGGTCGTACCGGGCGGCCAGCGTGCGACGCAGCGCCATCATCGCCGTGTAGGTGCAGAAGATGCGCTTCGGCTCGTCCGGATGCCGGGCCAGGAACAGGTCCAGCGCGCGGTCCAGCTCGGTCTCGACCACAGCCACGGGCACGTCGTCGTACTGCAGCCGGAGCGCCATGTCGTACCCCCGCACGCCGCTGGTCACGCCCACCCCGCGCGAGCGCAAGCTCTCGAAGCTCACGTCGTAGAGCCACGAGACGTCGCGACCGTCGGCGTAGTTGTCGTTGATCGCGATCATGGTCGCGACCGGCGTCGAGCCGTAGGTGCCGAGCGCGACCGTGAACCCGGCGGGGTTCTTCACGAGGACCAGCTCGAGCGGCTGGCCGTCGACCATGACCACCTCACCGCGGCCGAACGGCGGCGTCACCGCGCGCAGCGCCTGTGCGGTCAGCTCGGGGTCGAAGTCGGCGCCCAGCAGGGCCCGAGCGGTGGTCGTCGCGGCGGTGGCGTTGATCATGGCGGCCAGTCCGCGCTGCTGGAGCTCCAGCGGCCCGACCGCGCGACCGCCGAACAGCACCTCGAACGTCCGCTCGTCGGACGGCTTGAGCAGCCCGTCGTCAGGCCCGGCAACCGGTGGCGTGAAGCCGTCGTCGAACCGGACGTCCTGCTCCTGAAGCTCGGGCAGCCGGTCGGCGATGGACGCGTCCACGCCGAAGTAGGTGACCTGCACCCCGTCGGACACCCGGTCGCGGATCCGGGAGACGAACGAGTCGTCGAGGTTGAGCACCACGCCGGTGGTGGTCTGCTCCGCGAGGGTCGCGAGCAGCTGCGCGGTGTGGTCGATCTCGGCGAACCGGTCGAGCTGGTCGCGGGCGACGTTGAGCAGCAGCGAGTGGGTCGGCCGCACCGCCGCCGCGAACTTCAGGGCGTGCGCCTCGTCGAGCTCGAGGACCGCAAGATCTGCCTGGAGCCGACCCCGTAGCGGCAGCTCGCCGAGCATCGAGGAGATGACGCCGCGGGTGAAGTTGCTCCCCGTGGGGTTCGTGAAGACCGTGTGGCCGTGGGCGCGCAGCACCGCCACGAGCATCTTGGTGGTCGTGGTCTTGCCGTTGGTGCCACTCACGACGACGATGCCGCCGCGGACCTCGGAGAGCGCGTGGGTCAGGAATCCCGGGTCGAGCCGCTCGGCGACCAGCCCGGGTAGCGCCGATCCCCCGCCGCGCAGTCGCGACGCGGCCCGTGCCGCCTTGCCCGCGACCACGGCCGCCGTCGTCCTCAACACCCGACAAACCCTAACCGCCCGCGCCCAGGTCGCGGACACGCGGCATACCTCAGGTCTGCACGCAGAGGTTGCTGCAGGAGGGCGGGGTCACGGAGAAGGGGACGTATGCCGCGCCTTGACGTCCGAGGCGTACAACCCCGAGCGTTCCTGGCCGGACAGGGCGCCGATCGCGTCCATGACGGCATCGGTGACCGCACGCAGGAGCGCGGCCTTCTGGTGGGTCTCCTTGAGGCTGTCGACGTCGACCGGAGGGCCGAACCGGACGGTCACCTTGGCGGGACGAAAGCCGTTGGACCCCGGCGGCTGGACCTTGTCGGTGCCGATGACGGCGCAGGGCACCACCGTGGCGCCGGTCGCGAGCGCCATGCGCGCGACCCCGGTGCGGCCGCGGTGGAGCCTGCCGTCAGGCGAGCGCGTGCCCTCGGGGTAGACCCCGAAGGCGTCGCCGCGGCGCAGCACCTCCTCGGCGAGCTCGAGCGAGCCGGCTGCGGCACGCGGGTCGGCCCGGTCGACCGGGATGGTGCCCGCCGCGGAGTGGAACCACCGCACCACCGCACCCCGCAGGCCGGTGCCCTGGAAGTACTCGGCCTTGCCGAGGAAGTGCACCTGGCGACCCGACGCCAGCGGGATGACGATCGAGTCGATGAACGACAGGTGGTTGGAGGCGACGATGAGGGCACCACGGGGCGGGACGTGCTCGCGCCCCTCGACCGCCAGCCGGGTGGCCAACCGCAGCGGAGGACCGACGAGCACGTGCCGCATCAGCTCACGGCTGACGAGATCGGTCGCGCTCACTGGACTACTCCTGCTCGGATGGGACTCCTGCACCACACCAACGTATCGACCACTGGGCAGTCCTTGGGCGTCGCGTCCGAATTGCGACTCAGGGGACTCTCCCCGGCCCATCGGAAGGGCTGTCGTGGTCGGCGCGGCGGGCGTTGAGGCCGTCGTTGTCGAAGCTGACGTCGACGGTCTCAAAGCCCTTTGCCCGTTGGGCTTTGGCCGAATCGGTGTAGCTGCGGCGGTCGCCCCGCGTCAGGTTCACGTCGTCGGTGAACGGTGTGAGCAGGGCACGTGGCCACAGGCGCTTGGCCAGCACCACGTTGAGCTCGACCGAGAGCGCGATGCTCACGGCCGTCACGTACAGCCACGCCACCAGCCCGAGCACGAGACCGAAGACTCCATTGACAGCCGTCGCGTTCTTCAGGACGTTGCCGACGAGCAGGGCGCCGAAAACCTGAAGGATCTGCCACGCCACGGCCGCACTCAGCGCGCCCGGGGCTGACCGCCGCCACGACACGTCGCGGGCCGTCGCAATCCGGAAGGCGAGCAGGAACACGCCGGCGTTGACCACCACTGCGGTGAGGATGAACAGTGCCTTCACGCCCACCCCGAACGAGCTGGCACCAAAGGACTCGGCCGCGGCCCCCAGAGCGGACAACACGGTCGTCGCGATCACCGCGGCGCCCGCCGTGGCCAGCAGGAGGAGGCTGCGAACGCGAGCCAAGATCGGGTTGGGCCGCCGGTTGCGCGGCACCGCCCAGGCGACGTTCATCAGGTTCTGCATGGCCTGAGCGACGCCCAGGGCCCCGTAGAGGGAGCCGAGTACGCCGATGAGGACTCCCATCCCGCTGCCGCGCAGTCCGGTGCTGCGCAGCTGGGCCCCGATGACGGGAAACTGGCTGACCGTCGAGGTCAAGATCTCCAGCTGCAGGTGCGGGTTGCCCTGCAAGGCAAAGCCGAGCAGCGACGACAGCAGCAGGAGGAGCGGAAAGAGGGACACCAGCCCGTAGTAGGCGACCAACGCGGCCAGGTAGCTGCCCTGGTCATCGAAGTACTTGTATGCCACGGCGATGGGCAGCGCGACCCAGGGCCTGTCCCGCTGAAAACGGTCGAATCGGTCCACGATCCTCACCGCTGCTCCTGACGTGCTCGAACGGCCCCGCCCTCAAGGCTATCGGTGGTGGGATGGGTAGTCGGCCATGTCGCCTGCGTCCGATCGCCGATGGCGAGCCGCGAGCCGCGAGCCGCGAGCCGCGGTCAGGCTCGGTGGCTTACTCCCACTCGATGGTGCCCGGGGGCTTGCTCGTGACGTCGAGCACCACGCGGTTGATCTCGCGCACCTCGTTGGTGATGCGCGTCGAGATCTTGGCCAGGACGTCGTAGGGAACTCTGGTCCAGTCCGCGGTCATGGCGTCCTCGGAGGACACCGGCCGGAGGACCACCGGGTGGCCGTAGGTGCGGCCGTCTCCTTGCACGCCAACGGATCTCACGTCGGCGAGCAGGACCACCGGGCACTGCCAGATGTCGCGGTCGAGGCCAGCAGCGCTGAGCTCGTGGCGGGCGATGGCATCTGCCGCTCGCAGGATCTCGAGGCGCTCGGCCGTCACCTCGCCGACGATGCGGATGCCCAGGCCAGGGCCCGGGAACGGCTGGCGCCACACGATCGCCTCGGGAACCCCGAGCTCGAGGCCGACCTGGCGCACCTCGTCCTTGAACAAGCGAACGCAGCGGCTCGACGAGTCTGAACTGGAGGTCCTCGGGCAGGCCCCCGACGTTGTGGTGGGACTTGATGTTGGCCGCCCCCGTGCCGCCGCCCGACTCGACCACGTCGGGGTAGAGCGTGCCCTGGACGAGGAACTCGACCGGGTGCTCGTCGTCGCCACGTGAGCCGACGACATCGCGCGCCGCCTGCTCGAACACCCGGATGAACTCGCGCCCGATGATCTTGCGCTTCTCCTCGGGGTCGGACACCCCGGCCAGGGCCGCGAGGAACCGGTCGCGGGCGTCGACGACGACCAGGTCGACGCCGGTCGCGGTCACGAAGTCCTTCTCGACCTGCTCCGCCTCGCCCGCGCGCAACAGGCCGTGGTCGACGAAGACACAGGTGAGCTGGTCACCCACCGCCCGCTGGACCAGGGCGGCCGCGACCGAGGAGTCGACCCCACCGGACAGGGCGCACAGCACCCGCGAGGATCCGACCTGCTCGCGGATCGCGGCGACGAGCTCGTCGACGACGTGGGCCGCGGTCCAGTCACCGGTGAGGCCGGCGCCGCGGTAGAGGAAGTTCTCGAGGACGCGCTGCCCGAACGTCGAGTGCATCACCTCGGGGTGCCACTGCACGCCGTAGAGACGTCGCTCGTCGTCCTCGAACGCGGCCACCGGCGCCCCCGCCGTCGAGGCGGTGACCCGCATACCCTCGGGGGCCTGGGTGACCGAGTCGCCGTGGCTCATCCACACGGACTGGTCGGCGGGCTGGCCGTTGAACAGCGTCGACTCGACGTCGGCGATCGCGGCTGGAGTGGCGCCGTACTCGCCGAGCCCGGTGTGGGCGACGGTGCCGCCCAGCGCCTGGGCCATCGACTGGAAGCCGTAGCACATGCCGAACACCGGCACCCCGGCCTGCAGGAGTGTCACGTCGAGCTCGGGCGCGCCCTCCTCGTAGACCGACGACGGCCCACCCGAGAGCACGATCGCCGCGGGGTCCTTCGCCAGGAGCTCGTCCACCGACGCGGTGTGGGGCACGACCTCGCTGTAGATGTTCGCCTCGCGGACCCTGCGGGCGATCAGCTGGGCGTACTGCGCGCCGAAGTCGACCACCAGCACAGGCCTGGCCTGCAACGGCGTGGTCGGGGGCTCGACCCGGTCGGCCTCCGGGGCCTCCACGCGGTCGTCGTCCTGGGCCTGCGTGATGTCGGCGGTGTCGGCGGTGTCGGTGGTCTGGTCGGCGGCTGCGGGGTCGCTCACGAGGAAAGGCTACCGGCGGGCCGGGGCCAGCCGGGCCTCGACCTCGGCGACGAAGCGCCGCTCGGCCCAGAACGGCAGCAGCGGCACGAAGCCGGTCATCATGATGCCCACCATCTTGGGCAGGCTCCAGCCGACCTTGAACCCGAGGTTGGCGATCGAGATGACGTAGACGAAGTAGATCATCCCGTGGATCGGGCTCCAGACGGCCGAGGCGCCGCCCTTCCCGAACCCGCCGTTGAGCACGATGATCGCGATCAGCACGAACAGCGCCAGGCCGGACAGGATCGCCATGACCTTGAACAGGGTCAGGGCCTTCAGGGTGCTCGCGGGGTCTTTGATGTCAGTCACGGGCAGCATCATCGCGCACCATCCTGAACCACATGAACGCGGCAAAGGCCGCGAACATCCACCACTGCACGGCGTATGCCGCGTTGCGCCATTTCAGCCCGCCCCCCACCTGCGGCGGTGGTACCCGCTGCAGGCCGGCCGCGGGCGTCACGTCGGCGCCGGTGGCGCTCCGTTCGGACTGGGCGAACACGAAGGCGTTGTAGAGCTGGGTCGGCCAGCGGTTGACCAGGATCGACAGGTCGATCGACCCGAGGGCCGGTGGCGCACCGACCGGAAGGCCCGCGGGCGCGTCGGCCGGCGACTCCCCCGGAGCGAGCGAGCCGTCCACCGTGACCTGGCCCGTTGGTGGCAGGCCGACCGCGGTGAGCGAGGTGACGAACCCGCGCACGACCACGAGGCGGGCCCCGCTGCTGGCGACATCCAGCGGTGTCACGACCCAGTAGCCACTGCGGCCGTCGAGGCGGCGCGGACCGACCACGAGCTGGTCGCTCGCGGCATACCGGCCGACGGCGGTGACCGTACGCCCGGACTGGGGGTTCGGGAAGGGCTGGTGCGGGGTGATGACGGTGTCCACGACGGCTGGTCGCGCGTCGTGCGCGGCGCGGAGCGAGTCGGCCAGACCCTTGTCCTCGGCGACGTGGAGCTGCCAGAGGCCGAGTTGGACGAACGTCACCACCAGGGCAACCAGGAGTGCGAACAGGCCCAGCCAGCGGGGCTTGAGGGCGGTTCGCAGCACGGCGTCAGGCTACGTGACCCGAGGCAGCCCCCAGAACGAGGGAGACCAGGGAGGCGCGCCGGCCAGACCGGCGGCCGCGGGAAAACCGGTATCGAACCGTCGGGGCCGCCCCCTACCGTGGGTCACCTGATGCGCCAGATCCCGTTTCCCGACCCGGGCCGCCCCGACACCCGCAGCACCGTGCGGTTCCTGCTCTGGGTCGGCCGGCAGCAGTGGCGCACCCAGATCCTGGGCATGGTCAGCGGCATGGTCTGGATGTTGTCCATCGCCCTGATCCCGGCCGCCCTCGGTCGCGGGGTCGACGAGGGCATCGTCGGGCACGACGGCACCGCCCTGGTGCGCTGGGCCCTGGTCCTGGTCGGCCTCGGCGCGGTCGCCGCCGCGATGGCCTCGGCCCGGCACTTCTTCGCCGTGCACAACTGGCTGTCCGCCTCCTACCGCGGGGCCCAGCTGACAGCTCTGGGCGCGGAACGCGCCGGGCCGGCGCTGACTCGTGCCATGCCCTCGGGTGAGGTCGTCGCTGTCTTCGCCAACGATGTGATGCGCCTCGGCGGGCTCTACGACGTCATGGGACGGCTGTCCGGCGCGGTCGCGAGCTACATCGTCGTCGGTGCGATCCTGCTGGCGGCCTCACCGCCGCTCGGGTGGCTCGTCCTCGCCGGTGGCCCAGTCATGCTGGCGAGCCTCACCCTGGTCGTCCGTCCGCTCCAGCGCCGCCAGGCCGCACAGCGCGAGGAGGCCGGCCGGCTGACGACGCTCGGGGCCGACACCGTCGCGGGGCTGCGGGTGCTTCGCGGCATCGGGGGCGAGCACACCTTCCTGCGCCGGTACGAGCAGCAGTCGCAACGGGTGCGCGAGCGCGGCGTCCACGTCGCCGGCATCCAGGCCGCGCTCGACTCGGCCCAGGTGCTGCTGCCCGGCATCTTCGTCGTCCTCGTCACCTGGTTGGGGGCGCGTCAGGCGGTGACGGGTGAGATCACCGCGGGTCAGCTCGTGGCGTTCTACGGCTACACCGCGTTCCTCACCATGCCGCTGCAGACGGCCATCGAGGTCGTGGACCGCGGCATCCGGGCCCACATCGCCGCCGGGAAGATGCTGCGGATCCTGGCGGTCACCCCGGACCACGACCGTGCGAGGTCGTCGTCGGTGCCCGTGCCGGCAGCCGACGCCGACCTGCACGACCCCGTCTCAGGGACCCGCATCCGGGGCGGCGTGCTCACGGCGCTGGTGTCGGCGCGGCCCGAGCACTCGACCGCGGTAGCCGACCGCCTCGGCCGCCACGGCCCCGGCCCGCACCAGACGACGTGGGGTGGAACCCGGCTCGATGACCTCTCGCTGACCGAGGTGCGCCGCCAGGTGGTCGTCAGCGAGTCCGACCCCAGGCTGTTCACCGGCGTCCTGCGCGACCAGCTGCTGACGCCCACAGCCACTGCCGCGTCTGAGCGGGCTGGCACGGCGACCACCACCGCGGACGCCGGCGACGACCGGCTGATCCGGACCGCCCTCGACACGGCGAGCGCACTCGACGTCCTCGACGCCGTGCCCGACGGCCT
This sequence comes from Nostocoides sp. HKS02, assembly GCF_009707485.1. Lineage (NCBI taxonomy): Bacteria > Bacillati > Actinomycetota > Actinomycetes > Micrococcales > Intrasporangiaceae > Nostocoides > Nostocoides sp. HKS02. The sequence goes on along the minus strand of NZ_CP046121.1, from coordinate 3,455,835 downwards.
CGACGGCCTCGTCGAGGAACGCGGCCGGTCCTACTCGGGCGGTCAGCGCCAGCGCCTGGCCCTGGCGCGGGCGCTGCTCACCGACGCGCCGGTGGTCGTGCTGGTCGAGCCGACCAGCGCCGTCGACGCCCACACCGAGGCGCGCATCGCGGGTCGCCTCGCCCAGCACCGGCGTGGTCGCACCACGGTCGTGACCACCGCGAGCCCCCTCATGCTCGGGCACGCCGACGACGTCGTCCTGCTCGAGGACGGTCTCGCGGTCGCCCGGGGCACCCACCGCGAGCTCCTGGAGCACCCGGCATACCGGCGCATCGTCATTCGCGGCGAGGAGGACGACCAGTGATCACCGACCACGCCCGGCGCACCCTGCCGGTCGCCGACATGAGCTCGGTCTGGCGGCACACCCGGTCGCTCATGACCGAGCACCGCCGCCTGTTCTCCCGGGTGCTGGTCCTGCATGCGCTCGCGGCCCTGGCTGCGCTCGCCGGCCCGTGGCTCGTCGGTCGCCTGGTCGATGCCGTCAGCGGCCGCCCGGGGCCGAGCCACCTGTCCGTCGTGGACCACCTCGCCGTGGGGCTGGCCGTGGCGGTCGCGGCCCAGACCGTGCTGACCTGGGCGGCCCGGCGACTGTCGTTCATCCTCGGCGAGAGCGTGTTCGCCCAGCTGCGCGAGCAGTTCATCGGCCGCGCGGTCAACCTGCCGCTCTCGACCGTCGAGCGGGCCGGCACCGGTGACCTCGTGGCCCGCACGACCAACGACGTCGAGGCCCTGTCGCACGTCGTCCGGTTCGGCATCCCCTCGCTGTTCGTCGCGGGGGTGACCGTCGTGATGACGGTGGTCGCGGCGCTCTTCACCTCGCCGCTGGCGACCCTGCCGATCCTGCTCGGGCTGCCGTTCTACTGGTTCTCCACCCGTCGTTACCTGCGGTTCGCCGCCGACGGCTACCTCTGGGAGCGCGCCACCTACGCCCAGCTGAACGGCGTCGTCGCCGAGACCGTCGACGGCGCGCGCACGGTCGATGCCCTCTCCCTCGCCGACGTCCGCCGGGCGCGCTTCCACGAGGCGCTGCGAGAGTGCTACCGCGCCGAGCGCTACACCCTCGGCCTGCGCCTGCGGTGGTTCCCGTCGGTGATCCTGGGCTACCACGTGCCGACTGCCGGTGCGGTCGTCTGGGGCGGGTGGCTGGCGATGAACGGTCACGTGACGGCTGGGGCTGCGACGGCCGTGACGCTCTACATCCACCAGCTGACCGGCCCGCTCGACGAGGTCCTGAGCTGGCTTGACGAGATCCAGGTCGGGGCGACGTCGCTGGCCCGGGTCATCGGCGTGGGTGAGGTCCCGCCCGACCGGGTCGCGACCGGCGCCCGGCCCGACGGCTCCGAGATCGCCGTCGACGGCGTCCGCTACGCCTACCGACCGGGCCGCGACGTCCTGCGCGGGGTCTCGCTCGACCTGCGCCCGGGCGAACGGCTCGCGATCGTCGGGCCCTCCGGCGCCGGCAAGTCGACCCTGGGGCGGCTCATGGCCGGCATCGACGGACCCCGTGAGGGACGCATCGAGGTCGGCGGCGTGCCGCTGGTCGACCTCGAGCTCGCGGACCTGCGCGGCGAGGTCGCGCTCGTCACCCAGGAGCACCACGTCTTCGTCGGCACCCTGGCCGACAACCTGCTGCTCGCGCGACCGGGTGCGTCTCGTGACGAGCTTGCCTCCGCGCTGCGGGCCGTCGACGCGCTGGGGTGGGCGTCGCTCCTGCCCGACGGGCTCGACACGACGGTCGGCAGCGGCGGCCACGTCCTCACCGAGGCCCAGTCCCAGCAGCTCGCCCTCGCGCGGCTCGTGCTGGCCGACCCGCACACCCTGGTCCTCGACGAGGCCACCTCGCTGCTCGACCCGGGGGCCGCGCGTCACCTCGAGCGTTCGCTGGCCGCGGTGGTCCAGGGCCGCACCGTCGTCGCCATCGCACACCGGCTGCACACCGCCCACGATGCCGACAGAGTGGCGGTCGTCGAGGACGGCCGGGTGAGCGAGATCGGCACCCACGCCGAGCTGGTCGCCGCCGGCGGTCCGTATGCCGCGCTGTGGGCCTCGTGGCGCGACCAGGGTGCCGCGACGGCCCCCTCAGGGGCCGCGGCCGCCACCCCGGGGTCCGTCACCCAGATTTCTCCTGGCCGCGCGTAACTCCCACCCCCACAAGTCGTTTTCTGGGTGGTGCGGTTGGAGACCCATCCCCGGCTCGTCTCCAACCGCACCATCCGAAGGCGGCTGTTGCTGCGGCGCAGGGGACCTCAGCACTGGCCGCCTTCCGTGCTGCCGTGCCTACGTCGGGCGCCCGTCGCCTGCTGGCGCCAGGGCGGCGAGGACCGCGCCGGGCAGGTCGCGCATGGCGACGATGCGCTGGTCGGCCTCGGTCAGCAAGCTGGCCGGCGTCAGGGCGCAGTACGCGACGATGCGCGTGTGGGACCCCGACGACGCCACGCAGGTCTGGGCCCCCGCCTCCTGGAGGTGCCGATCGCTGTCGACCAGCACGCCGTCGCGTCGACGATGACCAGCCCACGAACCACCTGCCTCAGACCACAGCGCTCTCGTGGGTGTACCGCACCACCGCAGGGCGCCCCGCCCTGACCGGCTCGACGACGGCATACGGTTCCCGCTGCGAGGGCCGCGGGTCGGCCTCGCCCTTGTTGGGCCACAACGACATCGCGCGCTCGGCCTGGGCCGTGATCGTCAACGAGGGGTTGACGCCGAGGTTCGCCGAGACGGCCGACCCGTCGACGACGTGCAGGTCGGGGTAACCCCAGATGCGGTGGTACCCGTCGATGACGCCGCGCTCCGGGCTCGACCCGATCGTCGCCCCGCCGAGGAAGTGCGCGGTCATCGGGATGTTCACGATCTCGCCGATGCTGCTACCGGCAAAGGCACGCAGCCCGGTGGCCTCGCTGAGCCTGCGGGCCAGGGCCACCATCGCCGTCTGCCCCGCGGGGATGTACGTCGGGTTGGGCTCCCCGTGGCCCTGGCGCGAGGTGAGCCCCCGGCCGCCGAAGAGGCCGACCCGACCGCGCACCTGCAGCGAGTTGTCGCGCGACTGCATGACCAGGCCGATGACGGTCCGCTCGCTCCAGCGGTACTGCGACAGCGACCGCACGAAGATCACGGGGTGCCGCACCGCCTCGACGACGAACCGCAGCGGCCGCGGCAGCCACCCGCCGGGCACGAGGATCGTGGCCATGACACCCATGGCGTTGGAACCCTTGCCGTAGCGCACGTTCTCGACATGGGTGTCGGCGTCCGGGTGGAACGACGCGGTGATGGCGACCCCCCGCGACAGGTCGGCCGCGGGGCTGGCCTTCTCCATCATCACGCCGTTGAGGGCCTCGGAGTTGGTGCGCGTGAGGTGGCCCAGGCGCGCGGAGATCCGCGGCAGGACCCCCGTCTGGCGCATGGCATGGAGGAGCTTCTGGGTGCCCCAGGCGCCGCCCGCGAACACGACCTGGTCGGCCGTGACCGTATGCCGCGCGCGGCGGAACCACGCGCCACTCGCCTCGTGGGTCACGGCATACCCACCGCCGGCGCGGGGCGCGACCCGCACCACCGTGCGCAACGGCTCGATGGTGACCCCGAGTCGCTCGGCGAGGGCGAGGTAGTTCTTGACGAGGGTGTTCTTCGCGCCGACCCGGCAGCCGACCATGCAGTTGCCGCACTCGGTGCACCCCGTGCGGTCCGGCCCGGCGCCGCCAAAGTAGGGGTCCGGGACCCGTCGTCCCGGCATCCCGTAGAACACGCCGGTAGGCGTCTTGCGGAAGGTGTCCTCGACCCCGAGGTCGCGCGCCGTGGCCCGCATGACGTCCTCGACGACGCCCTCGCAGGGGTTGGTGACGACGCCGAGCATCGTCGAGGCCATCGCGTAGTGCGGGGCGAGCTCGCGCTGCCAGTCGGTGATGTCGGCCCACTGGTGGTCGGCGAAGAACGGCGCCGGCGGCACGTAGAGCGTGTTGGCGTAGTTGAGCGACCCGCCACCCACGCCGGCACCGGCGAGGATGACCACGTCGGGCAGGCGGTGGATCCGTTGGACGCCGAAGCACTTCAGCCGGGGCGCCCACACGTAGTTCCGCAGGTCCCACGAGGTCTTGGCGAAGTCCTCGTCTCGGAAGCGCCGGCCCGACTCGACGACGTGGACGCGGTACCCCTTCTCGGCCAGGCGCAGCGCCGTCACCGACCCGCCGAAGCCGGACCCCACGACGAGGACGTCGTAGTCAGCCGGCGCCGAGCTCGCACTCACCGGCGGCCCAGCGCCTTCAACGTCTTGAGGGCGCCGGTCATCAGCCGGACATAGGTCTCCTCCGACATCCCACGCACGGGGGCGACCGGCACGAGGTACTGCGCGGTGACGTTCTGCGACTCGGTGTACTTGAGGATGCCCTCGGCGCCGTGGCGCCGACCGATCCCCGACTGCTTCATGCCGCCCATCGGAGCGGCCACGCTGCCCCAGGCGGCGGCATACGCCTCGTTGACGTTGACGGTGCCGGCCTGGATCGCGGTCGCGATGCGCCGACCGCGCGCGACGTCGCGGGTGTAGACGGCGGCGTTGAGCCCGTAGTCGGTGTCGTTGGCGAGCCGCACGGCCTCGTCGTCGGTGTGGACGCGGTAGATCGCGACGACGGGGCCGAATGTCTCGTCGTCGCGCAGGTCCATGGCCGCGCTCACGCCCTCGAGCACCGTGGGCTCGTAGAAGTACGGGCCGAGGTCCGGGCGCGGTCGGCCCCCGGTGAGGACCCTCGCACCCTTGGCCCGCGCGTCGTCGACGTGCGCGGTGACCCGCCTCGAGCTGCGCGGCGGAGACCAAGGACCCCATGTCGACGCCGTACGCGAGGTCGGCCCCGAGCCGCATCGTCTTGACGGCCGCCACGAACTTCCGGGTGAACTCCTCGGCCACCGACTCGTGCACGATCAGCCGTTCGACCGCGATGCAGAGCTGACCGGCGGAGGAGAAGCACGCCCGCACGGCGCCCTCGACGGCCTTGTCGAGGTCGGCGTCCTCGGCGACGTACATCGAGTTCTTGCCGCCCAGCTCGAGGGAGTAGCCGACGAGCCGCCCCGCCACCGACGTCGCCACGGACCGACCGGTCGCGGTCGAGCCGGTGTAGCAGACGTAGTCGGTGAGGTCGACGACCGCCTGGCCGACCGTGGGGCCGTCGCCGAGCACGACCTGCAGCACGGACTCGGGGAGCCCGGCCTCGGTCAGCAGGGCCACGGCCTGCAACGCGGTGAGCGACGCCTGCAGGTCGGGCCGCAGCACCACGGCGTTGCCGGCCATCAAAGCCGGGATGGCGTCGGTGACGGCCAGGCTCAGGGGGTAGTTCCACGGGCTGACCACCCCGACGACGCCGCGCGGGTGGTGGTGCTCGATCGTCTGGGTCAGCAGCGGAAAGAGCCCGGCCCGGCGGCGTGGGCGCAGGTATGCCGCGCCGGACCGCGCGTAGTGCCGGGCCACGATCGCCACGTCGGCGACCTCCTCGAACGCCTGCCGGCGCGTCTTGCCCGACTCGAGCTGGACCGTGTCGAGGAGCTGGGCCTGACGCTCGAGGACGAGGTCGTGGTAGCGCAGGAAGATGCGCTCGCGCAGCTCCATCGGCGTCCGGGACCACGACCGCTGGGCCGCCCGCGCGGCGTCCACCGCGACGGTCACGTCGGCCGGGGTCGACAGCGGGAGCGTGGCCAGTGGTGCGCCGGTCATCGGGGTGTGGCTCGTGTGGGTGGCTGCCCGGGGGGTGGCAACCACCCGCCGAACCAGCCGTCGCACGAGAGCCGGGTCCACGGCATACGTGGCAGTGGGGTCGGTCTCGGGGTCGGCGATGAGTTCCGGAGCCATGGGGGTCAGCCTAGGTCCGGGGCCGGTGAGCGGTGAAGGCCACCACTTGCTGGAAGGTGGGCCGGTTCTGCCAGTCGATCGGTCGCACGCCCACCACCCCCGCGGTGACCGAGCGGATGTCGTCGAGGTGCTTGTCGTAGGTCAGCTGGTCCACGCTGCTCACTCCCTCGTCTGCGAGCGCCCGGTGGATCGCGTCGGCCAGGGACGTGCGCAGCGTGGCCTGGCACGCCACGGCGTCGCCGGCACCGCAGTAGTGGTTGGCGTACGACGACGCGAACGGCGTCCCCGCCAGCTCGCGCAGGTCCTTGTTGACGTAGCCGTACCAGGCGATCTCGTTCCAGCTCGAGCCACGTCCCTGTCGCGGGTGGTCGTCGATGGGCTGTGGCAGCTCACTGGTGAGGGTTTCGCCGAGTCGACCGGCGAGCACGTCCCGAGCCACCGCCGAGCCGCCGCCGTCCCACCACTCGTCGAACAGGCGGATCGCCGCCTCGTGCTCGTAGTGTCCGGTCCTCGCCCGGTCGACCCGATGGGCCCCGTCCGCGAGCCACGCCTGCAGCAGCGCCCGGGCCTGGGCCGTCGCAGGGTCGTCGCCGATGGCCCGCAGCAGGGCGGGCAGCGTGTAGACGGCCCGGCTGTCCACGGTGGCGGCGTCCTCGACCAGACCGGTCACTCGACCGATGTCGACCTTGCCGCCGTTGGCAGTGGCCGCCTTGATGCGGTCCTCGAGCGCGAGGCTGCGGTAGACGGTGCCGTACGCCCACACACTGTCGGCGGCAGCGAACCCGGGCGCCGGCTTGTTGTTCCACGACACGAAGTAGCCGCGGCTGGGGTTGACCTGCTGCGGGTGCGCCGAGTCGGCCAGCCATCCGGTCCAGTCGTACCGGGCGTCGCCCCAGCGCGGCAGGTCGAAGTCCGTGCCCGCGGCTCGCAGCGGCAGCCGACCCGAGGAGAAGTACGCGATGTCCCGGTCGTCGGCGTAGAACCAGTTGAAGGTGTAGTCGATCCCCGCTGCCGCTGCCTTGAACGACGTGGCATCCCGGGTGTAGCCGGGGTCGTTGAGCCGGGCGAACCCAGCGATCGAGTCGACCTCGTGCTGGTAGGTGCTGCGCTGGGTCACGATGGCGACCGGCACCCCCTTGACGGTGGTCCGCAGCTGCACGATGCCGTGCCGGCTCCGCAGCACGAGGTAGGTGTACTTCTGGGGCGGCGTCGGCGATGCCGGGCTGGGCGTGGCGAGGTAGGAGTGCTGGTAGCGCTCCAACGGCACGCACGTGCCGTCGCGGAGGTATGCCGTCGAGCTCACCGTGGCCGGGGAGCCGTCGGTGTTGCACAGGCGTTCGGCGACGGTGTCCACCAGGTCGCTGGAGGCGCTGGTGGCTGACCAGGCGTAGTCCACCCCGCGCCCGAGCTGCACCACGAGGTTGGTTCCGGCGAACGACACGCCCCGCGCCTTGATGCCGGGGCCGTCGAGGACCTCCTCGGTGAGCAGCTGCGGCGTGTAGTAGCCGGTCTGCGGGCCGAACACCGTGACGGGGTGGCCGGTGGTTGAGTGCTTGGCGTCCACCAGCATCGCGTTGGACATGCCCCGGCTGACGATGGGCACGTCGATGGTGCCCATCGGGGTGTTCATCGACAGGTCCCGCGACGGACCTCCCGGGGTGAGCGCGGGCAGGCCCGACGGCAGCGTCGTGCCGTCGATGGCCGCGCCCGTCCCGGGCGCCTGTGGCCCGTTGACGTCGGGTAGGGCCACCCCTGGCTGGCGCTCGTTGACGGGGCCGCCACCGTACGGGAACCGTGTCTCAGCGGTCGTGGGCGCGTCGGCGTCGTTCTTCTCCCGGAGGTCGTTGTAGATGGAGCGACCTTGCGCTGCACCGAACTTCGCCTGCACGCGCTGGAGCCAGAGGGCGTTCTGGTACTCGTTGCCGCCGCCCTTGCCGAAGATGCCGCCCACGAGCGAAGCGACATAGGTGACGTCGGCGCGGGTCCACGGCTGCGGGGTCTTGCCGAGCGCGGCATACTCCGCCGGGCAGCTGGGGGCGACGGGGCTCCCACCGGGGCACATCGCGTCCTGGGCGGCGTTGATCCCGGCGATGAACGCGTCGGCCCCCTGCAGGAGGCGCTGGCCCTCGGCCCCGAACCGGATGGCCGCGTTGCCAAGCTGGGCCTGGGCCTCGGCCTCGGTGTAGAACGCCGACCGGAGCTGTTCGCGGTCCATCTCGAGGTTGCCGGGGGTCGCGCCCGCGAACTCCGCGAGGCGGGCTCGGCCGGCGTGCCGCAGCACGTCCATGAGGAACATGCGGTCCTTGGTGCCCGCATACCCGGCGCCCCACATGGTGTCGTCGTACGTCGCGCCGGTGATGTACGGGACGCCGTACGAGTCCCACCGGATCGACACCCCGGACTTGGGGGCACTCTGGCGCACGACCGTGTCGGGGGTGAATCCCGCGCGCTTGTAGTAGGACCCGATGTCGGCGGTCGTGATGCCGGCCGGGTCCCGCCGGTTGAGGCCGTCGTACTTCTCGAGCTGGTCGGCGAAGTTCGGCGGCGCGTTCTTCCCGTCGACGGCGATCCGGTTCGGGTCGCCGCTGGCCACCTGGACCAGGTCCGGGGCAGTGATGGTGCCCGACTGGCCGGGGGGAAGGATGTTCCAGAGCGAGCCGTAGTCGTCCGCTCCAGCCCCGGTGGCGGGTGCGGCCAGCGTGACCGCCACGAAGGCCGCGCACACCCCCGCCCCCACCAGTGCCGTGGTCCCGCCGATCCCGCCGATGGGTGTGCGCATGCCTCAGTCCTCCGTCACCGCCGTTGGTGTGCAGGCTGACAACGAGACGGACGACCGGAAGTTACTGTCGGTAACCTGACGAGCTAGCTGCGCTGGTAGGGCGCCACGACGACCTCGACGCGCTGGAACTCCTTGAGGTCGGAGTATCCGGTGGTGGCCATGGCCCGCCGCAGCGCACCGATGAGGTTGCCCTTGCCGTCCGCGGTGCGGCCGGGTCCGAACAGCACCTGCTCCAGCGGGGCGATGGCGCCGACCTCGACGCGCTCGCCGCGGGGCAGGTCGGGGTGGTGCGCCTCGGGGCCCCAGTGGTGGCCGCGGCCCGGTGCGTCGGTGGCGCGCGCCAGGGCCGCCCCGAGCATGACGGCGTCGGCGCCGCAGGCGACAGCCTTGACGATGTCGCCGCTATCTCCCATTCCCCCGTCGGCGATGACGTGGACGTAGCGGCCGCCGGACTCGTCGAGGTAGTCGCGACGCGCGGCCGCGACGTCGGCGATGGCACTGGCCATCGGGGCGTGGATGCCCAGCGTGCGCCGGGTGGTGTGCGCCGCTCCCCCGCCGAAGCCGACGAGCACGCCCGCCGCACCGGTGCGCATGAGGTGCAGCGCCGCGGTGTAGGACGCGGCCCCACCGACGATGACCGGCACGTCGAGCTCGTAGATGAAGCGCTTGAGGTTGAGTGGCTCGGCGCGGCTGGAGACGTGCTCGGCACTGACGGTGGTGCCGCGGATGACGAAGAGGTCCACGCCTGCGTCGACGACGGTCTTCCAGAACTGCTGGGTGCGCTGCGGGCTCAGCGCGCCCGCGACGGTCACCCCGGCGTCGCGGATGTGGCGGAGCCGCTCGGCGATCAGCTCAGGCTGGATCTCGGCGGAGTAGATCTCCTGCATGCGCGCCGTGGCGACGGCCGGGTCGAGAGTCGGGATCTCGGCAAGCAACGCGCTGGGGTCCTCGTAGCGGGTCCACAGACCCTCGAGGTCGAGCACCGGCAGACCGCCCAACCGGCCTAGCGCGATGGCCGAGTCCGGTGACATGACCGAGTCCATCGGGGCGGCGATCACCGGGATGTCGAAGTGGTAGGCGTCGATCTGCCAGCTCACGGACACCTCCTCCGGGTCGCGCGTGCGCCGGGAGGGCACCACCGCGATGTCGTCGAAGGAGTACGCCCGACGGCCGCGTTTGCCGCGTCCGATCTCGATCTCAGTCACCGGAGGATGCTATCGGGCTCCTCGTGCCGGGTGGACGTCCCGCCGCCGGGGGTGAGGGGGCGGCCGGCGACGGGACGCCACGGGTCGCCTACGCGGACAGACCCGCGTGGGCGAGGTCCTCGGGCGAACGCGCCCCTGCACCGGCCGCCAACGTGGGCCGTTCCCAGCGTAGATCGATCGTTGCCCGACTGTGTTCACACCGATGGCGTATGCCGGTCGGGCGCGTACCGGGCGTCAGCGCCCGCTGTAGTTGGGCGCCTCGATGGTCATCTGGATGTCGTGGGGGTGGCTCTCCTTGAGCCCCGCCGAGGTGATCCGCACGAAGGTGCCTCGCGCCTTGAGCTCGGGCACGGTGCGGGCCCCGACGTAGAACATCGACTGGTGCAGGCCGCCGACGAGCTGGTGCACGACGTTGGCGAGCGGGCCGCGGTAGGCCACCTGGCCCTCGATGCCCTCGGGCACGATCTTGTCGTCGCTGGTCACGTCGGCCTGGAAGTAGCGGTCCTTGGAGTACGACTTCTTCCCGCGCGAGGACATCGCCCCCAGCGACCCCATGCCGCGGTAGGACTTGAACTGCTTGCCGTTGACGAAGATCAGGTCGCCGGGGCTCTCCTCGCAGCCGGCGAGCAGCGAGCCGAGCATGACGGTGTCGGCACCGGCGACCAGGGCCTTGGCGATGTCGCCGGAGTACTGCAGCCCGCCGTCGCCGATCACGGGGACGCCGGCCCGACGACAGGCCAGCGACGCGTCGTAGATCGCGGTCACCTGGGGCACGCCCACGCCAGCGACGATCCGGGTCGTGCAGATCGAGCCCGGTCCGACACCGACCTTGACCGCGTCGACGCCTGCGTCGACGAGCGCCTGGGCGCCGGCGCGGGTGGCGACGTTGCCGCCGATCACCTGGACCTGGCGCGTGGCAGGGTCGGCCTTGAGGCGGCGGATCATGTCGAGCAGCAGCCGGGCGTGGCCGTGGGCCGTGTCGACGACGAGGACGTCCACCCCGGCCTCGATGAGGGTGGTGGCGCGCAGCCAGGCATCGCCGAAGTACCCCACGGCGGCACCGACCATGAGCCGTCCGTGGTCGTCCTTGCTGGCGTCGGGGAACTGCTCGGACTTCACGAAGTCCTTGACGGTGATCAGCCCGGCGAGGCGACCCTGCTCGTCGACCAGCGGCAGCCGTTCGCGCTTGTGCTGGCGCAGCAGCGTGGTGGCGTCCTCGCGGGAGATGCCGACGGCGCCGGTCACCAGCGGCATCGGCGTCATGACGTCGCGCACCCGCGTCGTCGCCCACTCGGCGACCGGCGTGAACCGCAGGTCGCGGTTGGTGATCATGCCGAGCAGGGTGTTGCCCGGGTCGACCACGGGCAGACCGGAGACGCGGTACTCGCCACAGCGCCGGTCGAGCTCCTCGAGGGTGGCGTCCGGCCCGATCGTCACGGGGTTGGAGATCATGCCGGTCTGGGTGCGCTTGACGAGGTCGACCTGGTAGGCCTGGTCCTCGATCGACAGGTTGCGGTGCAGGACCCCGAGGCCGCCCTGGCGTGCCATGGCGATGGCCATGCGGGACTCCGTGACCGTGTCCATGGCACTGGAGATCAGGGGGGACGCGCAGGGAGATCTCGCGGGTCAGCCGTGCGGTGGTGTCCACCTCGGACGGGATGACCTCGGTCTCGCCCGGCAGGAGCAGGACGTCGTCGTAGGTCAGCCCCAGCTTGGCGAAGGGGTCACGTTCGTCGTCGGCGCTGGCGTCGGACTGGCTCAGCGCGGGCTCCGAAGCGGCGAGATGGGGCAGGCGGTCGTCCACACCAAGGCTCATTGCACAATCCTAACCGGCGCCGACCGGGCCCCTCGACCGGCTCGCGCACCTCCCCTTCCCACGCCCGTCCAGCATCTGATATGGCACCCCGGCGGCTGCCAGGTCCTTGAACAACTCCTTACTTTGCGAGTCTGTTTCCGCAGGTCACAGCGGGGTAGCGTCCTTTGACGAGCGGCACCGTGCCGCGGGGAGGTGACATCGACATGGCTGAACTGTCGCGGCTTCCGGGTCCGGTTGCGGATCTGTGGGACTGGCAGCTCGAGGGGTCCTGCCGCCAGGTGAACCCCGAGGTGTTCTTCCACCCCGAAGGCGAGCGGGGTCCCGCCCGTCGCTCGCGTGACTCGCAGGCCAAAGAGGTCTGCCTCGCCTGCCCCGTGCTGCGCCAGTGCCGCGACCACGCCCTGCGCGTTCGCGAGCCCTACGGCGTCTGGGGTGCCATGACCGAGGACGAGCGCGAGGCCCACTACGCCGGTCACAGCGTCCCGGCGGCCAGCTGAGCCGCGCCAAACTGGGTGCCTAGACTCGGGGGGTGAGCAGCCCCCTCGAAGTGCCCATCCGTGACGAGTCCATCCGGCTCGGCCAGCTGCTCAAGCTCGCCGGCGTCGTCGATGACGGGTCGATGGCACGGATGGTGATCGAGAACGCCGAGGTCACCGTCGACGGAGTGGTCACCGTTCGGCGCGGCACCCAGGTGCGGCCCGGCCAGACCGTGACGTATGCCGGCCAGTCCCTCGTCGTCACGGCCCCGGAATCCCCAGAGCGGCGTTGAGCATCCTCGTGGTGGCCAGGCTGGCGACGACCTGGTCCCCCTGCACCCAGTTCACCAGCGCCGCAACGGTGCCGCCGCTGCCGTCGCCGCACACGCCCGACAGCACGACCGACTGGCCGCTCGTCGTCACCGTGTTGACGACCACCATCCCGGTCTGCGGGATCGCACACCGGGTGGCGACCTTGGCGGACCCCTTCCGCCCGATGTCAGCGTTGAGCACCGCGATCTGCACCGTGCTCAGCACGGTTCGCCACGGTGGTTCGCTCGCGCGCGGGAGCCGGCTCGCGTCGGGTAGCGGGTAGAAGCAGGCCGTCGCCTGCGCGAACACGCTTCCCGGCCGCAGGGCCGCAGGCGCATCGGAGGCGGGGAGAAGCCGCTGCTGGAGCACCGAGGGGCACTTGAGGAACGGATCGGTCTGGGTGCTCGCCCACTCCTGCCACTGCTGGTCACCGAGCGCGATGAAGTAGCGGTCAAGAGCGGGCCAGCCGTTGCAGGCGAGCGTCTGGTTGTCGCGGACGCTCACCACGCCGTCGAGACCGAGCACGAGCATCCGGTATGCCGGTCCCGCGGGCAGCGCGGCGCACGCCCGGGTGCGGTCTGGCGGGTCGAACCGCAGGAAGTCCAGGTCTGCGGGCGAGGAGACCGGTTCGTCGGCTGGCAGCGACCCGGGCCACACCGAGGCAGCGCTGCCGTCGGCGCACACGAGGACCTCCCGCGCGGTCGAGCTCATCGGTTCGGTGCGCGACATCGTCGCCGAGGGCAGGTCCTGGCCGGACAGCGCGCAGGTCAGGTGACCGACCCGCACCACCGGGGTGACGGCACGGTCGCGAAAAGCCCCTGACGCGACCGCGCCGCCCCCGGCCAGTACGAGGACCAGACCGGCAGCCACGCTGGCGAGGCGCACACGGCGCGCGTGCGCGGCATACCTGCGGGCCCCGTCGGCCAGGCCGTCGGTGGCCGGGTCCAATGGCGCCGACTCGGTCAGCGCCGCACGCAGCAGGCTCTCGATGTCCGTCATCCGAGTCCTCCGTCCGCTTCCGCGCCGCTGTCGCCCCACTCGTCCTGGTAGGTCAGCAGGGGGCTGCGTCGCAGCACGGCCAGGGCGCGGGCGGTCTGGCTCTTCACCGTGCCGACGGAGCAGTCCAGCGCCTCGGCCGTCTGCGCCTCGGTGAGGTCCTCGAAGTAGCGCAGGACCACGACTGCCCGCTGACCCCGCGGCAGCTGGGCGAGGGCAGCGAGGACATCGCGACGCAGGGTGGCCAGGTCCTCCTCGTCCGGGTTGTCGCCGGGCTCGGGCACGACCTCGGTGGGGTACTCGGCGTTCCACCGCCGGCGCCACCAGGCGATGTACGTGGTGAGCATGACGCGGCGGACGTAGGCGTCGTAGGAGCCGTCACCCTGTTCGGAAATCCTCCGCCACTGCGGCCACGCCTTGCCGAGCGCCGTCTGCACGAGGTCCTCGGCACGCTGGTGGTCACCGGTGAGCAGCCAGGCCCGACGCAGCAGGGCCGCCCCACGCGCCGCGACGTAGTCGTCGAAGGTCGGCGCGGCCACCGGTCGTGTCATCACCACCACCTCGCCCCAAGCCAGCCCTCGCACATCTCCTGAAAGCGGTCGGGCCCCCGACAAGGTTGTCACCGATGACCGCGAACCACCTCCACCGCCGACGAAGGCCCGCCCCCGCAGCAGCGGGGACGGGCCTTCGGGGAGCAGGCTGGGTCAGTGACCGTGGCCGTGGCCGTGGCCACCGGCTGCGGGCTCTTCCTCTTCCTTCTTCTCCACGACGAGCGTGTCGGTGGTCAGGACCATCGACGCGATCGACGCGGCGTTGCGCAGGGCGGAGCGGGTGACCTTGACCGGGTCGATGACCCCGGCCTTGATCAGGTTGACGTACTCGCCGGTCGCGGCGTCGAGGCCGTTGCCGACCTCGAGCTCGCGCACCTTGGAGACCGCCACGTAGCCCTCGAGACCGGCGTTCTCGGCAATCCAGCGCAGCGGCTCGGCCGCGGCCTTCTTGACGATGAGCGAACCGGTTGCCTCGTCGCCGTCGAGGCCGAGGCCGTCGATGACCGCCGAGGCGTGGACGAGGGCCGAGCCGCCGCCGGCGACGATGCCCTCCTCGATGGCCGCGCGGGTCGCCGAGATGGCGTCCTCGATGCGGTGCTTCTTCTCCTTGAGCTCCACCTCGGTGTGGGCACCCACCTTGATGACGCAGACGCCACCGGCGAGCTTGGCGAGGCGCTCCTGGAGCTTCTCGCGGTCCCAGTCGGAGTCGGTGCGCTCGATCTCGGCCTTGATCTGGTTGACCCGGCCGGTGACGTCGTCGCTGTTGCCGCCGCCGTCGATGATCGTCGTGGTGTCCTTGGTGACGACGATGCGGCGGGCCTGGCCCAGCACGTCGAGGTCGACCTGGTCGAGCTTGAGCCCGACCTCCTCGGAGATGACCTGGCCGCCGGTGAGGACGGCCATGTCCTGGAGCATCGCCTTGCGACGGTCGCCGAAGCCGGGCGCCTTGACCGCGACCACGTTGAACGTGCCGCGGATCTTGTTGACGACCAGGGTCGACAGCGCCTCGCCGTCGACGTCCTCGGCGATGATCACCAGCGGCTTGCCGGACTTGACGACCTTCTCCAGGACCGGCAGGACGTCGGCGATGGCCGAGATCTTGCCCTGGTGGATGAGGACGTAGGCGTCCTCGACGACAGCCTCCATGCGCTCGGCGTCGGAGATGAAGTACGGCGAGATGTAGCCCTTGTCGAACTGCATGCCCTCGGTGAACTCGAGCTCGGTCGTCGCGGTCGAGGACTCCTCGACAGTGATGACACCGTCCTTGCCGACCTTGTCGAACGCGTCGGCGATGGTGGCGCCGATGGCCTGGTCCTGTGCGGACAGGGCGGCGACCTGGGCGATCTCGTCCTTGCCCTCGATCTCGCGAGCGGTCTTGAGCAGCTGCTCGGACACGGCCTCGACGGCCTTGTCGATACCGCGCTTCAGGCTGGCCGGGGCGGCACCCGCGGCAACGTTGCGCAGGCCCTCCTTGACCATGGCCTGAGCCAGGACGGTGGCCGTGGTGGTGCCGTCACCCGCGACGTCGTTGGTCTTGGTGGCGACCTCCTTGGCGAGCTGGGCGCCGAGGTTTTCGTACGGGTCCTCGAGCTCGATCTCACGCGCGATGGTGACACCGTCGTTCGTGATGGTCGGGGCGCCCCACTTCTTGTCGATGACGACGTTGCGACCCTTTGGGCCGAGCGTCACCTTGACGGCGTTCGCGAGCGCGTCAACGCCGCGCTCCAGCGACTTGCGAGCCGAGTCGTTGAACTCCAGCGTCTTAGCCATGAATGTCCTTCTCTAACAGTGAATCTCGGGGTGAGAGGCGACATGCCCCGTATGCCGGGTAGCCGGCATACGGGGCATGTCACTCACATGGTGCGATTGCTCAGCCGACGACGGCGAGGACGTCGCGGGCGGAGAGGATGAGGTACTCCTCGCCGCCGTGCTTGATCTCGGTGCCGCCGTACTTGCTGTAGATCACGCGGTCGCCGACCTTGACGTCGAGCGGGACGCGGTTGCCGTTGTCGTCGATGCGGCCCGGGCCGATCGCGAGGACCTCGCCCTCCTGGGGCTTCTCCTTCGCGGTGTCCGGGATGACCAGGCCAGACGCGGTGGTCTGCTCGGCCTCGACGGACTTGACGACGATGCGGTCTTCGAGCGGCTTGATGGAAACCGACACGTTGAGGACCTCCCCTTCGGGAATGTCGAAGTTGGACAGGTGGATGGTGCTGGGTGCTGCGGTACTGCCGAGTCAGCCACCGATCGGGTCGCCGTCGCGGGGGTCGACCCTGGTGGTGGCGTTAGCACTCGGCGAACCGGAGTGCCAACGGCAAATCTAGGCTCGTCGTTAGCACTCGGTCAACTCGAGTGCCAGAAGTGCTCGAGGCGTTCGCCCACGGCGGACACCGCCGCGGCATACGACAGAATGCGGCGCATGGATCTCGCCCTGCTGCGCCAGCTCACCACCGGCGAGGGCTGGGGCCTGCTGCAGTCGCTGCCACCCTACGACGAGACGTCGGCACTCCCCCTCCAGCAACGCCTCCGCGCCGCCGGTTTCGACCCCGACCTGGTCGCTGCGGCGCTCAACCAGTCGCGGCTGCGAGCCCGCGCCATGGACAAGTTCGGCGAGTTCGCCCGCGGCATGGTCCTCACCTCGGACGGCCTCGAGCAGGCCACCCGGCTGGGCGTCGCGGCGCAGCACGCCCAGCGCTTCCGGGCGGCCGGCATCCACACGGTCCACGACCTCGGCTGCGGCATCGGCGCCGACGCGATGGCGATGGCCGGCCTCGACCTGCGCGTGCGTGCGATCGACGTCGACGAGGTGACGGCGGCGATGGCGGCCGTCAACCTGCGGCACTGGCCCGACTCGACCGCCCGGCACGGGGCGGTCGAGTCGTTCCGGCCCCCGGCAGGCGAGGGCGCCCGCGGCGTCGGCGCGTGGCTCGACCCGGCCCGGCGCACCCCCGGAGTCGCGGACGCGGCCGGACGCACCCGGCGGGTCTTCGCGCTGGCCGAGATCTCACCGTCCTGGGAGACCGTGCAGTCGATCGCCGCGGCGCTGCCTGCGACGGGGGCCAAGCTCAGTCCGGGCTTCCCCCACGCTGCGGTCCCGGCCGGCGTCGAAGCCCAGTGGACCTCGTGGGACGGCGACGTCGTCGAGTGCGCACTCTGGTGGGGCCCGCTCGTGCGCACGGCAGGCCGGACTGCCGCGGTCCTGCGCTCAGGGGCACCCTCGGTCGTGGTCACCGAGGCCGAGGGTGACGACACTCCCAGCCTGGTCAACCTCGCCCAGGTCGGGGCCTGGCTCTACGAGCCCGATCGGGCCGTGTTGCGCGCCGGCCTCGTCTCTGCGCTGACCGCCGCCACCGGGGGCTCCGAGCTCGACTCCGGCGTCGGCTACGTCACCGCCGACCAGTCCGTCGAGGTCCCCTACGCGCGCCGGTATGCCGTCGTCGAGGCGATGCCGTTCAACGTCAAGGCGCTGCGCGGCTGGCTGCGCGACCACGGTTTCGACCGGCTGACGATCAAGAAGCGCGGGGTGAGCGTGGACGCCGACCTGTTGCGCCGTCAGCTGCGGCTGCCCCCGCGGGGCACCTCCGAGGCCGTCGTCGTGCTCACCCGGGTGCGCAGCAACCAGGTCGCCCTGATCGTCCGACCGGCCTGAGCCCTCAGGCCCCCTCGGGTATCGGCGGCCCGACGACCTCGAGCCCGTACCGCGGGCCGACCTCGTTCCAGCGCTTGATCTCCTCGGGCATCGGCCGGCCGTCGGCACCGGGCAACCGGTGCTCGGCGGCGGGCAGGCCCACCTCGTCGTAGAGCGCGAGCAGGTGGCCCGGGTCACTGAGGCCGAGGAAGCGCACCGGGCTGGTGCCGGTGACGCGGAACGCGTGGGGCACGAGGGCCGGGAGCCAGATGAAGTCGCCCGCCTCGAGGTGGAACGTGTCGTCGCCTGCGCGGTAGGTCATCGAGCCGTCGAGGAGGAAGAACGCCTCGGCCTCGCGGGTGTGTCGGTGCAGCGGCGTGGCGATGCCCGGTGGCTGGGTCACGACGGCGACGCCCAGCGTCCCGCCGGACTCCTCGGCCGTGAGCAGGTGCTCGAACAGCGAGCCCATGGCCCACGTGCCCCGAGCGGTTCCCGCTGGACGGAAGACCGCCCGCCCCGGCGTTGACGCGTCGGCGTCGGCTGGCGTCGCGACCTGGACCATGCTGCCTCCTGGGGCTCGTTCACCGGGCTGGGTCACCGGCTAATTGACCGGAAGCGCCTTCGGGTGAATATTGCTACAGTAGGACTCGTGGCCGAGCCCGTCAAGACCCGCCCGTACCGATCCGAGGTCCGCGCCGAGAAGGCAGCCGCCACCCGACGGGCCGTGCTCGACGCGGCGCGCGGCTTGATGGTGGCGAAGGGCTACGACGCCACCACCGTCGCCGAGATCGCCCGGGTCGCCGGGGTCGCCATGGACACCGTCTATGCCAGCGTGGGTCGCAAGCCCGAGCTCGTCGTCGCGGTCATCGACATGGTGCTCGGGTCGTCCGACGAGCCGATCCCGGCGCAGCAGCGCGACTACGTCGTCGCCATCCGCGCCGCCCGCACGGGCCAGGAGAAGCTGCACCTGTATGCCGCGTCGATGGGGGTAGTCATGCCCCGCACCGCGCCGCTGATCGATGCCCTGCGGCGCGCCGGCGAGACCAACGACGACTGCGCCGCGGCGTGGTCCGCACTGGTCGACCGCAGGGCGCGGAACATGCTCCTGTTCGCCGCCGACCTGCGCGCGTCGGGCGACCTGCGCACGGATCTCGACGACCGCGAGGTGGCCGACATCGTGTGGTCGACCAATGCGCCGGAGTACTACCTCCTGCTGGCTGCGCGCGGCTGGTCGACCGAGCGGTACGTGCGCCTGCTGGAGGACCTCTGGTGCCGTCTCCTGCTCGAGCCCGGACCGGCTACCTGACCGGCGGGCTGACCGGCACCGTGCGGCGCATGACGCAGTTGTTCGCGCCCTTGCTGCGGACGTAGGTGAAGCCGGCGCGCTCGAACAGCGCACGGGTTCCGTTGTACAGGACCGCCTGCTTCTTCCCGGCGGTGTCGTGCGGGTACCCCTCGACCACACCACCGCCCGCCGCCGCGATCAGGTCGACGGCGCCCTCGAGGGCGACCGACGACAACCCCCGTCGGCGGTAGCGCTTGTCCACGAAGATGCACGTGATCCGGTAGTCGGGGAGGACGTCGAGCTCCGCGGCATACTGCTTGCGGTGGTAGATGTTCGGCAGCTCTTGTGGCGTACCGAACTCGCACCAAGCCACGACCTCGTCCCCGTCGTACACCAGCGCCGCGTGCGCTCGGCCCTCGTCGACGAGGCGCCGCTTGAGGGAGCGGTTGCCCTCGTAGGTGCGTTCCTTGTCGGCGCTCAGGGTGTGGAACCAGGTGCACCAACAGCCACCGAACACACCGTTGTGCCGCTCCGCGAGCCCGGCGAACCCGTCCCAGCTGTCCGGCGCCAGCGGCCTGACCACGTACTCGCCCATGATCCCTCCCTCTCACGACCTCACTGCAACGGTAAGGGCGGCTCGACCCACCACGGGCCGTCGTCGTGGCTGATCCGGACCACCCACTTGACCCAGTGGTACCCGCGTCGGTCGGGAACCACCAGACGGGCCGGCGACCCGTGCGCTGGGGAGAGGCTGCGGCCGTCGATCGCCGTGGCCAGCAGCAGCTGGTCGGTGAGCGGCAGCCGTCGGGAGTAGCCCGTCGCGCTGGTCACCTCGACCGATCCGGTGGTGCCCGCCGGCAGCAGCCTGCTGAGGCGCACGCCCGACCACTCGTGCTCGGTCCACCAGCCGCCGGTGCAGTCCAGGACGGCCACCTGCCGGTCGCTCCACCGGGCGAGCTCGGCCAGTGTCCAGTCGCGGGACGTGCCGCCGGTCGTCACCGTCAGCCGCCAGGCCGCCGGGTCAAGATCGGGCACCTGGTCGAACAGCCACGACGTGGCGGGGATCGCGCCGACCGAGGACGACGCGAGCCGGAACGACCCGGTCGGCCGGCGTATGCCGCGCTGCGCCGTGAGTGCGCCGCTGGCCTGCACGCCCGCCTCGAGCACGCCCGCGACCGAGGTGAGCACGCCCAGGCGGAGGAACGCGCGGCGCGAAAGGCCGGCCCGGCGTGCACGGACCGGCCGCTGACGGGCGTGCACGAACGTCAGGACCGCGGCGAGGACGCCGACGCCCACGTGGAGCTGCATCGTCGTCAGGGGTGCGTCGGCGAACAGGGCGCCGTCGACGTGGGCGACCCCCGTGGCCAGGGCGATCGCCACGCTGGCTCCGAGGGCTAGCGCGGTGACCCGGCCGGGCCTGCGTGGCCGCCGCAGTCCTCGGCGCACGACCACCGACTTCCACGGCACGAGGGCGACCACCAGCAGGGCGACGACTCCGTGCACGATGGCGACCGGCCAGACCGCTCCGCTGCCCAGCAGGAACATCGTGAAGCCGGACGCCGCGGCCAGCGGCACCACGACCAGCAAGGCGAGGTTGGCCAGTCGACCGGTCACCCCACCATCGTCCACCCGTCAGCCAGCACCAGAGAGTTAGTTAGTATGCTTGAACTAATGAACTCGCACCTGACTCCCCCCGCCCTCGGGCCCCGCTACAAGTGGGTCGCCCTGTCCACCACGACGCTCGGCGTCCTGATTGCGACGATCAACTCCTCCATCCTGCTGATCGCGCTGCCGGACATCTTCCGTGGCCTGCAGATCAATCCGCTGGCTCCCGGCAACTCCAGCTACCTGCTCTGGCTGATCATGGGCTACCTCGTGGTGACCGCCGTGCTGGTCGTCACCTTCGGACGGCTCGGCGACATGTACGGCCGCGTCAAGATGTTCAACACCGGCTTCGCGATCTTCACGTTCTTCTCGGTGGCCCTGTCGGTGACCTGGTTGACCGGTACGCCCGGCGTGATGTGGCTGATCATCATGCGGATCCTGCAGGGCGTCGGTGGAGCACTCCTGATGGCCAACTCCTCGGCGATCATCACGGACGCGTTCCCGGCGGACCAGCGTGGGCTCGCGCTCGGCCTGAACATGGTCTCGGGCATCGCCGGCTCGTTCCTCGGCCTCGTGATCGGCGGCGTCCTCGCGCCGGTGCACTGGCGCTACGTGTTCCTGGTCTCCGTGCCGTTCAGCATCTTCGGGACCCTGTGGGGCTACCTCAAGCTGCGCGACCTCAGCCCACGGCGGCACCACGTCATGGACTGGTGGGGCAACATCACCTTCGCGCTCGGCCTGATCGGCGTGCTCGTCGCGATCACGTACGGCATCCAGCCCTACGGCGACCACCTGATGGGCTGGACGAACCCGTGGGTGCTGGCCTCGATGATCGGCGGCCTCGGCATACTCGCGGCCTTCTGCGTGATCGAGACGCGAGTCGCGCACCCGATGTTCCACCTCGACCTGTTCCGCATCCGGGCGTTCACGTTCGGCAACATCGCCAGCCTGCTGTCGGGCCTGGGTCGCGGCGGGCTGATGTTCATCCTGATCATCTGGCTGCAGGGCATCTGGCTGCCCCGACACGGCTACTCGTTCGAGTCGACGCCCTTGTGGGCTGGCGTCTTCATGCTGCCGATGACCGTCGGCTTCCTCGTGGCCGGGCCGCTGTCGGGCTGGCTCTCCGACCGCCACGGCGCCCGTCCGTTCGCCACCGGCGGGATGCTGATCGCGGCCGTGAGCTTCTTCTGGTTCGCCGCCCTGCCGGTGAACTTCAGCTACTGGACGTTCGCCGCCGCGCTCTTCCTCAACGGCTTCGGCATGGGCCTGTTCGCCTCGCCCAACCGCGCCGCGGTGATGAACGCGCTCCCGGCCAACCGACGCGGCGTCGGCGGTGGCATGAGCACGACGTTCCAGAACTCCTCGATGGTGCTCTCGATCGGCATCTTCTTCTCGCTGATGATCGTCGGTCTGGCGGGCTCGCTCCCCCAGACGATGCAGGCCGGCCTCACGGCGCACGGCATACCCGCGGTGCAGGCACACGGTGTCGCGTCCCTGCCACCGGTCGCCGTGCTGTTCGCGTCGCTGCTGGGCTACAACCCCGTGCAGTCGCTGCTCGGCAGCCACACGCTCGCCCAGCTGCGCCCCGCGGACGCCCAGTACCTCACCGGCCACGCCTTCTTCCCGTCGCTGATCTCCGAGCCGTTCCACAACGGGCTCATCGTCGCCTTCGGGTTCGCCATCGCGGCCTGCCTGATCGCCGCTGTGGCTTCGTGGTTCATGGGCGAGAAGTTCGTGCACGCCGACGACCAGCACGAGGGGCTCGTCGACGTCGCGCAGCCGGAGGTCCGCGCCGCGCAACCCGAAGAAGTGCGGTCGTGACCACGCGCCGCACGGTGGCAGCTGACATCGGGCGGCTCGCGGGCGAGGTGCGCACGGAGGTGGGTCGTCTGGCCTACCACCTGCGCACACCCGCGACCCGCTCCGGGATCACGCCGACCAGGCTGGCTGCACTCTCCGCGCTGACCCGCTACCCCGATGGCGTCCGGCAGGGTGACCTGGCCGAGCTGATGAACATCTCGGCGCCGAGCATGACCCGGCTGGTGGAGATCATGGAGGAGGCCGGCTGGGTGGAGCGGCGGCGCGACCCGGCCGACCAGCGCTGCCTTCTGCTCGTGCTGACCCCGGTCGGTCACACCACGATCGACACCCTGCGTGACGAGGCCGCCACGCAGCTGAGCACCGAGCTGGCCGACCTCACCGAGGACGAGCGCATCGCACTGGCCGCAGCGGTCCCGGTCCTGCGCAAGCTCGCCGACCGGCACCTCGACGGCTGAGTGCATGGTCAGGAATCGAGAAGCGCCGGTCCGCCACCGGCTCGTAGCCTGTTCCTCGTTGATGACTCCTCATTGATGACGTGGCGGTCAGTGAAACTGACCGTCCTGACCCGGAGGTTTCGAAGATGAGTCCCACGATCCGCAGCCTGGTGATCCCGGTGTCCGACCTGGACGCCACCAAGGCCGTGTACACCGCGTTGCTCGGCGCACCGCACACCGACCAGCCGTACTACGTCGGGTACAACGTCGACGGATTCGAGGTCGCCCTCAACCCGGCCGGCGCAGGCGGAGGACCGGTGGCCTTCGCCGATGTCGAGGACCTCGACGCCACCCGCGAGACCCTGCTGGCGGCCGGAGCCACCGAGCGTGAGGCGCCGCGTCAGGTCGCACCCGGTTCGCGGGTGTGCGTGCTCGCCGACGCTGACGGCAACCCGATCGGCCTGCGCGGCGCGTAGTTCGGCGGGGTCGGCTGGCGCCGAAGTGGCGCACCCGTGCGCGCCTACGTCGTCGAACCGAGGACGCACCACCGCGCGGGTGGCAGCGTGGAGTCGTGATGCACACGATCGACGCTGACTACCTCGTGGTGGGTGCCGGCGCCATGGGCATGGCCTTCACCGACGCGCTGGTCGACCACGCCGACGTCCGCGTGGCCCTGGTCGACCGTCGGTACGGCGTCAGCGGGCACTGGCTCGAGGCATACCCGTTCGTGCGGCTGCACCAGGCGTCTGCCTTCTACGGCGTCGCGTCGACCCTCCTCGGCGGCGGCCAGCTGCAGCAACGCGGGCCGGAGAAGGGTCTGCAGGAGCGGGCCACCCAGCCGGAGATCTGCGCCTACTACGCCCAGATGCTCGACCGCATGCGCGAGGCGGGCCGCGTCGAGTTCTTCGGCAACAGCGAGTATGCCGGCGACCGCCGCTTCTTCTCGCGCATCTCGGGCGAGTGGTTCGAGGTGCCCGAGCGGTGCCGGGTTGTCGACGCCCGGTACCTGGCCCCGAGCATTCCCGCGGAGAAACCAGCTCCGTTCGAGGCTGCCGACGACGTCCGGGTGATACCGGTCAACGACCTGGTCCGGCTGGAGGAGGCGCCGAGCCAGTACGTCATCGTCGGGTCGGGCAAGACCGCGACCGACGCCTGCATCTGGCTGCTCGCGCTCGGGGTGGATCCGGGGGCGATCTGCTGGGTGCGGCCCCGCGACCCGTGGATGATGAACCGGGCGGTGGTCCAGCCGGACCCCGCGATCTTCCTGGGCATGGCGGCCGACACGATGCAGGCAGCGCACGACGCGAACTCGGTCGAAGAGCTGTTCCTGCGACTCGAGGATGCCGGCATCATGCTGCGCATCGACCGGACCGTCATGCCGACCATGGCCAAGACGCCGACGCTGGCGACGTGGGAGCTGGAGCGGTTGCGCACCGTGGAGAACGTCGTTCGACGGGGACACCTCGAGACCGTCGATCGGGGCAAGCTCACCTTCGCCGATGGCTCGGTGGCGATCGCGCAGGATGCCGTCGTCGTGCACTGCGCGGCTGATGGTCTGAAGTACCCGCCGCTGGTCCCCGTCTGGCGTCCCGAGGCGATCACCCTGCAAGCGATCAGGGCCGGCTTCCCCTGCTTCGGTGCGGCCCTGATCGGCTACGTCGAGGCAACCCGTCGCGAGGACGAGGAGAAGAACCGGCTGTGCACGCCATCGCAGTTCGGCAACTCGATGGCGCAGTGGGCGCGGATGAACGTCCAGGGCACGCGGGCCACGGCGTCCTTCTCGTCCGAGCCTGACATCAAGGAGTGGTCCAACCAGGTGGCGATCAACCCGGCGCGGATCCCGCCCGGACATCCCGAATCGGCGCGACTGGACGATGCTCGCGAGCGCCTGGCGACGTACACGCGCCCCGGTCTCGCTCGACTTGCCGAGCTGATGGAGCCGGATCTCCGCCGCCCATGACGTCCTCGCGGCGGCTCATGCCGTTCCGGCGCGCGTGAAGGTCAGGTGGGTGACGCCGCTCGGGGACGAGAGCGCCTCGACGTCGTAGCCGTCCTCGATGGCCTCCAGGCCGTCCCAGACTCGGACGCCACGACCGAGGACGATCGGGACCTGGACGAGATGCATGTGGTCGACGAGCCCGGCAGCAAGGAAGTCGCGCACCACGGTCGCGCCGCCGCCGATCCGGACGTCCTGGCCACCGGCTGCTTCGCGAGCCATCGCGAGCGCCTCGGCCGGGGTGGCCTGGATGAAGTGGAACGTGGTGCCCCCCTCCATCTCCAACGAGGGCCGCGGATGATGGGTGAGGACGAACGTCGGGGTGTGGAACGGCGGGTTCGGGCCCCACCAGCCTGCCCAGGCCGGGTCGTGCCGCCAGCCGGGCGGCCCGAACTTGTTGGCGCCCATGATCTCCGCGCCGATGCCCTGGCTGTGCCGCTCGGCGAAGGCGTTGTCGACCCCATCGCTCCCGGCCGCGTCCCAGAACTGGGTAGCGAACATCCACTGGTGCAGTCGCTGCCCCGCATGACCGAACGGTGCCTCGAGGGTCTGCGGTTCGCCCGTGGCGAAGCCGTCGAGGGAGATGGAGAAGTTGTGGATCCGTGCGAGTGACATCGAGCTCTCCTGGTCGTCGATTGCGCGCAAGCCTGACTACCACACTCCGCGGTGCACGACCTCGTCGAACGGGCGCCGGTTCAGCTGCTTGATGACGGCCAGCGGCTTGTCCGCCGGGTAACCGACGGAGAGCAGGTAGGCGAGGAATCGCCCCTCGGGGAAGCCGAGGACGGCTTGCGCCTGGGCCTGGTCGGTGGCCGCAGCATGGCCCGTGCCGACGCCCAGGTCGGCCGCGGCGATGGTCATCGCGTAGGTGGCCTGGCCCAGGTCGTACTGGAGCAGGGCCGACTGCCGATCGTCCTCTGGCTCCGGCGCGACGATCGCGATCGCGGCTGCCGCTGCGGCGACGTGCCGGGCGCCCTGCCAGACCTTCGCCAGCTCCACCAGCTGCGCACGGTCGGTGACCAGCACGAAGTCCCACGGCTGCCAGTTGCCCGCCGACGGGGCCCGCCGCCCAGCTTCGAGGATCCGGTCGAGCACCTCGTCTGGGACAGGCTGCTCAGTGAACTGCCGAACGTTTCGTCGCGCGCGCATGGCATCCCAGGTCTCCACAGGCTCATCCTGCGCCTCGTATGCCGTTCGTGGCCACCATCGGGCGCCTTGCGCTCACGCCACTCCTGCCTTCACAGCATGCGCGTAGGCCCACGACAGCGGCGACGAAGCATCGAGCCCGAAAGTCGAGGCATACCAAGCACGAACGCCTGGTTCCTTCGACCCTCAGGAGAGATGACATGCAGCGCAACTCACGACTCGCAAAGACCGGCTACGCGGCCGCAGGCCTGATCGCCGGCGCAGTACTGGCCACCACGCTCGGCGCTCAGGCCGCCACGGTGTCGCCCAGCGCGGCCACCACGCCCTCGACCACGGCGACTGCCGACGCCCACCCCGGCGACAACGGCGCCGACGGTGTCCCCGAGGCCAACGAGGTGCACGGTCCGCGTGGCGGGGCCCTGAACCTCAGCGGGACGGTGACCGCGGTGGGCGCCTCGAGCGTCACGATCAAGACCTCGACCGCCACGACCGTGTACTCGGTGACCAGCGCCAGCGACATCGACAAGAACGGCGAGGCGACCCTGTCCGCCCTCGTGGTCGGCGACAAGGTCACGTTCAGCGTCGCCAGCACCAACGCCAAGCAGATCGACAAGCTGCACACCGGTGACGAGACCAAGAACATGCCCACCGGAGCAGCGTCCTCGGGCACATCCTCGAACGCCGGCTGACACCGACCACCCGGAGGAGGGGCCCGCACCGCGGTGGGGGCCCTTCCTCACGGCGGGTGATCCACACCGGGCGTTGGGGTCCAAACCCGGGCTACCCTGCATAGAACAGGACAGGCCGTGCTTCGAGAAGCGGCCGCGGCAGGGAGGCCAGCGATGGTGGCACGGCTCATCGGGATTCTCGTCATCCTCTGGCTCGTGGTCGGAGTGGTCGCGACCTACCAACGCGGCTACTTCGCGACCGACCCGTCGAACTGCGCCAAGGCCGGCACCATCGTCGCGACCGTGGTCGCCGGGCCGCTGAACTACCTCGGCGTCAACCCGAAGATCTCCTGCGTCATCCCCCAGCCGTCCACCTAGGCAGTGCACCTGGGCAGTGCACCGGGGCAGTGCACCTGGGCAGTCCATCTACGCCCTGGTCCGGCCCGCCAGCCATGACCTCACGATCGGTCGGTCCAGGAGGAGGGCAAGCCCGCAGACGGTGCCCAGACCGACCGCGGCACCCGCCACCGTGTCAGTGAGGTAGTGCCAGCGCAGGCCAATGACAGCGCCCGAGACGGTGCATCCCAGCAGGCACATCGCTGCCGGGAGCGCTATCCGCAGCCCCTTCGCTTCCCGCGGCTGCTCCGAAGCGAGGAGCAGCACCGCCGTTGCCGAGGCGACCGCGAACATGGCGGTGGCGTGGCCGCTCGGGTAGGCGAGGCTTCCCAGCGAGGTGCGGTCGAACAGGGGCTTGAGCAGACCCTCGGCCAGGCCGACCGACACCGGTACGGCCAGGGCAAGCAGGGCGCCGTTGAGTCGCCCGGCCAGCAGGGAGGCGACCGCGAGGGCGGCGGTCAGCACGGTGGCAGGAACCAGGGAGCCGGGAGAGGCAAGTCGTGCGGCCAGACCCGGATGGCCGGCGAACCAGGCAATGACGGGCGCGTCGAGGGTGCGGTCCACGCTGTCCGCGTGGGTCTGGTGGGCGAACAGCACGCCGAGCAGCACCACCAGGAAAGCCGAGCAGGCCAGCAGCACACCCGCCAACCGCCGGACGGGCACGGCCAGCAAGGGCCGCCCCTCCCGAACCCGCAAACCCCCCATGCCGCTCCTCCCACTCTCCCCCCGGGGTCCGCCGGGAGGCCGCGTCGAGCCGCATACCAGGGCCCCGTGGCCAGCCAGCCTAGGCACGAGCAACGTACGCGTGCCTGCCGATCGGTGGATGCAGGGTCCCGCTCGTCCCTAGCTCCCGGCCATGGATGCCTCGGCCTGGCGCAGCCGACGGCACAAGACGAGCAGCAGGCCCCGGGCGATCTCGGGGTGGTCGTCGAGCAACAGCACGAACGGCTCGCGCGGGATCGCGAACGTGCGCAAGGGGCCCTGTGCGATGACGGTGGCGGAGCGGGGCTCTCCGTCGATGAGGCTGATCTCACCGAAGGAGTCCCCGGGTCCGATGATGCGGCGCTCCACTCCGGCACTGGTCACGACGCCGTGACCATCGAGGACCACGTGAAAGGCCATGGCAAGGTCGCTGCCCTCACCGATGACTCTGTGGCCGTCCTCGTGCAGCACCTCACGGCCGGACCCGATCAGTCGACGGATGGCCTTGTCGGACATGTCGTGGAACAGGTCGATGCGTGAGAGATGCTCCTCCAACTGGGTGGCTTTCATGTTTCCTCCCTTTCGCTGGGTGGGACTGCCAGGGGCCTTCGACCGAGTGTCCGGGCGGTGACGGCGCGCGTCTGTGCCGGCGGTGACACAAGGCGGATCGACCTCGTCTCGACAGCAGCGGAGACCGCGGCAGTGGGGGGACCACGGAGCGGGGCAGGTGCCGGTGTTGGTCAGGTACTACTGTTCCCCAGCCTGAAGCTGGGTGGTGGCCGCCTGCCCGGTGAGCCCGAGCTGGGCGGTGAGTGAACCGCTGTCCAGGTATGCGTGCTGGGAGCGGACCTTGCCGTCCCGGAACTCGTACACGTCGCAGAGCTGCAGCGTGACGGACTTGCCTGTCGCAGGGAACACTCCCATGGGTGTGACCAGGTCGCCTGTGTGCGTACCGCGGCCGGTGAACTCGACCGCCACGGTTTCGCCTGAGGGGATGACCCGATCGATCGTGATGGAGCCGTCGGGGAACGCATCGGCCCACATCGTTCCGTACTTCCGGGCGCCTTCAGGTCCCCGGAGGGTTTCGCCACTGCCGACCAGGACGATCTCGGTGTCCGGGCCGGCGAGGCTCGCCAGCGTGTCGAAGTCACGCCGGTTCCACGCCTCGTAAAGGCTGGTTGCAAGGTTTGCACTGTCTGCCATCAGAGCCTCCGCTCTTGGCACCTGCTGCTCCGCGAGAGCCAGCCTAGGACCCGAAAGCGAGCGCCCACAACGCTCTTCGAGACCGGTTTTGGGGGCACACTGGAAATGTTCCGTTTGCCCTGAAGGACGTGTTTCATGTTTATGTCGAGGTTCATGCCGTGCACGGAGTGTGGCGACTCAGTCGAGCGCTCTACCGAGTTGGGCCACCGCTGCGATCCGGACCGCTTGGTTGACTACCGCATGTTCGAGCTGCGCCACCGCGTCGCGGACTTCGAGCCCCAGCTCCACAGGTTCCTCGCCTCGTCGCGCGGACGGTTCGAGTCGTGGCTGGCTGCCCGTGACGTGGCAGCCAGTGGGCCCGACAGCTGAGCTCATCTGCGGACACGCGCACCGCAGGGAACCCTGCCCGTCCAGGAAGGCTCATCGGTCATGAAGGCGATCGTCTACACCTCCGCCGGCGGGCCTGAGGTCCTGCACCTGGTCGACAGGCCGATCCCCGAGCCCGGACCAGGCGAGGTCCGCGTGCGGATTCACGTCTCAGGCGTCAACCCCACCGACTGGAAGCGCCGCGCAGGCGGGCTTCCGCCCGGGATCGCCGCGCAGGTGCCGAACCAGGATGGTGCCGGAATCATCGACGCAGTCGGTCCAGGGGTGCCCGCGTCGAGGCTCGGCGAGCGGGTCTGGATCTGGGAGGCCGCTTGGCAGCGCCCGGACGGCACCGCCCAGGAACAGGTCGTGCTGCCCGAGCGACACGCCGTGCCACTGCCGGACCATGCCCCATTCGCACTCGGCGCAGCCCTTGGGATCCCAGCCCTCACCGCGCACCGCACCCTCACCGTGGCCGAAGGAGGTCCAGAGCGGCTGGCTCGGGGCGCTCTGTCCGGAAAGACAGTGCTCGTCGCGGGCGGCGCGGGAGCTGTGGGCAACGCCGCCATCCAGCTCGCCCGATGGGCGGGGGCGCACGTGATCACGACCGTCAGCGGGCCGGCCAAGGCCGCGCTGGCCCTGGCGGCGGGCGCGGACCAGGTCGTCAACTACCGCAGCGGGAACGCCGTCGAACAGGTCCGCGCGATCGCTCCCGAAGGAGTCGACCTCTTCGTCGAGGTGGCTCCAGACGCGAACGCCACTCTGGATCACACGGTCGCCGCACCGAACGCGACGATTGCCTTCTATGCCGACGACGGCTCCGACGACGTCCGCCTCGCCATCCGGCAGGCCATGACCAAGAACCTGCGCTGGCAGGGCGTCCTCGTCTACACGGTGTCGGAGCAGGCCAAGGCACACGCCATCGCTGGCGTCCGCGCGGCCGTCGAGGACGGTGCGCTGAAGGTCGGTGAGAGTGCGGGCCTGCCACTGCACTGGTTCGCGTTCGAGGACACCGCCGAGGCGCACGCGGCAGTCGAGACCGGCGTCGTCGGCAAGGTCCTCATCGAGGTCGCGCCCAACGCCCGTGGTGGCCACCACCGCTCCTGACACCTCGTCTCGACGGAAAGGCCTGGCCCCCGCGCGGATACGCCGTCAGAGGGGAATCTGCGGGTGCAGGTCGTTCATCGGTGGGACGAGCAGGTCGCCACCCTCGCTGCGATGCATCGCATCGGCCAGCAGCTCGTCGACCCGCTGCACATTGAACCGACCGAGCCCGTGCGCGTAGCCGAGCAGCAGGAGGTCGAGCGACTTGATGTAGCCGGCACCCTTGACGACGACCGCGGCACTGACCGCCGCCCGCATCACGTGGAGTTCCGCCAAGGTGGACCGGTCCGAGGTGAACCACGACCCACCTTGCAGGATCCGCGCGCCGGCCTCCTCCGCCAGCCGGCATCCCCGGACCAGTTCGGCCTCGTCGAGTCCGCCCGTCAGGAAGACGACCTTGAGCGCCGCGTCGTGGTCGGCCGCGAGCCCTGCGAGCGAGCGGACCTCCCGGGCCAGCACCGCGTCACCGTGCTCACGCCACCACCGGTTCGCGACGATCACGGCGATCTCGGTCGCGCCAGCATCCAAGGACTGCTTGGCCTTTGACATCGTGAGCGAGAGGTCACCGGTTGCATCGGACCCAGGAACGACCGTGCCGACGCCGACGCCCGACCCGGCGAGCTGATCCGCGGCGGCCTTCACCCTGTGGCCAAGGCAGTACACGGTCGCCAGATGTGCGCGGGCGGCGGTGCCGCACGCGTCGGCAACGTCCTGCGCTGACCCGCTCGGATCCAAGACCAGGAGGTCCACCATCCCCGCGACCTCACGAACGCTCAACCTGGCCTTGCCGTAGTGGTCACCCTGCACGACCGTCCCCCCTTCCATCACGCGCCGGAGTACCGCGCCGACCACAAGCCCGGCGTACCCACGAGTAAAGCGCGACCGAGGTGGACGCGAAAGCCCGAGCGCGACGCTCACGGCATACGGTAGGTCAGCAGCACCGCGCCGCTGGGGGTCGGCCGTGCGCTGATGAGGTCAAGGCGGCGGATGTCGTCGGTGCTGCTGAACAGCCTCCGTCCCGTGAATCCGACCGTCGGGCCCACCACGAGCTGCAGCTCGTCCACAAGTCCCGCCGCGAGCAGCGATTGCGCCAGCTGGATGCTGCCGTGGACACCGATGTCACCCCCGGGCGTGGCCTTCAGGTCGCGCACCCAGTCCTCCACTGGCGCATGGACTGCCTCTGCGTTGCGCCACGTGCTCGACAACGGCGAGGACGTCACCACGTACTTCTTGACGCCGTTGATGAAGCTGGCAAACGGCTCGTAGTCCGCGGTCGGCCAGAACCGCGACCACTGGTCGTACATGGAGCGGCCGAGCAGCACCGTGTCCTGCGCGGCGATGATCCTCTGTTCGTTGTCCAGCATCGCGGAGTCGAACTCGGGGACCTCGGCCCGCTCCTGGCTCTGGGCGAAGAACCGATCGGGATCGTCGACCGCCCCGTCGAGGGACTGCAGGGTGTAGAGCACGACCTTGCGCATGCGGCCTCCGGGATACCTGGTGTCTGGTCGGTAGAGAGACCCTGCGCGAGCGCGAAACTCATCGCCCGACAGGGTCAGGACGATGCTGCGGGTGATCGGCGATCCAGCTCATGGGCCTGCGCGTCCTCGGCCTCCCAGCGCAGCA
This sequence comes from Nostocoides sp. HKS02, assembly GCF_009707485.1. Lineage (NCBI taxonomy): Bacteria > Bacillati > Actinomycetota > Actinomycetes > Micrococcales > Intrasporangiaceae > Nostocoides > Nostocoides sp. HKS02. The sequence goes on along the minus strand of NZ_CP046121.1, from coordinate 3,423,857 downwards.
GGTCGCCCGGCTGGCACCTGAGCACCTCGCACAAGGCAGCAAGCGTCGCAAAGCGCACCGCCTTGGCACGCCCATTCTTGAGGACGGCCAGGTTGGCGGGCGTGATGCCCACGCGGTCCGCGAGCTCGCCCACGGACATCTTCCGCCTGGCCAGCATCACGTCGATGTCGACGGCGATCGGCATCAGATCACCTCGTCCAGCTCGGCCTGCAGCTGCGTCGCCTCGACGTCGCGCGCCACGGCCTGGGCGAGCAACATCCGCAGCACCAGCACGATGAGGGCAACCCCCAGGATGGCCACCCCGATTCCGCCCATGATGATGGTGACGCCTGGGTCGGCCCGCTGACCCGGGGCGTTGAGGATGGTGACCGCGAACCACACGCCCGAAGCCGCCACGATCGCGCCGATCACGCCGTCCACGTACCGAAAAGCGGCGTGCGAGAAGACGGTTCCGCGTCGCACCATCGTCACCAGCCGCCACACGCACACCACGGCGACCTGGACCGCCGCCATGCCCAGGATCGTGACGGCGCGCAGCGGAGTCAGCGGGAGCGCCCCGTCCCCCGGGCGGGTGACCAACGCCCACACCATCAAGGCCTGGACCAGCACGGTCCCGACGAGTACGCCGAGGAGCACCGCCCGCAGCGCGCCCACTGTCAGCTTCCCCATCGCATCCCCCTTCCATCGAATGACGATGTGAATCTATCGATTCTCGATAGATTCAGCAAGCATCGGCGCCGCCAGACTCATCGCCGTGGAGACCTCCGTTCCGCTGGGGCGACGGCGTGGGCGAGCGCGGTCATCGCAGACACCGCGGAGGGGTTCGTGAGCCCGTTGTCGATACAGAGCGATCGCCAGGTCCAGAACGACACGGCGTGCCCCAGGACGGCGACCAGCCGCTTGGGTCGTGAGGGGCCAAACGGCTCGAGAAGTACGTCACGCAGAGCAACGTCCCGCCGTGAGAGCTCGGCCTGGATCGTCGCGGGCAGGCAGTCCCAGTCCCCGTAGATCCGTCGAAGCATGGGCTCACCAGCCCGGTAGAAGCGGTACAGGTCGGTCAACCCGACCCGCAACCGCTCCTCGGGGTCGGCGACGCCGGCCCACGCTGCCGGATCGGGAAGACGCTGCTGAGCAGTCCAGTGGGCCGAGCAGGCCGCGAACAGGGACTCGTCGTCCGGAAAGTGCCGATAGACCGTCAGCCGCGTGACACCGGCGCGCTCCGCGATCCCCGAGATCGTCGTGTGCGCCGGCCCGACGCTCTCGTGGAGCAGCGAGGTGGCTTCCACGATCCGAAGGCGCGTCTCCGCCATGCTCTCCGCGCGCTGCCGCATCCGGTACGCGCGACTTTTGGATGAACGGGATTGTTCAGTCAAAGCGTTGACACCGCCTGGGGTCGGGAGGACATTGGATGAACACCAGTGTATTTCCATATCCGTCGCTTCACCGTGAGGAAGAGGTGTTTCGTGCCAGATTTCGAGGCTCCGCCGCTGACCGTGCTCCAGCCCGGCGAGGGGCGCGAAGGGTCCCTCGGCTCGATCGGGGTGGTGTTCAAGCTGTTCGGGGAACAGACCAACGGTTTGGTCTCCGTCGTCGAGCACCCGTTTCCGGTGGGCGCTCTCGTCCCGCCCCATCTGCACACGCTGGAGGACGAGTACTCCATCGTCACCGAGGGTGCGATCGGTTTCCGATCCGGTGACCGTGAGGTCGTCCTCGAGGCGGGCGGTTACATCACCAAACCGCGCGGCGAGCTGCACACGATGTGGAACGCGGGCACCACCCCGGCGAGGATGGTCGAGATCATCAGTCCCGCAGGCTTCGAGCACTTCTTCTGGGGGCTGGCAGACCAGCTCACGGACGGGCCACCCGATCCCGACGAGCTCGCGCAGCTCGCCGAGAAGCACGGCCTGGTCTTCCAGGACGCGCCCTGGGTGCCCGACCTGGTCGAACGGTACGGCCTGACGCCTCTACCGCCTCGATAGGCGAGCGCGGCGGTGAGCTGGCCGCGCGGGGACCTCAGCCGAGGACCTCACGGAGCGTGCGCGCGAACTCCTCGGGCTTGCCGGCATACCCCGAGTCGCCGCCGACGAACCCGCCGTGGTGGCTCGGGAACACCGTCGGCTCCTGCCCGAGAAGCCCGGCGACGGCCAGGGAGGTCCGCCCGGTGAAGATGTCCAGCGACTCTTCGCCGACGGCGACCACGATGCGGGTGGGCGACGCGGCCAGGGCCTCGAGTTCGAGTCGGTAGCCGCTCACCGCCGAGGAGCGGTCAGACAGGAGCGGGTCGTCGCGGGATCCGTCGTCGTCGCCGGGCATCCCGAACGCGGCGGGGTCGGCGGGCGGCAGGTCGAAGTAGGCCGGTGTGAACTCTCCACGCCAGGAGATCATCGTGATGAATGCCGCCATGCCGGCGTTCCGCCCGCCCGCCTGGTAGGCGTCCTGGACCTCCGCGAGGGCGCGCTCTATGGCTTCGGCATCGGGGAGCACGTGGATCAGCGGCGGTTCGTGGGCCACCAGCGTGGTGACGTCGTCGGGGTATGCCGCGACGAGCGCGAGTGCGGTCACGGCGCCACCGCTGCTGGCGAACATCTCGACCGGGCCGGCGGCGAGCGACTGGATCAGCGCGTGGACGTCTTCGGCCTGGCCGGTGGGGGCGTGGTCGACGCGACCGTCGTGGCGGGTGCTGCGACCCAGCCCACGGGGGTCGTAGGTAACGACCGTTCGGTCAGGGAAGTAGGAGGCCAAGGCCATGAAGCCGCTGGCGTCCATCGGCTGGCCGATCATGAACAGCGGCGGGCGCCCGTCAGGGGACGGCAGCTCGCCATGGACGTCGTAGACGATGTCGGCGTCGGCGAGCCGGAGGGTGTTCGTTGTCGTCACGACGTAGCTCGGCGAGCAGCTGGCATGAACGCATCTTGGCAGCCCAGTGCCGAGAACAACAGGTTCGGGAACCCACCTGCATTCCCCAGCCAGCGCCGCGGCGTGCGACGTCAGCCCTTCCTGGTGCTAGGCGTTGCTGTCCCAGGCCACCTCGAAGAGGTGTCCGTCGGGATCGGTGAAGTAACCGGAGTAGACGCCGAAGGGCCGAAGGTGGGCGGGAGCGGTGAGGGTCCCGCCCGCGCGGCTCGCTTGCTCGAGCATCGCGTCGACATCTTCTCGAGAGGTGGCCGGTATGCCGAGACTGAACTGCGCCGAACTGGGGTGGCCAAGGGGCAGGCTGGCGTCCTTGGCGAGGTTCGTTCGCTCGTAGAGGCCGAGCTTCAGGCCATCCTCGAGGGTGACGAAGGCGATGGTCCCGTCCGCGCCGGTGACCTCGTCATGGAACTCGCTGCCCACCACTCCCTCAGTCGGCCAGCCCAGCCCGTCGCGGTAGAAGCTGACGGCGCGGTCGAGGTCATCGACAGCCAGGGTGATGAAGAAGATCTGTGCTCGCACGGGGGACTCCTGTCACGACAGGTCGAATGGCGGACGCTGTGCACCTGGCGCTCACAGCTACCTGGCCGTCAGCGACCTGACCCGGCTGACCAGCTCGCTGCCCCGGAACGGCTTGACCATGTAGTCATCGGCTCCCGCGGTAAAGGCCTGGTCGATGTCGGCCTCCTGGGCCTTGGACGTCAGCATCAGGACGGCGATGTTCTTCGCCCGAGGGTCCGCACGCATGGCCCGGCATACCTCGACCCCGGTCATCGCCGGCATCATCCAGTCCAGGACCACGAGGTCGGGTTGCTGCGTCAGCGCGGCAGCCAGGCCGGCCTCACCGTCGCCCTCGACCACGACGTCGTACCCGGCGCGCCCGAGCAGGTGGATAGCAAGATCCTGGATGTCCACGTCGTCCTCTACAACAAGAACCTTCATCGATGATCCCTCTCAGACGCCGTTGCGCCAGCCTACGCGTGGAGGACCCGGCTCGCGGCAGACGGGGCACGCCAAGCCAGCCAGACGCGGCACGCGAAGCCAGTCACGCGAGGCAGTTGCTCATTCGACCGTCGTCGTGCAGTCTCACCAGCGTGGACCGCGTGGAATTCTTACGACTCAGGACCGCGGTGACGACCAGCCTGCCGCCAGCCTCCGGTGCGCTGATCGACGCTGCCGCGTCCAGGCTCCGTCAACGGCTGGCGTCCAGTGTCATGTTCACTGGGGTCGAGGTGGAGGTCACCGACGACCCCGAGCGTCTGCTGGTCGCCCTGGTCCACTACCGCCCTGGCACGTCGGAGCGTCAGGTGTCGAGCTTCCTTGAGGCGGTGTGGATCTCGGAGCTGCGCCTCCCGGGCCTGGACGCGTTCCACTTCCTCGCCGAATCAGGTCACGTCGAGCTCGAGTCCGTCACCGGAGACCAAGAGTCTGGCTACTTCCTCAGTCTCCAGCTCATCGCCCTCGAGGGCACCGCCGAAGCTTTCGAGGGCACCGCATCGGACGTCGAGACCCCGCCTCGCGACAAGGCAGATGCGCCGCCCACCAAGAAGCGGTGGTTCCGCGCGGGCTGACCGAGGTGCCGTCACTCGGCTCGGCTCAGGCGCCCTTGGTCGCCGTGCACAGGAACACGCCGAACTCGCGGTCGCCCTTGCGGATGGTCGTGGCCTCAACGAACCTGACCGCGCCGAATCCGGCCTGGGCCAACTGCTCGGCGAGACGGTGCCTGTCGAACCCGTCGTGTCCGTCGAAGTCCGCCTTGTCGGCGTGGAAGGCACCGTCGCGATCCTCGTCGAGGTCGGCGATGGCCAGTCGACCGCCCTCGACCAGGAGTCCCGCCAGGGACCGCAGTAGTGCGTCGAGGTCGTGGACGTGGTGCAACGCCATGGAGCTCCACACCACGTCGTAGGTGCCCTCCAGCGGGTCTGCCGTGAGGTCGACCTGGACGGCGCGCAGTCGGTCACTGAGCCCGGCCGCCTGGATCCGCTCCCGGGCTACCTGCACCATCCCCGCGGACGGGTCTGTCACGACAACGGAACCGACCCGTCTGGAGAGCAGGATGCTCAGCCGACCCGTGCCACCACCCACGTCGAGTGCACTCATCCGAGGGGTCAGCGTCACGGCCTCCTCGATGGCCCGGGCCACCGCGACCTGCCGCTCCTCATGGCCCGGGTCGTCGTCCCACGTCGCGGCCGCGTCATCGAACCCCTGGTGTTCGTGCATGTGTTCGACCCTAGCCGTGCCAGCATCGACCTCGTGCGCAACGAGCAACGACTACAGACCCGAACGGCTGAGTCACGAGCCTTCGCCGAGCGTGTGCAGCTCGTGATGAGCCTGACCTCTCGCCTCAACCTGCTGGCGTTCGACGACCTCGACGAGCGCAGGACGTTGCTCGCCGAGATCTTCGGTGGCCCCGTGCCCGAGTCACTGTCGATCCTCCCGCCGTTCTACTGCGACTACGGCCTCGGCGCTTCGTTCGGAGAGCGCGTGTTCATCAACCAGGGATGCTTCTTCCTCGACCTGGGCGGCATCTCCATCGGTGATCGGGTGCTCATCGGTCCCCGGGTGACGCTGAGCACCGCTGGCCATCCCGTCGAGCTCGATGAGCGGTACGACTTCATCACGCACGCCCCGATCGCCATCGAGGAGGACGTCTGGATCGGCGCCGGGGCCACCGTCACGCCCGGAGTCACCATCGGTCGTGGTTCGGTCGTCGGGGCGGGTGCCGTCGTCGCAACGGACGTGCCACCCATGAGCGTCGTGACAGGTACGAGCATCATCGAGCGGAGGCGCCTGAGACCGGCGCCTGCCGCGACTTCCTGACGACTCGGTGAGGCGCAAAGTCCTGTCCCACTGCGCCGATGGCCGGCACGGTCGGCGCCTACAGTTGGTCCGTGAGGGGATCGGTGAGATCCTGGCGGCGGTCCTCTTCACCGGCATCGCGTCATGGGCCACAGCTCGTCGCATCCGTGACCGGCAGCTGGGCGAGACGGTCAAGCCGTAGTTCGCCAAGCCCTGGTTCGCACGCCAAGAGCACTGAGTTGCCCCCCCGGGTGGTTGACCCGCGTCCTGCGGTGGTACGTCGACGCCCGCACCGGAGCGCGGTATCCGGCAAAACGGGCCGATCACGGGCATACCGAGATGAAAAGTCATGAACAGGGCCGTTGTTCATCAAACTCAGGCTTTTGACCGATAGCGCATCGTGCGGCTCTGAGTAGCGTCCAACGCGGGCGACGCAACGCATCCGGCAAAGGGCCGGATCCTACGCACCCTTCTGACCGGAAGGATCCACGATGTCTCGACCCAACTGGCGAGTTTCCTTGGCGGTGATCGGTTCCGCTGCCCTGCTCCTGACGGGCATGCAAGCCGTCGCCGCGAAGACTCCACCGGCTCAACACGTGCCCGCCTCGGGCGTCATCAATGCCTGCTACCAGAAGAACCAGGGGATGCTGCGGCTGCTCGTCGGGAGCAAGACGTGCCGACCCTCTGAGGTCCCGATCTCCTGGAACATGCAGGGCATCCAAGGACCCGCCGGGCCTGTCGGCGCAACCGGACCCGCGGGACCCGTTGGTCCCATGGGTGCCACGGGACCCGCGGGACCTGCCGGGCCGCAGGGCGTGCCCGGAATCACCGGGCTGGCCGGGCTGACGTGTCCGACCGGGCAGTCCGTGACGGGCTTCACGATGGCCGGCGCATTGGTCTGCAGTGGGACGACCCCACCGCCCACCTGCTCCTCCACGACGCTGACGAACTCGATCACCGGGGTCAAGGACACTGACTTCGCGCAGCACTGGCCGGGTGGGATCGTCACCTTGGGCACGGCGACCTGCAACGTGACCCTCCAGCGTCCCTCGGGCAGCATCCTGCTGATCGGCACCCTCGGTGACGCGTGGCAGATCACCGGGAAGACGGGCTTCGGTGCGGCGACCCTGACCGTCAACCAGCCGAGCTGCAACTCGCCCGCGGCGATCCCGAACGTCACGGCAAACCGGCCCTCGTGCTCGTCCGCCTACGTGGGGATCCTCGGTGGCAGCCTCTCGACGGCCTCGGTCTCCATCGCGGCCAGCTGACCGCTCGCACGCCGCTCGCCCACCCGTATGCCGCGCGGCATACGGGTGGGTGAGCGGCACCGCCGGCTGGTAGCGCAAATGTCGGATCCGACGACAGAGGTGGTCCACTAGCGTCGGCCGGATGAGCAGCCCCATGACGATGAACCGGGTGATCCATGCGGCGGTCCGCCGTGATCTCACCCGCCTCGAGTCCGCGCTCGACGCTTCGCCCGATGGCGACCCGGCTCGCGCGCGCCAGCTGGAGGCGGCATACGCGAACCTGTACCGCGAGCTCAAGCACCACCATGTGGGCGAGGACAGCCACGTCTTCCCGTTCCTGGCCAGCGTCGAGGGGGCGAGTGCGCTCGTGCAGGTCATGGAGGCCGAGCACGAGGCCATGGCGGACGCGCTTGCCGAGGCAGGAGCAGCCATGACCGCCTACGCCGCGACCGGTTCGGCCATGGATGCGCACGCCGCTCGGGACACGATGCGGCGAGCGCACGAGGTCGTGGAGCGGCACCTGAACCATGAGGAGAGGGAGCTCGAGCCGCTGCTGCTGCCGCATCTCGAGACGCCCGAGTGGAAGGCCGTCGAGAAGCGCCTGCGGCCGGAGTCCCTCGCCGCCTCGGGGCGCTGGATGGCATGGGTGCAGGACGGGATGCCCGACGAGGAGCGCGCGTACTACCGCTCGACGATCCCGGCGCCGGTCACCTTTCTCCTGAGCAGGGTCGCGGGGAGGTCGTACTACCGGCAGGTCGCTCCGGCCTGGCAGGGCACGGCCTAACCCGGTCGCTGCACGGTGGCCACGAGTTCGATGCCGACCACGACCGCGGAGGTGCGCCATGCCTCTTGAGATGCAGCCAGTCGAGAACATCGTCGCGTGGTTGGCATTCAGGGCAGAGCCATACCCGACCATGTACCTCAACCCCGAAAGGATACGGCTGAGGTTCCGAGGCATGATCGGGTCCGTCCTCGAGTTCGTCCGCCGAGCCGAGACCTCCGGCAAGGCGTCCGCCGGGTTCCAGGCGGTGGTGGTCAGCGCAGGCATCGAAGGCAGCGGCGTGGACGCAGCTGAAGTTCGATACGACATGGCCGATCCCCAGGCGCAAGCGCTCGTCCTGAGGGCCTCCCTGCAGGGGCTGGGAGTCCTGGACGACGACCCCAGGGCTGCCACCGTCGCAGACTTCGCGGTAGCTCGCGGTCCAGGTGGAATCATCCCTGGTTTCGAGGTGAGCGACCTCGACAGCCGAGGGTGGGCCGACAGCACCATCGACCGCAACGTCCGCGAGGAGATTGTGAAGGCGCGAGAGGAACAGGTCCGCTGGGCGACTGCATCAGACCCCGCGCCGTCCTATTGGGTCTGTTACACGCACACCCCGAAAGGCCTGGTGATCAGCCTGCTCGGTGAGGGATCCATCATCGGAACCGAGGTTCGGCAGTACTCGCGTACGCCCATGTCCTACTGCGTCTTTGGCCACAAGGTGCAGAACTTCGAGTCCTGGACTCTCATGGCGCCGCTGCACGTCTGGGGCGAGCCGGAGGGCAAGCCGAAATGGGGATGATGGTCGTTGGCCCCGCCCGACTCCTCGTCCATGGCAGCCGAGACTGATGTCGGTGGCGAGTGTCAAGATGGGCACGTGGCGTCGGACACTCGCATGGTGGCCTTGGGGTTCGGCAAGTTCGCACGTGCCGACCGCATCTTCGCGCTCGAGCGAATCACCGGAGAGGAGCGCGGCGACGGCCGACGCACCCGGGTCTGGATCGATGGAGTCGCCGATCCCTTGATTGCATCAAGGACCGAGGCCACGATCCTTCGTGACATGGGGCAGGAGGCCGCCCTTGCCGCGCCTGAGTTGGACGAGGCGCTGGACCTGGCCGCTCGCCTGGCAGCCGCAGCTGACGCCGGCCGGGTGGACCTCAATGACCTGGGTCGACGCGCGCGACGGCTCTTGGCATCCACGACGACCACTGCGCCTTCTTAGGCGCGTGGGCTCGGAACCTCCGGTCATCCCGGAGCGCCCGATCGCGATGACCGCGATCGGGTGCTCGGGGTCTTCTGTCGCGTTGCCGTCCCCCACGACTGGTCACCCCCTCAGGACGGCGGGAGCTCAGACGAGCTCGGGCACATGCAGGTGCGCCATGGCCACGTCCATCTCGGCGACGTCGTCGACTGCTGCGTTCAGCCGTTCGCTGGCCCGTTGGCGCAGGTCCTTGGCGGCCTCACGGGTGGCCTCGAGGTGGGCCCGCGTCTCGAAGGTCACCGTGCCGACGATGCGACCGGACTCCCGGCTGATCATCAGGTTCGCGCTGCAGAAGCCGTCCCACTCCTGCAGCGTGGGGAGGATGAGCGTCCGGTAGACATCGGCAGCCCGGTCGGCCAGCCCCTGGTCCCCGCTGAGCCAGGTGACGCGAGCACATGCCCCCTCGGGACTGGCGTGGTCGCGGTGCATCACGGCGACCTCCCAGGTCGCAACCTCGCTGGAAGTCGCTCCGAAGCTCTGCTCCGCGCCGGTTCGCAGGGGCTTCACCTGTTCGGCGCTGGCCAGCATGGCGGCCTCCGACTCCCACGAGGTCGTGGCGATGCAGCGACCCGACTCGCGGTCGACGAGCAGGGACATCCCGGCACAGCCGTCCATGGCCGTGACGGCGGGGAAGACCTGGTCCCGGACGCGGGCGATCCCGTCCTCGACCTTGGAGCGGTCCGCCTGGATCGTGGTGGTGCGTGCGTGCACGACGTGCTCCCTTGATCGGGGCAGCGCCCCGACGGCGCTGCCGTCACCGCATAACCTTTCCTCTTTGACTTCGCGGCGGCAAGAGACAATCAGGGCATCCTCAGAGCGATTTCCGGCGGCCCGGCGATGGGCGGATGCGAAGGCGGAGCCCAGCAGATCCAGGAGCTGCGGGAACGCCTGCAGGGAGCGCAGGTCGGCCTCTATGCCGGGCACCTCTGCGCCCCGTCGCGCAACCTCGGTCCGCATGGGACCGGACCCGTCCACTGGCCCCCGGGCCCCCGACCCGGGAATGCCCAATGAACGCGCTACCGGCCCCTCGCTCGTGCTCGGCAAGCGGACCCAAAAGGACCTCAGTGGACCTCGGCGCCCAGGGCGAGGTCGAAGCCGGCACCATTACTGGCCAGCCCCACCAGCAGGAGGCTGGCCGACTCGAGGATCGAGGCTGCCTGCAGCCCTCCTGCGTCGAGGGTCCGCAGCTCCAAGCTCTCCAGGAACGCCGCGACCGTTGACTTCGCCTCAGCGCTGTCGCCCGCGATGAACGCGTCGAGCGGCGTGCCCTTGGCAAGGACCTGGCCGAAGATCGTGTTCAGCGCCTTCACGACGCGGGCGCTCTCAGGAGCGGCAGCCGCGATCTCCTGAGCAGCCGAGCTAGTGGTCACCAGCCCGCTGGCATCGGCGTTGAACGGGTTGGAGATGTCCACGAGGATCTTGCCGGCCAGTGCATCGCCGTACTTCTCGACTGCATCAACCGCGCCGCTGTACAGGACGGCCACGATGACGATGTCACCTGCCGGTGGTGCGCCGAACGTGCCCACGGTGGCCCCGTGGCCGATCTGGTCGGCGAGCGCCTGAGCCTTGGCGGTGTTGCGGCTCAAGAGCTCGACCGTGTGGCCGTGCTTTGCTGCCCGGGTGCCGATCGCGGCGGCCATGTTGCCCGAGCCAATGATGCTGATGGTGGTCATGATGACGGTTCCTCCGTGCGTTGTGGGCGGATGCCAGGAGAGGCACCTCGGCTTGCATGGATCACAACCGGAGGCACCCCTCATTCTATTCCGGAGGGGGCCCTCCGATTGGCAGATCAATCGTCGAATGCTCAGGAGCTGGGGGTTCGACCCCTCGCGAGCAGCCCAGAAACGGAGGCCGTCCTCACCATCGTCGGTAGACTGATGGAGTGAGCCAGAGCGAGGTCCAGCAGATGCAGAGGCCGCTGCGCCGGGACGCCCGGGAAAGCCGCGACAAGCTCATCGCCGCGGCGCAGGCCGAGTTCGCCGCCCACGGCGTGGATGCCTCCTTGGAGAAGATCGCCCGCGATGCCGGTGTCGCCATCGGCACGCTGTACCGGCACTTCCCCACTCGCCTGGACCTGCTCATGGCTGCCCTCAGGCCTCGGCTCCAGGAGTTCGTCGACGGGGCCAACAAGGCCCTGGCGATGGACGATCCCTGGGACGGGTTCGTCGCCTACCTGAACAACCTGTTCGCCGTCCAAGCAGGAGACCGCGGCTTCAACGACTTCCTCTCCCGCCGCTTCCCCGGCAACTCTGAGACCGAGCACATTCACGACGTGATGTGCCAACAGATCGATGACGTCCTCGCCCGAGCCCAAGAAGCCGGCAGGGCTCGCGCGGACATCACTCGGGCAGACATCGTCAACCTGATCTGGTCCAATGGCCGGATCATCGACGCCACCAGCGCCAAGGCGCCCACGGCCTGGCGGCGCCAGCTCCACCTCATGCTCGACGCCTACCGGGCCGAGCGGGCACACTCGATCCCCGAGCCGCCGATGACGGACGAGCAGCTCTACGACGCCATGGTCCATCTCAGCAAGGTGAAGTAGGGCCTCGCGCAACCCAGGTCGACCTCGACGCGTGATCGCCACCGCTTGAGCGCGACGTTGAAGGTGGACTCATGAGCGGCCGCGCGCATGGCTGCCTTGAGCCAAGCGTGGGACGACCAGGTGCCTGCGTCCGGTGAGCAGCGCTAGTCCGTAGAGGACCGCGACCAGGACAAGCAGCGCGTTGAAGCCGAAGATGAGCGCGAGGTACTCAAGCGCCCCGCCCACCATCGCCCCGAGGAGGTTCGCCGCGAAGGCGACCGTGCTCGAGCCGATGCCCTTGAACCGCACCGCGAAGAGCAGGTTGGCTATGAAGACCGGCAGGAACGCGATCGTCACTCCGGCCAGAAACCGGGGGATCAGGGAGAGCTCCAGCAGCGCGTCCTGAGGGATCAGCCAGGCCGCGGCCAGGGCGGCCAGGAGGCCCGCATAGAGCAGGATCGGCCGACGGAACGAGACGCGACGCGCGACCTCGATCGCCGCGAGGACACTCAGGAGCACGCCGGCGAACACCGCAGCGTTCACCGCCCACGTTGTGCCGAAGAGCAGCGCGAACTGGACGACGTTCTTGGTCTCCAGGAGCAGGAACGCAGCGCCCATGAAGAACAGGTCGGCATACGGCCGCATGGTGCGCAGTGGACCCGCGACCGAACGCACCCCGACGACGGAGGCCAGCAGGACGAGGCCGAGCATCCAGAGGTAGAAGGACGGGATGGACCGCGACGCGAGGTAGGGAAACGGGCGGTCGTCGACCGACGGCTCGAGCGCGGCGGTTCGCGGCGCCCAGGTGGTCGTGCACCCACCGGTGCTGGCGTCCTTGCGCAGGCTGAGCACGGCCTGCTGACGCGGTCCGTAGCTCGGGCCGAGCTGGACGCACGGGGCCGTGCCGTACACGGTCCGCACCGTGTTGGCGTAGCGGTCGAGCAGCCATGGCTCGTAGTAGTTGTACATGGCGAACGTGCCGTCCGCCTTCAGGAGCGAGCGGGCCCTTTCCAGGGCCTGCGTGGTGAAGAGGTAGTTCTCGAGCCGCAGTGCCGACTGGCCCGTGACGATGGTCGCCGAGTCGGGCAAGGCGAGCAGGATGAGGTCGTAACGGCGTTCGGTGCGCTCCATGAACGCCCGGCCGTCGTCGACGTAGGTGGTCACTCGCGGGTCGGAGTAGGGCCGGTCAGGGTGGCGGTCCCGGCCGAGCTGCAGGAGCGCGGGGTCGATCTCGACGGCGTCCACCCGTTTGGCGCCCTGGTCCAGGGCCACCGCCACATCGTTGCCTGTCCCGGCGCCGATGACGAGGACGTCGTCGCGCGAGCCGGCATAGGTGTAGGGGTAGAGGTAGAACGGCGAGCTGCGCCGGATCACCGAGAGCGGGAGGGCGGTTTGCAGCGGAGTGTCGTTGACCTCGACGCGAACGAGGCCGCCGGCCATCTCTGTCGTGTGGATCTTGTAATAGGGCGACCACTGGAAGGTGCCCACGAAGGACTCCGCCCCGAGCATGAGGACGAGGGCGCCGAGTGCGAGCGCAGGCCCGGGCCGGGCCCGACGGCCGAGCAGGACGACGAACAGCGCTACAGCGACAGTGCCCCAGCCCACCGGCGGAAGCCAGAGGAACGACAGGGCAGCGAAGCAGGCGATGCCGGCCAGGCTGCCGACGACGTCGAGCCGGTAGGCCTCGAGCGGCTCGAAGGTGCCGAAGGTCCGGGCCACCTCCTGCCCTAGCGCCATCAGCGTCGCCGAGGTGAGCACGAAGACGACAGCAAGGCTGAGCGGGCGCGGCAGGGGCGGCAGGTCGAACAGTCCCACGAGCTCCCACTGGCCACCGCGTCCGGTCCCCGTGCGGACGGGAAACGCCAGGACAAAGCCAACCAGGCCCGCGAGTAGCACTGGTGCCAGCGGGAAGAGGTCGCGGCCGGCTTTGGCGCGCAGGAAGCCCAGGCCGATGCCGAGGAAGCTGGCCAGCAGGACGAAGTTGGTCATGTGGACCAGGTAGAGGTTGTTCGAGGACGTCCAGCGGATCAGGGCCAGTTCCACGAACAGCATGAGCGCGCTGGCGAGCACCAGACGCGTGCGATTGCCGGGGCTGGGGACACGCGGCATACGTGCTGGGGCTGCCGACCCGACGTCACCGGCCAGCTCACGCTCGTGCTCCTGCTGCATCGTGTCGCCTCCGTCAGCGGTCGGCACCGCCGAGGGAACCGTAGCAAGCGGCGGATGCCTCTGCTGCCTGGATGAGGACGGCAAGCGCCGGGCGTCGCGACAGCTGGGAGACCGAGACCGGAGACCGAGACCACTAGCTGATGGAGCTCACGAGGTGGGGTTCGAGCCCGCTGTCGGCCTTCGTTGGCGACCAGCCCCGTGGTGGTTCCGAGCCCAACCAGCGCCGGGATGTCCTGTCGGCGTACCCGGCGGCTCCGACGTCGTGGATGAGGTTCACCGACAGGGCTGAGCCGAGCTGGACGGAGAACATCGCGGTGAGGGCCAGGGTCCATGGCGGGACCGTGTTGGCTGGGACGACGGTGGTCATGACGTGGCTCGCCGGGACTTCCACTCCCCGATCCGGCCCAGTCGGCGGCGCTGCTGGGTGGCGGCGCCCCGGTCGAGGGCGTGGTCGCGGTGGTCGAGGTGGTCGCTGACTCGCGCTCGGTGGTCGACGGGGTTGGCGTCGTCGTACTTGAACTTCGCGTCGACGCCGAGGATCTGCAGGCGTATGCCGCGGATCCCGGCGAGCATGCGCCCGTAGGGCGGTACGTCCACCGCGACCTTCGCGTGTCCGCCTTCGGGCTGGAGGTCCGCGAGCTGGGTGTCGAGGATGGTCACCTTGCCGGCAGGGTCGTCGACGACGGTGGGGCGGCACACGAACTGCACCGAGGTGTAGTAGCTGGTGGGGACGCCGTCCTCGTCGGGGCCGCCCGCCTTGGCGCGCCAGTGGCTGGGGATGTACGCGTAGTCGCCGACCACGGCCAGGCGCACCTGCGCGGCGGCCTCAAGGTGCGGCCAGACAGGGTTTGGCCGGGCGAGATGAAGCAGAAGCTCGCCCGCCACGATGGTGAAATGGGTGGGCACCACGAGCGGCGCCAACGTCGGGTCAATGTTGTTGACCGCAACGACCCCGAACCGGTCTGTGCGGGCCAGCCATTCCTGCCACTCGGCCGTGTCCAGGGCGGCGTCCCACGGGTGGATGAGCATGTCGGTGTCCTTCGAAAACGATGGGAGGAGGTCGAGGATCGTCCCGGGTGGGGGCGGGTGGGCTGGTCGGGCGACGGCAGGCGTCGCTGCGCGCCGAAGCCCAACCGCCACCACACCAATGACAGTCCCGATGACGCCCCCAGAGACGTTCGACAGCCAGTCAACCGACGAACAGTCATGAGACACCAAGAAGACCTGCGCCAACTCGATCCCCAACGAGAACACGGTCGCCCCTGCGACCGCGACCATGGCCCTGCGGGACATCACATAGGCCAGCACCCCGAGTGGGACAAAGAGCGTCACGTTCAACCTGCCGCCCGGGCTCATGAACGCCTCCCGCAAGACCGCCACGGCGATCAGTCCGCGCCAGCATTGACGCAGCCGACCGGATGGGTCCCCGGACAGCCCAAGGCCGGGGTTCAGCGTCACGGACACAATCAGCCCACACGCGACCGTCACCGCGGCCGGGGTAACCCACGCCCGGCCCCGAGCCGCCAAGCGAGCAGCCACCACCACGGCAACACACGCCCACAACACCAGCAGCAGCTGCACATCACGCTGCGACCACATCACCTCGATGGAGGCAAGCACACACCCTCCCGACTCACACCACCCCGAGCGCCCAGTGCACGCACCACAGTAGGCGCGAACAGAGGCCAACGAACGTTCCACACGCCAATACGCGAACCAGCAGAGGCGAGCCACCCGCTCCGTCGTCGGCGCCCTCAGGGTCCACGAGCTCGACGGCGCGCAACAGCTAGCCACTAGGGAACCCCAGCTGTTTCCGCATCTCCGATACCAATCGCACAACCCAGATCGATCCCAAGAAGTACCGCGGACGTCCTCACCTCAAGAGATCGAGGGTGGCATCTTCCGCCCTCGCGTTGAACGACTCTCGTCGGCACGCGCGACTGCACGAAGCTCGTTGATGGAGTGCTCAAACAGGTCGACGTCGTGCGCGCGGTGCTGGAGGACGACGTTCCAGTGCACGGGGCGCTTCCTCGAAGCCGACTGGCCACTCATCGGTGGCGCCTTCACCACGCGCGGCGTGCAGGCTTTGTGGCCCAAGTAGCTCTATCCCCAGCTGCAAGGAGGCCAGCTCACGGCCGATGTGATCGCTGAGATCCACCGAACGCTCGCACTGTCGCTGCGAGCGGCCTGATCTCTTGCGCCGCAACGCGGCGACAAGACGCGGCTCGTCACCACCGCTTGACGAGTGGATCGCGGCATGAGCGGACGGTCAGTGCCAGTCAGCCACTGCAGGTCCCGGGGCGAACTGGTCGCTCCAGCCAGTCGTCTTGTAGAACCGGCGAACCTCCGGCTTGGGGTACTTCGAGACCCGAACGCTGACGAGGCTGGGAGCGCCTTCGAAAGCACGAAGGGACTTGTCCACCGGGCGAACGCCGAAGAGTTCGAGATGGGCGAGGCGAGGCAGTCTTGCAAGTGGATCCAGGGAGTCAACCGTTGGGACCTTTCCCGACGCGTCCCAGCTGGGCAGCGTGGAAAGACGCAGCGTACGCAAGCGAGTCAGCCCCGCCAGAGGCGCGAGGTCGGTCACAGCGGGCAGATGCAACAGCCTCAGGTACTCCAGTCGCTCCAGGTCAGCAACCGCTCCAAATTGTCGTCTGGGTATGTAGCGACCACCAGGGTCTCCAGATTCGGATAGCCGCGAAGAGCGTTCAGCGACTGATAGTTGCAGTGCCAGATGCGGAGAGCCGAGACGCCCACAGCCCCGTCCTCCGGCATGGACCGCGCCTTGTCGCGCATGAGGTCAACGTGCACCAGGAGAGGCTGGCAGACACCCTCAACTCGGCAGTTCCGCTCGCCCGCAGCCACACGAGCGGATCGCGGCATGGTCGGGCGTTGTCGGCTGACGTGACTCTCTACCTCGGGCGCGTCCCCGTGCTATGGCGACCGGGCCCCGGATTGCGACGCGACGCTTGGCCTCCGAGCACCAGCGCGGCCAGAAGGATGGCGGCGCAGACTCCCGCCGCCGCGAACCATCCTGCCGCAGCCCAACCGCTGGATTGGCTAGCCAGTCCCAGGGCACACGGGATGCCGATTGCTGCGGCAACGTGCAGCCTCCAGAAGTCCCGATACATGATGAGTCAGTGTGGGCCTTCCAAGGTCCGGCAGAAGACCATCGCCCGCACATCGGGCCGAGCGAACCGCGGCATGGTCGGGCGAACCGCCCCGACAGCGGCATGAGTGGGCTTGCCCGCAGGACCTCTCAGGCGTCGGGGAGCGCGTCAAGCCGTTCGGCGAGGTCCGGACTGACTTCGATCCTGACTCCATCGTCGGAAAGGCGAGACACCCGCTCGATCGAGCCTGGACGCCACCAATAGACATCTGGGCTGAGTGGTCCGGTTGCATCGCGATAGCCAGCTGCCGCGAAGCCGGCCAACAGCTGTAGTGAAGGTACGGCTGACCGCTCGCGCAGCACGTGAAAGTCCAATTGATTCCGATTTGGCAAAGCTACGAATGCGCCGAGCTCGGGGTCGATCGCGAAATCATGTCGATCAAGTACCTCGTCCAGAATCAGCAGCAGGGATGCAGTGAAGACCGATTCGCCGAGCAGGACCTCGATCGATCCGCCTTGATGCTGAAGCGCCTCACGCTTGTCCTCGCGGACCGTGCGCAGGTTCTTCATACCGGCTGCCATCAGGGCGGCGCGCCCAAACCTCTCGATGTGCTCGTCCATGAAGTACTGAACGGTCTCTGGAAGGTCCAGGTTGAGCACCAACGCGAGACCCGGAGCGATCTCTTCGGCGTACGACATCGCCGGGATCAGGTCCGCTGTTGGCATCACGCGGCAGTACGTCGCAGATAGCACGTCCTCGTCGTCGAGTTGGTCGAAGGCGGACGGGCCGCCCATGGATGACGTGATTCGGCGGACGTGCTCTTGAACGAGCTGCGCCCACGCCTTTCGGCCGCGCTCGTCGCTGTGGCACGACGCGGCGAGATTGGCGAGGCCGAATTGCGTCCCCTGGGAGTCGACGACGTGATCCGGGAAGACCTGGACCTCGCGGCCGACTTCAGCGAACGCGGCCCGCACCATTCTCCGGAACTCGCCGGCCGCAATCGAGCTCCAGTACGGGAATGCGTCATCGGGTGCGGTGTCCGGAACGCGCGGTCGCCGCGAGAAGAGTGCCACGCGCCCGATCCCACCATCCGCGCACTGGGGCGTCAATTGTCGCACGGTCGAAAAATCCGGCGGCGCTAACGGACTGTCATCGGCATGACAGGACGTTCCCAAGAGCGAAATGCCAGGGGACTGCGGGCTCAACCAAGTTCGCCTACGTGTATATGCCTCGGAGAACGGCATGGTCGGTCGAGTTCATGCGAACATCTGATCCGACAAGAGGAGTCTCGCGTGATCTCACGGCACAGAGGAGCTGTTTTCGTCGTTGTCAATCGCGAGGTCCAGTTTTATCGGGCAGCTGCTGCGTTGCTCCGCCTCGTTCAACGCATGGAGCGGGATGAGGCCCAGTCGGCCACGTTCTATGACCTCGACGGCCAGGTTCTCCAGCTGTCGTTCGCCGGGGACTCCGCAGCGCTCTGGCCTTCGGGCCGGTCGGGTGTCGATGAGCTGAAGACGGCCTTGGCCCAAGTCAGCGGCGGGGAAGGCGATCCCGATCCTCGGGTCGTCGCGAACCAGGTGCTGGATAACCACTGGCTCAACCGTTGGCCACGTCGACCCGGCTGGTTGCGCCGACTCGTGCTCGGGTCAAAGCCGCCCACCGTCTAACCCTGGAACGTGGCTGTCACCTGCCCACACAGCGGCTTGTGAGCGCCACGACGGCACGGTTCCATGACGGCATCCCAGGAGACTGCGGGCTCAAGCAAGTTCGCTCACTTGTATTAGTCGACTGCGCGCGGACAGCGACAGCAACGCCCGACGGCACGCGATCACGTCAGCCAGCGAATGACCGTAACGAGGCCCACCACCGCAAGCGCGACCGCCAGCCCGAGCCCACCGAAAACCGCAATGTCGTCAAGGAGCTCGCGAACACGATGCGTCGGTAGTGGCTCCGCAGGAGAGAAGTCAGGCGGCGGCAACAACCCCTCCCGCAGGTAGTCGGTCATGTGCTGCTCAGAACAGAACGACAGGTTCAGGAGATCCCCCGGCCATGGGTCCGGCGAATCTGGGTCCTCGCGCCCCAGCTCCATATGGTGCCAAAGCGGCTCCTGGACACTGTCATGGCAGTAGGCGCACTCGATTGGCGGAGGTCCAGTTCCCTTGCTCACCGCCACAGTGTGGGGGATGGCGCCGAAGGCGCCCAGTCGTTTTGTCTTGAAGCCGTCCGTGCAGTCGCCAGATGGGTGGGGGCTCAGATCCGCTCATCGGCCATGTCCGGGCTGAGCTACGCAGGAATACCAGGGGACCGCAGGCTCAAGCAAGTTCGCTTACTTGGATTTGGCGCGGCGAGCGCGGACGCGGCAGTTGAGGGCGGTCCCTCAGAAGAAATCGAGGATGAACCGCCCGGCAGCCTTCAGCGTCCGCCCCAGCGTCGAGAGCCAACTCGCACCTGAGGAACGGGACGTCCGCCACACCGAAACCATGACGATCAGCAGACCAGCCAGTGCAATGAGCCAAGCAGCCGTCAGGACAGGATCTGGATAGTCCACCATGAACGACGTGGCGAGGACGATCCCTTCGGCGCACAGGGCCACCAAAGCCGTAAGGAAGGGAACGTACACACCACGTCGGGCCGGCTCGACACTCACAGTCGCATCCTCCCATCCACGCGGCTATGCGAGGGCTCGCGTTGCTCAATCAAGTTCGCTTACGTGTGTATCCCCGGCGAGCTCGGACTGCGGCAGATGAGTACGGCGCCGTCGTCCTATCGCGATTGACGTGCGCGAGCGCGTCTCCACGCGACACCGATGCCAGCGCCCGCAGCGACCAGGACACCCAAGCCCAGCAGCGAGGGGATACCGAGGAGGACAACTCCGACTCCGGCCTCTTGGTCCGCGTTTGAATCAGGTCCAAGGATGAAGGCCAACACGTAGGCACACCCCAGAGCCACGGCTCCGACGGGAACTGACACGGCGGCGATGACCCAACGGGAGGCCCGACCCATGCGGGCGCCCCACGCTAGCGTCGAAGGGATCGGCAGCAGCAGGGCCGCGACGAAGAGGACGCCGATGACGTCCCAACCGGACGAGTCGTCCCTCATCGCCGCAAGGCCAATCGGCATCCACAGCGTGAGCGACACCAGCCACAGCACGCCCCACACGGCGGTCCGGAGAGTCAAGGGCAAAGGTCGGGACGACGTGGGCACCCACCGGGACCCGGTCCACCGCCAACGACCGTCCGGTGATACCAACTGCAGCTCCCCGACTACTGGGGGACCGAATGCCTCGCGCTGTGTTAGTGCCGACATCGGGGTGAAATCCATGAACGCATTATCACCGCTCGCCCGCGTTCAGGCTGGCACTCGGCACAGGCTGCCATGTCAGATGCGAGCGCACATCGGCAGATCCGGTAATCCGAAGCACACTCACGTAGCCCGCTTGCGGCGGTATGACGCACCGAGTGGCCGCCGGTTTGAGTCGATCATCGGCATGTGAGCTGGGAGGCTCAGCCTCGTACGGCGGTGATCACGACGAAGCGGCCTGTGCTCATGAACGCGTCCGGGGATTCGTTGCCGTCTTCGAGAATCGCTAGCATCCGGGCGCGAGCCACCTCGCCCTGACCAAGCCGCTTGAGAACCCCGATGCCCATAACGGCCATGGGGTGCGTGCTGGCGCTATCCATGTAGGCCTCTGGTGACAGCGCAGTGAACGCCAGCTCGTGCGGTTCGGCTGTAACGGTCATGTCGTGGGTCGCGAAGAGGGTCGTGAGCGCCGCGGTGTCGTGCCAAGCGAAGGGGGGCGGCGGCGCAGGGGCGCCCAACGCCGCACGAACCATCTCCGCCGCGGCCTGGTTCAGCTGGCCGATCGCTCCGCCCGGCAGCCAGGCGGTGAAGATGATTCGTCCTTCTGGCGCCAGCACCCTGACCATCTCGTTGACCGCGGCAACGGGATCGGGACAGAAGATCACCCCGAAGTTCGACAGGACCGCGGT
This sequence comes from Nostocoides sp. HKS02, assembly GCF_009707485.1. Lineage (NCBI taxonomy): Bacteria > Bacillati > Actinomycetota > Actinomycetes > Micrococcales > Intrasporangiaceae > Nostocoides > Nostocoides sp. HKS02. The sequence continues at coordinate 3,403,088 of NZ_CP046121.1, read as the reverse complement.
TACGGCGCCATCGGGAAGGGGCAACGACGCGGCCTCCCCGGGAAGGAACTCGATGTCCAGCCGCTCGCCTGCAGCCTGGGTGCGTCCGACCTCCAGGAGGCGAGCGGCCGGGTCCACCGCGATAGTGACCGCGCCAGCGCGTGCCGCCATCAGGGCCACGGTGCCAGTCCCACAGCCAAGGTCGAGGACGTGCTCTCCTGGCACGAGATGGGCCGCTGCGACCAAGGCCTCCGCGGCCGGCACAAGCGCTGAGGCCGACCGCTCGTACTCGCCCGCGCCCCAGTCGATTGCACCCGGCGTGGAGTGGGGGGCCGTGGTTCCTTCTGGGACGTCGGACATATGCGCTCCCTAAGAGTCACCTCGCAACGTAACACTGATGCGAGCCCCGAAACGGTCAGCAAGACCGCGGCGCCGGACCGCACTCATCGTAGGCCATGGGCGCGGTCTGACGCGGCGGAATGACGCGCCGCGCCGATAACGGCAAATGCGCGCCTTTGCGGGAGCCCCACCCACCTTCGGCTGGTGCTAGAGGGCCCCCAACGCCGAAGCGCGTCAGGGCATCGATGCGACCGATGTGGTGGCGCCACACGCCAGCTAAGGGAGCACGAGGAGCTGCTGCCGGACCTCGTCGATCAGATCTGCAATTCGGATGGCGTCCCGGGCTGTAAATGCTGAGGCGGGTCCTCTTCCAGGGTGTACAAAATTGCGATAGTCGCGCGCCCGAGATGCGTAGTCAGCGCTCGTAGCGTCGATGAGTCCCAAGCGGCGTGCGGTTTGGATGCGCTCGTCCAAACTCCACGCGGAGATGGGCTTGACTGAGCCCTTGGTCTTTGGGCACCCGTCCAACCCGGCGAGGTCCCTGGCCGGGACGCGTTCCAATCTTGCTCCTAGCAGACCCTCCAACACTCCCCCGAGCATGATGATGCAGGCCAGCGTTGCCCCCGAGCCTAGGGAGGATCTGGCCTCATCCCAGCGATGTGCCAAGTCCTCGATCAGGCCGGGATGCATGATCCCTTCCAGTCCGTCCTTGACCAAGGGGGCGGTCAGTACGCCGATGTCTGCCGGGCGAGGCTTCCCAAGAACATATGAGTGTTCGTCAAGGCTGGCGAATAGTTGTATTAGCCATTTTGAGTTGTCTGGACAGTGGTCCAAGACGGTATCGCGGGTGATCGTACCGGCGATCGAGACGACATGCCCGAGCCGTAGAGGACGGCAGTGGGCCCAGACCATCGGAAGGCCGGGCTCCTCGAATAAATCACGATCGCTCAGAAGACGCGTTGTCTTGGGCGTTGTCGCCAAGATGTCTCCGGTGAAGTGCAGGGCCGTCGGCGATGCCACGCCGACGCCTCTCAGCCCGTCAAAACTCTGTCGGACGTATGGAGTGTCGACACCCCACAGCTCCTCGACACCGCACCAGATGAACGACGGATCGATGTCGACGGCGGAGATCTCGTCATGGCCGCGCAGGTACGTGCCCCCCGTTCGCTGGGGCCTCCCATGAGAACGGGAAGACGCCAGCTCCAGGGTCGGGGTCGTTGGCGTCCGGAAAGACATTGAGCATGACTGCCTGCGCCCCTTGCGATATCCGTTCGCGCAGCCAGTCGATCGGAACCCGAGCCTCACCATCGGTGATGAGCCATCGATCGACGAGGATGATGTCGGGTGGGTCGATGTCCTCAACGCAGATGAAGTCGTCGCGGTGATCCGGGGACAACTTTTCGATCCGTGCCTTGCTAACCCAGTAGGTCGCCCGGACGTCGTAGTGCTTTTGCATCTCGGCTATGAAGGTGTTCGACGACCATCCCTGGGCGCGTGGGGTGGACGTCAGGATCAACATCTGCTTCGTCAAGCTGGATGCTCCGTAGGCTCTCGGATCGGGCGGCATGCATTGCTGAGTGTAAGGATGCCTACTCTGTGCATCCTCGGCGCGCAAAACAACGCGATTCGGCTCAAATGCGTTGAGGACCGAAAGAGCCGCTCACCGGCGAAGAACGGGCAAACGTCCGGTGGCGCAACTTTGGGGCCGGGCGGTGTGACGGTCCCGACCGGTTAGACAGCTCGTCGGACGATCGGATTCGCATGAAGTCTCCGATGCGCGATCTCCCGCTGAGGCTGGCGGCAGGCCCGTAGACCATCCGCCCAATAGAAGCTGAGGAGTCTGACGGCTACTAACGCGGCGGAATGATGGCGCTAGTCAGTCTCCAGCGAGATTGGCGCCGGCAGCTTGGGCTGCTGCGTAGAGCCGCGCGAGGTATCGATGGGTCTCCATGAGGACTAGCAGACATCCGGTCTCGGTGAAGGCATGTTCTTGCCCGGGATCGAATTCCCCGCGTGGGTGAACCCCGTAGTTGCGCAGGTCTCTGAGGTAGGCCGCGTGGGTCCTTAATTCGGTAACGGCCAGCCTTTGTCGTTTCACGGAGCTGAGCGCCTCGCCAACGAGGTGCTGAAGGAGTGCTGTTCGATTCTCGGCGAGGGCCTTTTCGAGTTCCGGATACGAGGGGAGCAGCGCCTCACCGATGGAGTACCAAGCGGCCTCGCTGACAGCGCCGATGAGGTTGACGGCGCTTAGATACAGGCCACGCCTTGAGGCAGCGAGTGCTTCTTCCAGGCAGCGACGTGCCCGGTCGTCCAGCAGCCCGTCGAGAGTATCGACGAACGCATTGGCATCGAGGATTGGCAGCTCACCTAGAGCATCGCGGCCTGGGGTCAGCCGGAACGTGTCCGCAAGGCTCGGAGTTGCGACCGGAACTCGTTCGCCGCCGCTGGTGCCTGCTCGGTGCACCGCGACGCTGAGGTAGTCGTTGCTCGGTGACGCCGCGGGGATGAGGACGCCGTCGGCGACCAACGTAGCGACTGCGAGCTTGGTCGCGTATCCGAGTCGCTGACGTGCGATCTGAGGAGCGTCCCTATCGACATCGGCGGCCGTTGACCCTGGCCGCACGTCGTACGGTTCCTCCGGGTGCCCGGGGCGCGGAACGTCGAAGTGCTCCAAGACCGCGTATTCGACGCTCGAGAGCGAGACCGAATCTCCTGTTGCGAGCTTCGCGAGTGCGACTTGCTTTGCCACAAGGACATCAGCATCTGTGGGCATCACGGCCAGGCAGATGCCAGCGTAAACGTCAGGCTCGACGATGGTTGGTTGCACGAACAGACCCTACGACTCAACTGCGGTGCTCGGTGGCCCTGCGTCGCGAGGGTCAGCTCAGTCCTCGGTGGGAAGCGTGCTGCGAGTCCAACGGGCGCGACCCGACGCGGCGAAAGGACGCACTTCAATGCCGTCGCCTACTTGATGTCCGCAACCTTGCCCGCGCGCCTAACTACAGGCCTCCCGCCGGCTCGAGAACTACTTGGCTACACCTGTCCTCGTCTGCCGGGGAGTGGGTCGGTTCCCGCGGACGACTACAACGACAACGTGACGGGTCTCCCCGCCAGCTAGGACCTCATCGACCCACACCGATTGCGCCAACGAGGCCACCCCCTCGGTGTGGTCGGTCAGGTCCAACACCATCTCCACGGAGATGCGCGGACCGCCTGTCGAGTAGGCGGCAGCCTGACCGCCATACGCCGCGTGAAGTGCCTCACGGGAAGCATCCGACAGTTCGCGCTTCACCTCGATGACGAACCGATGCGACCGGGTAACCGTAAGGTCCGCACGACCAGCTGCCACATCGCGTTCCTCCAGGCGCGTGTAAGGCCGAAGTCCCGAGTTGCTCAGCCACCTATACACGTCCTTCTGCAGGACCTCCTCGCCGAACGGCGCGGCGCCGGGCGCCGGCGGAAACAGGTATGCGATGTCCTGCTTCCAGCTCTCTCGGCCCGCATCAACACGGTCGGCTGTGAACCGTAGGACGGCGGTCACCACCTCGACGAGCTCCTCACGAACCGTTCCGTGGAAGTCTTCACAGTTCGCCAGGCCATCCAGCACCGTCGCGAGGAGGCCATCAACTACCGGGTCGGTAGACCGAGCTAGGGCCCTTGCTCGCGCCCCAGCCTGGTCGTTGAAGAACGCGACAACGTCCGGCAGCTCGTCGACTGCACGTGCCAGAGCGTCGGCGCCCTTAAACTCCGCGTCGACGCCGAGCGCGGCGGCCAACGCGGGCGCGGAGCTCCAGACTTTTCCCACCGCATCACCTACTGCCGCGCCATCATTAGCACTCACCGATTCGAGCAGTTCCCGAGCAGCACTTACTTGGTCCTCGGCCAAGTCTCCGGCCTTGACTGCAGCGCGCAGATGCTCCAGCAGCCCCTCATGCGCAATGAAGGCCGCGCGGACAGGCGGCTCAAGAACAATCCGCAGTCCGTCGGCCGAGATGACCGACACTGATCGCGACGCCTGATACGCGGCGAGCACCTGCGACAACGTCTCCGCAGGCGTGCGCCACGACGCCTTCCCCAGCTCAGGAACCGACAGGCGCAAGGTGTTCGCAAGAGCGAACCACTCCGCTTCGGCCAACCGACGAGGAGCAGCCCATCCACCCATCACAGACCGAGCTGAGAACGCTGCACGGCGACCCAGAGCCTCCGACAGAGCCGTCACCGCATTTAAGGGTTCGTCTACCAAACCGGTCGGTGCAGCACTGAAGGCCAATAGGACGTCCAGTGCTGCGCGGTAGATGGTGGCGTCGTCCCGCGCCTCTTCCGCGGCCTCCACATCGGCGAATCGCGAACGAGCCTCAACCAGACCATGCATTACAGACTCGACCGAGTCTGATTCCAGCGCCGATCGCAGCATCTGTTGACCAAGTTCGAACAACGCGTCTGTATGTGCATCCGGATGTTCCAGCAACGTCGTCAACAAGGTCCCGAGCGTGTCCTCACGCCATTGGTCCATAGCTAGACCGACAAGGCGAGGTAGGCGCTCCAACAATTCGGCCGAGTCGTCCAGCGTCACGGAAGCCATGAACGCCAGCGCGCGAAACCTGCCCGTCGCCTCCGTTAGCCCCAGACGCGTCAGCACCTCCAAGTATGCGTACGCCTGGAGACCCTGACTTGATCTGGTCTCTTGTGCCCGGTCCGCCAACGCACCCGCCAGGGGCTTCCCGTGGGCGGCAAGGAAGCACGGCGACGACAAGGCAACGTCGGCGGCATCCATGAACATCAGGCTCTGCAAACCGGGCAAAGCCTCGGCCACAGCCGCGAGAAGGTCTGGCGCATGGGAATCATCCGCCCTGGCCGCAGCTTCGGCCAACGACACAAACTCAGGTGCAAGGGTCCGAACGGCAGATGAAACCACTGCAGCATCATCGAAGTCAGCCTTGTCAACCCGCGCGTAAAGCTCATCGCCAAAAGCGTGCAGCTTACCCAGGTCGGAGCCGTCCGGTGCGGCAAGCACGCCGAGCACATCCATCAAAGACACGACCTGACCTCCTCACCAGTCGACCGACCTGAACGCCCTACTAACCTGCCCGCACATCACCTCGCGGCAACGATCTCGAGCTCCAAGACTGATGGTGCCGCAGGCCGCCGACACAGGCGCTCACCACAGCGGACCGCCCTCGAGGTTCGAGTAGATGCTGTCCGCCGGCACATGGTCCACGACCGCAGCCGGCTCCGCAGACGCAATAACGACCTGCAATCCGGGCAGTTCGGACTTCAACGAGTCAAGCTCCTCGAGCAGGGTCGCCTCGTCATGAACCGTCAGCTCATCCGAGCCAGGCGAGTCCAACAAGATGAGCCCCGGGTGCGATCCCACACCCGCACGTGCACCGACCCGGAGAAGGGCGATGATGACCGCCACCCTCAGACGCAGCCGCTCACCACCGGACACCTTCTTGAATGGCACCTCCGCACCGGCGGTCGTCACCTGCATCCCACCATTTCGCTGCAGGTCGACCTTCTCCAAGTTCTGGATGTTGAACTTCCGCCCCAACGCCAGAATTTCGGCGTTTAGGTCGATGAATATTTCCTTCGCGGCCTCCGCCGTCACCTCCGTAAGCACCTGATTAGCTGCCTCGATGACCACCAGCGACTCGGACGGCTGCAGCTGTTCGCCGCCCTCGGGCATGCTCTCGAGCCGGCCATTAAGCCGAGCCTCCACTAGCCGCAACGCCATCCGGTTGGTGAACTCGTCCGCCCGGCTCGCACCTGCGAGTTCACGCGCCAACCGCTCAACAGTCCGGCGCATCTCGGCCACGTCATCTGCAGCAGTGTCAGCCGAGGCGCGCGCGGCCTCCTCGGCCTCCTTTAACGCTTCCAGAGCATCGCCGGTGTCCTCAGCCTCACCCTCGTCACCGGTGTCAGAGTCCGTGAGCGGGAACGGCTTCGTGCACACCGAACACTCGTGGTCGCTCTCCTCGCGCACCACCCGTGCCTTCTCGAAGCTCTGCTCACACCGCGGACAGTGTCTGGGCTTCAGCCCTTGGAACAACAGCTCCGCGAGCTCGGTCTCACGGTCACCGCTGGCGCGAACCTCTTCAGCCTGGCGGGCAGCCTTCGCCTCGTCGAACGTCGCACCAGCCGAACGGTTCACTGCCGCAAGCTCGTCCAACCGGAGTTCCGCTTTACGAAGCTCGGCAGCAATCACCTCATACGACCGGTCGCCCTCCGACGGCAACGCCGCGAACTTCGCCTGCACATCAGCAAGTTCCGCCGCCAGCGCCCGGCGCTCCTCAGCGCGCGCGGCTGCATCCTGAGCGACCCGCCGGGTCTGATTCGCCTCATCCTGCCGAATCACCTTGCCCAGAGTGGAGAGGCGGATCTGCGTGCTCATCAACGGCACGTTGCAAAAGAGCTGCAGGATGCGAGCTGGCAAGGCCGCGAATACCACGTCTCCGAAAAGAATCTCGGAACCAGCACGCGGCAGATAGATGCCGCCGAAGTACGCCGGCCACGTGTTGTCGTGAGCGGCACCCTGGTCACTGTTCGGACGCTTCTGAAAGTTGGTGATCGGCTCCAAGCTCAACAAGGTCAGCATTAGCTGGTCCTGCTGCTCCTTGAACTCCGCCTCCGACAACCCGGTCGCGATGAAACTCACCGATTCCGCTGACGTCTCGCCAGCCAAGGCCGCCGACAGCACGTCCGCGTCGGAGGCGCGCACGATGTCGGCAACGAAGCCCGTCTCCTGCTTGGTCAACACCACTGCCATCGGAACACCGTTGACCGAGTACTCCAAGACGATGCGCTCGAACCACAACCGCACGTCGGCACGCAGACCCCGCGGACTCCCTCGCAGAGCCCACGCGATGAGCTCCAGCACCGACGACTTGCCCCGCAGGTTCTCATTCGTGATGAGCGCGGTGACCCCGTCGGAGAACTCGAATATCGCCTCGAACGGGCCATCCCATTTCGTCCGCGACCGCACACCCGAAAACGACAGACGCCGCACATCCAATGCGCGCTGCGCCGGCGGAACCGGAACTAGCGACACGGCATTCGCCTTCAATACCGTCTCGACCACATCAACACCGACGCGGGCCTTCGACGCAATCTTCTCTGTCAGTTCGCTAGAACTCGGAACGCTCACGCCGACTCCCCCTCAAGACCTGCACGGATCTCGGCAAGCCGCACGCGCGCACGGTCAGTAATGGACGGGATACGCACCCCGTTCTTAGTCTGCAGGTACTCCTCCTGGATGTACTGCCGGTCCTTCAGTTCCGTCGCGCCCTGACCACTCGCCAACTGGACAACCAAAGCCGACCGGTACGAGTACCAGGCCAGGTCCTCGTACTCCGTCCGGATACGCGCCACCATCTCCCGGCCCGCCTGCAGCAGAAAGTAGTTCGTCTGGACCACATGGCCCGGCCGGCCCTTCTTCCGGCGAACCATCAGGTCCGCCTGCCGCAGCACTGCCAACGCATCCTCAAGGTCCTCGTAGGCACCGAACAGGTAGCGGAGCATCGGGTAGCGCCGTAGTTCCGGTTCCTCGCTGTCCAGAATTTCACCGGCCATCTGCAACAAGGCGGGGTCCTGGTCACCGTTCACGTAGTCGGTCAGCAACTCGTTCGCGAGGTAGTCAGGGTTCCGGACCCAAAAGTCCAACTTCTGCAGACGGACTTGGGTACGGACCACCCCGATGGCGGTCTCCAGCGCAGGGTCACCCGCGATGTCCTTTCCAGACACTGGCTCGACCGCTTCGTTGATAAGCATCAACAGACGCACCGCGTCCTGCATGCGCGTGGTCGGGCCACCCATCAACATCCTCCGAGGTCGGCGACACGCAACGGCCCAACCCCGAGACCACCACGTCGAAGTCCCATGAAACCAGAGTTGGTCACCGAAACGGGCGCAATCGGACCGTCCCCGCACCGCCTTCGGCCTGGGTCAGCCCCAGACAGCGTCGGTATCGCGACGGTTCGTCATCCAATCGATGTTCGGATGCGCGAAAGCTGCGGGTACACAAGCCAGGAGTCAGGAGCCCGGAAACCGCACAGCGCCCACCCCTGCCGGAGGCATCCGTTCAGCAGGACGTCCGAGCGAGCAAGCGATGCGTCAATGTGGGCGAAAGGACGCACGCCCACGACCCCTCGACCGAGCCTCGAGCCCGTCAGAGTTCGGGGTCGACCTGCGCCCCGGCGTGACGCACCGCCGCTGCCCCCGCCACGCTGGCCCGCCGCACAGCTTCAACCCGATCGGCCCCATCCGCGAGCGCCGCAGCGAGCGCCCCGCAGAAGGCATCCCCCGCTCCGGTGGTGTCGACGACCTCCTCGTCCGGCACCGGCATACCCTCGAACCGTTCACCGTCCCAGTCGCAGCCAGCCGCACCAAAGGTCACCAGCAGCGAGCCCGGCACGACCCCGGAGTCGGCCAGCAGCAGTGCCTCGTGCTCGTTGACCACCACGTCGGCGAGCGCGGCCACGTCGGGCGGCAGCGCGGCATACGGGGCGGCGTTGATGACCACCCGCGCACCCGCGCTGTGAGCCGCACGCGCCGCCCGGGCCACGGTGGCCAGAGGGATCTCGAGCTGCATGAGCAGGACGTCGCCCGAGCCCAACCCCGAGCCCAACCCCGAGCCCAACCCCAACCCCGACAGGTCGGGAGGTGAGACCTCGGCGTTCGCGCCGGGGATCACGACGATGGCGTTCTCTCCGCCGTCGTCGACCGTGATCCACGCCTGACCCGAGGCGTGGCCGGCCAGGGTGCGCACGCCGCTGACGTCGATGCCCCGCCCCTCCAACCGCCGCAGGTACGCCTGGCCACCCTCGTCGTCACCGACCGCACCCACCATGGCCACCGCGGCTCCGGCGGCAGCAGCGGCGACCGCCTGGTTGCCGCCCTTGCCGCCGGCATACCGGTGCAGCCCCTCGCCCAGCACGGTCTCGCCCGGCCGCGGGTGCCGCTCGACGGACGTGACGAGGTCGACGTTGAGCGAGCCCAGCACGACGACGCGGCCCATCAGCGCATCCCGCCGCTGACGGTGTCGAGCCACAGGGTCGCGAACCGCTGCGCGTCGACCTCGAGGCACACGTCGATGGTCGAGCGGGCCTGGCCGTGCGGGTCGTGCGAGAGGTCGCCGCCCCAGTCGCGCAGGTCGACGATGGTCCTCCCCCGCGACCACGTGCCCGCCAGCTCGACCCGCACCGGAAGCCGTTCGCGCCGGACCGCGCCCGGCTCGATCACGGCGCACACCGCGCCCGCGTCGCCGATGGTCGCCGAGTCGCTGCCGAACCGCTCGCACTGGAAGGCGATGAGCCGCCCCGCGAGCTCGCTCGCGCCATGGCCCCCGGCCGACACGAGCAGCTCAGCGGTCCCGCGCGAGATGCGCGGGGCATAGAAGACGTCGAGGCCGTACATCGTCACGGCGATGTCGAGGTCAACGCAGGCGTCGAGCACGACCGCCGCCGCCTCGGGGTCGTGGAACACGTTGAACTCCGCCGACGCCGTCGCGTTGCCCGCCTGTGCGGCGCCGCCCATGAAGACGATCTCGCGAATCCCTTGTGCCACCTGCGGATACGTGCGCAGCAGCAGCGCGATGTTGGTGAGCGGGGCCAGCGGGACCAGCGTCACCCGGTGCTCCTCGTCGGCGTATGCCGCCGCCTCGAGGAGCACGTCGCGCAGCACCTCGACGGCGTGCGCGACGACCGGCTGGCGCGGCGACTTCGGCCAGTCGAGGTCGGCCATGCCGTCCAGGCCGTGCACGTGGCGGGCGTCGACCGCCTCCTCGAGCAGGGGGCGTTCGGCGCCGCGGGCCACGACGAGGTCGGGGCGACCAGCGGCGTCGAGCACCGTGAGCGTGTTGGCGACGACCGCGTCGACGTCGGCGTTCCCACCGACACACGTCACGGCGCGCAGGTCGAGCGCGGGGTGCAGGGCGGCGAGCAGGATCGCGCAGGCGTCGTCGACTCCGGTGTCGACGTCGAGGACCACAGGCAGAGCCATGCGATCAGGCCTGGATCTGGGTGACGGGCATCGAGGAGTCCGCCGGCAGCGCGAGGTCGGACGGCATACGCCTCTTGAGCACCATCTGCGCCCCGAGCGAGGCCACCATCGCGCCGTTGTCGGTGCACAGCCCGGGCCGCGGCACCCGCAGGACGACGCCCGCGTCGTCGCAACGCTCCTGGGCCATCGCCCGCAGCCGGGAGTTCGCGGCAACTCCGCCGCCGATCTGCAGGTTCATGACGCCGTGCTCCTTGCACGCGAGGATCGCCTTGCGGGTCAGCACGTCGGTCACGGCCTCCTGGAACGACGCTGCGACATCCGCTACCGGCACCGGCTCACCGGCGGCCTCGCGGGCCTGCACCCACCGGGCGACCGCCGTCTTCAGCCCCGAGAACGAGAAGTCGAAGCGGTGCCGCTCCATGTCGCGCCCGGTGGTCAGCCCTCGGGGGAAGTCGATGGTGATGCGCCCGCCGTCGCGAGCCGCGCGGTCGATGTACGGCCCACCGGGGAACGGCAGGCCGAGCACCCGGGCGACCTTGTCGAAGGCCTCACCCGCCGCGTCGTCGATCGTCGACCCGAGCGAGGTGATCTCGGTCGTCACGTCAGGCACCAGCAGCAGCGACGAGTGCCCCCCGGACACGAGCATCGCGATGGTGGGCTCGGGCAGTGGACCGTGCTCGACGATGTCGACGGCGACGTGCGACGCGAGGTGGTTGACGCCATAGAGCGGCACCCCCAGCGCGACGGCCAGTGCCTTCGCGGCAGCCACCCCCACCATGAGCGCGCCGGCCAGCCCAGGCCCGGACGTCACCGCGATCGCGTCGAGCTGGTCGAGCCGCACCCCCGCCTCGCGAGTGGCGCGCTCGATGGTCGGGACCATCGCCTCGAGGTGGGCACGGCTGGCCACCTCGGGCACGACGCCGCCGAACCGCGCGTGCTCGTCGACACTGCTCGCGATCGCGTCGACCAGCAGGGTCTCGCCCCGGACGATGCCGACACCGGTCTCGTCACACGAGGTCTCCAGACCCAGCACCAGCGGCTCGTCGGCGCGCATCAGGCCTCACCTCCCAGCGACAACCGCATGACCTGGGCATCGACGTCGCCTGGCTGGTAGTACCTGCGGCGGATGCTCACGACCTCGAACCCCTTGGAGTCGTACAGCTTTCGGGCGGCGGCGTTGTCGGCCCTCACCTCGAGCATGAGGTATGCCGCGTGGTCGGCCTGCGCCCGCGCCACCAGCTCGTCGAGCAGCTGGCGCCCCAGCCCCTGACCCTGGGCAGCTGGCGCCACCGCCATGGTCATCACGTCGGCCACCTCGCCCCCGAGGTCGAGCCCGCCATACGCCAGCAGGTCACCCGACGAGGACTCGTGCACGACGTAGGACCGGCGCGGCCGACCGGCGAGTTCGGACCACCACGTGGCCGCAGACCACGCGTCCTGCGGGAACAGCTCGAGCTCGAGCGCGCTCAGTGCCTCGATGTCGGTCCACCGGAGGTCTCTCATGAGCGGGCTCGTTCCGCCGTGGTCAGCGCGTCCGGGCGACGCAGGTAGAGCGGCTCGACCGGCATCGCGACCCCCGCCGCGAGGCGCTGCGCCGCGAGCGCGGCCAGCGAGGTGGCCTGCACGTCGTGCACCGGGACGACCGAGCGGAAGAGCTCGGGGAACAGCAGCGGCCCCCGACCCGCCGTGGGCACAGCGCGCACGTGCTCGGGCAGGTCCGCGGGCCGGTCCACCGCAGGCTCGGTGAGCCGCTGGGCCGCGCCGTTGCGCGCGGCATACCGAGCCCAGTAGACCTCCTTGCGGCGCGCGTCGGTGGCCACCAGGAACTCGCCCTCTCCCACCAGGGCCGCCGCGTCGTACGCCAGGGCGTCGAGGCTGCACACGCCGTGGACGGGTACGCCGCGGGCATGGCCGAACACCAGCGCCGTGACCATGCCGACGCGCAGGCCGGTGAAAGGCCCGGGCCCCGTGCCGACGGCGACATCGGTGACGTCGGCGGGCGAGCGCTCGGCCGACTCGAGGACCTCGGTGACCAGCGGCGCGAGGTGCTCGGTGTGGCCGCGGGCATCGAGCACAGTGGCCGCTGTGGCCAGTCCCCTCACCGCGCAGGGCGACGGTGATGGCCGAGGTGGAGGTGTCGATCGCGAGGAGCAACATCAGCTGGGCTCCGTGAGGGTGCCGAGGCCCGGCTCCGTGAGGACGCCGAGGTGGTCAAGGTGGTCACTGGCCCAGCGGTCGCCGTGCACCGCGACGGATGCTGTCCGGGTCTCTTCGCCCTGCAGGGTGACCTCGAGCCGGTCGTCGGTGAGGTCCTCGGCCAGACCATGACCCCACTCGACGACGGTCACAGAGTCCTCCAGCGCGGTGTCGAGATCAAGGTCGTCCAGCTCGGCGAACCCGCCCAGCCGGTAGGCGTCCACGTGGACGAGGTCGGGGCCACCGACCAGCGACGGGTGGACCCGGGCGATGACGAACGTCGGCGAGGTGATCGGCCCGCGGACGCCCAGCCCCTCGGCAATCCCCTGGGTGAGGGTCGTCTTGCCCGCCCCGAGCCCACCGGTCAGCACGACGAGGTCGCCGGCGCGCAACAGCCGGCCGAGTCGGGCGCCCCAGGCCCGGGTCTGGTCCGCCGTGGGCAGCGGCGGGCTGACCAGCTCACCCATGCCTGCCCCCGCGGCGCGCCTTCGCGACGCGACGGCGCTTGGCGATGTCGGTGACGGTGCGGCGCACGCGAGGCTTGCGATCCATGGCGAGGCCCTCGGCAGCGGCGCGGCGGCCCCGCTCGATCAGCGCCAGGAGCTGCTCGCTCAGCACGTCGGGGTGTTCGAGCATGATGATGTGGCCGGCGTCCTCGACGACCAGGTGCTCGGCGCCCGGCACGAGTCGCACGATGGCGTCGGAGTGGTCGGGGGGCGTGAGGAGGTCCTGCATGCCGTTGACGACGAGGGTCTCGACCCCGTGGAACTGCTCGAGCGCCGCGCGCTTGTCGTGCACGTTGATCGAGGGCAGGAACTCGGCCATGACCTCCAGGGGCGTGCCCATGATCATGTCGCCGGTGTAGCGCACGGTCTGCTGCGACACCGGTGAGGCGAAGCTGTAGTGCTCGACGATGAGGTCCTCGACGTCTCGGCCGAACCGGCGTGCGGTGTTGACCAGCTGCTGGCGCGCCCCGAGCCTGGCCAGGAACCGTGGCCCCAGCCGCCCGACGAACCGACCGAGGAGCTGGCCGAAACCGAGGTCCACCATGTTCTGGCCACCGGCGCTGGTCGCGACGAACGCTGCAGCGACGACCCGATCGCGCACCACCTCGGGGAACTGCTCGGCGAGCGACATCATCGTCATGCCACCCATCGAGTGGCCGATCAGGACGAGGGGGCCCTCGGGAGCGGCCTCCTCGATGACGCGGCGCAGGTCTGCCCCGAGCTGGTCGATCGTGCACGACTCGGCGGGCGCGCGCTCGGACTGGCCGTGGCTGCGCTGGTCCCAGAGCACGACGCGGTAGCCCGCTGCTGCGAGCGCCTTGCGCTGGAGCACCCAGCTCTTGAGGCTCAGGGTGTACCCGTGCGAGAAGACGACGGTGGGCTTGTCGGCCGAGGCCTCGTCGGCGTCGGGCTCGTCGACCTCGACGTGCAGTGGCACACCGTCGTCAGCGAGGACGACGAACTCCTTGTCGGCGGTGTGGGCATAGAGGCCCTGGGGCGCGAGCACCGACAGCCGGGCCTGGCGCTCGCGGGTGGCCCGGCCTGCCGCGACCCCCACAGCCGTGGCGGCACCTGCTGCCGCGAGGCCGATGCCCAGTCCGGTCAGGCTGCGGTTCGACGGGCTCACTGCTCGCCCCCGAGGTGGATCCGCGGGACCCGCGCGCCCACCCGCGTGACGATCTCGTAGTTGATGGTGTCGATGGCGGCGGCCCAGTCCTGCGCGGTGGGCTCACCGGCCGCCCCGACACCGAAGAGGACGACCTCGTCACCCGGCTGGGCGGTGGTGTCGGGGCCTAGGTCGAGGACGAACTGGTCCATGCAGACGCGTCCGGCCACGGCATACCGCTGACGGCCGACCTGCACGGGTCCGACGTTCGTGGCGTGGCGGGGGACGCCGTCGGAGTAGCCCATCGGCACGAGGCCGAGCTTGGTGGCTTGCGGCGTGGTGTAGACGTGGCCGTAGGAGACGCCCTGGCCGGCTGGCGCGTCCTTGACGCTCGACAGCCTCGCCACCAGCCGCATGGCCTCGCGCAGCCCGAAGTCCTCGGGGGCGCCGAGGTCGGGCACCGGCGACAGCCCGTAGACGGAGACTCCGGGCCGGACCAGGTCGTAGTGGGCGGAGGGGTTGGTGAGCGTGGCTGCCGAGTTCGCGAGGTGACGCACCTGCGGGCGGATGCCGGCCCGCGCGGCCTGCTCGAGGATGCCCTCGAACCGCTCCTGCTGGGCCTTGACGGTCGGGTGCTGGGGGGCGTCGGCATACGCGAAGTGGCTGAACAGGCCCACGACCTCGACCGAGCCTGCTGCCTGCGCCGCCGCCAGGTTCGCGAGCAGCAGCTCGAGGTCGGCGTCCCAGGCGCCGTTGCGGCCCAGCCCGGTGTCGACCTTGAGGTGCACCCGCGCCGTGCGGCCGGTGGTGGTGGCAGCCGCCAGCACCTGGTCGAGCGCCCACGCGGTGGAGATGCCCAGGTCGATGCCCTGCTCGAGCGCCGGGGCGAAGTCCTGACCCGGCACGTGCAGCCAGGACAGCACCGGCGCCTGGACTCCTGCTGCACGCAGGGCGAGCGCCTCGGGCAGCTGGGCGACGCCGAGCCAGGTGGCGCCACCGCGCAGCGCGGCGAGGGCACTGGGCACCAGCCCGTGACCGTAGGCGTCGGCCTTGACCACGGCCATCACCTCGGCGTCGCCCGCCCGGGCGTTCAGCGCGGCGACGTTGTCCCTGATCGCGTCGAGGTCGACCAGGGCACACGCGGGAAGCCCCGGCGGGGCCGGGGCGACGGTTGTGCTCACGGGGTGCTCACTCATCACCGTCAAGTCTGTCAGAACCACGACGCCGGAGCCTCTGGGGCCCGCCACGTGCGGCGGGTTGCCGTCAGCGAGCGAGCAGGTGCGCCACCGTCGCCGGTATGCCGTGCGCCACCGCCAGCGCCCGCAGCGGGCCGCCGGGGTTGGCCCGGTCCGCGGCAACACCGTGGACGAGCGCACCGAGGCTGCCGGCATCGAGCGGGGAGAGCCCGGCCGCGAGCAGCACCCCGCACAGGCCCGCAAGCACGTCGCCCGCACCAGCGGTGGCGAGCCAGGGCGGGGCGTCGTTCTGGGAGCGCACCGGCAGTCCGGCGTCCGAGGGCGCGACCACGAGGGTCGTGCTGCCCTTGAGCAGGACCGTGGCCCGGGTGAGGTCGGCAGCCCGTCGGGCGTGCGCGAGGGGGCTGGCGCTGACCTGCTCGCGGGTGACCTCGGCGCCCTCCAGCCGGCTCAGCAGCCGGGCGAGCTCGCCGGCGTGGGGCGTGAGCAGCGTCGGGGCCGATCGGGTGCCCTCGAGCAGGTCGAGACCGCCGGCATCGAGCAGGACCGGCAGGTCGCTGGCCAGCGCCTCGCGGGCTGCGGACAGCTGCTCACGGGTGCCCGCCGCCGACGAGGAGGCGTCGATACCGGGCCCGACGACGTAGGCCTGCACCCGCCCCGTGCCCATGACGGCTTCGGGCACGGCGGCATGGACCAGCGACACCGGGGTGGGAGGGCCGATGTACCGCAGCATCCCGGGGCCGGCCCCGACGGCCGAGGTGCAGCAGAGCACGGCGGCGCCCGGGTAGTCCTCGGTGCCCGCGATGACCCCGAGCACCCCTCGGGAGTACTTGTCGTCCATCGGACCTGGAACGGGCCACAGGTCAGCCACGTCGTCGTGACCAAGGCGCTCGACATCTGCCGACCCGTCGACGGCCAGCCCGATGTCGACCACGGTCAGCCGCCCCACGGCCACCTCGGTCGCCGGGAGCAGGTGCACCGGTTTCGCGACGCCGAACGTCACGGTCTCGTCCGCGAACACCCCGGTCTCCGTGGCGCTCTCGCCACCAGGGTCCTGACCCGACGGCAGGTCGACCGCCACGACGTAGGCCGACTCGGGGATCGCGTCGACCCACGCCACCGCCTCGTCGGGCAGCCCCGGGCGCCCCCCGATGCCGAGCACGCCGTCGACCACGAGATCGGCCCCCCGCAGTGCCGACGCCCAGTCTCCGGACCGGTCGAGGATCCGCACGCCGGCGGCCTGCGCGGCGGCCACAGCCGCTTGGTGCACGCGCCAGCCGCCGTGCAGCGCCACGCAGTCGATGCCGTCCTCAGCGAGCTGGGCCACGGCATACAGCGCGTCCCCGCCGTTGTTGCCCGGCCCCACCAGGGCGACCACGGTGCTGCCGCCGCGCTCGCTCAGCCGGGCGGCGCAGACCGCGGCGAGCCCCCGCGCCGCCCTGCCCATCAGCTCACCCTCGGGGAGCCCGTGCATGAGGGTGGACTCGGCGGCACGGACCCGGTCGGCGGAGTAGGCGGACAGCATGGCTCAGCCCTCGGCGACCACGACGGCCGAGGCGATGCCGGCGTCGTGCGACAGGGAGATGTGCATGGCGTGGACCCCCAGGGCGTCGGCGCGCGCCTCGACCGTGCCCGTGACCTGCAGGTGGGGGCGACCGTCCTCACCGCGGCGAACCGTGCAGTCGTGCCACTGGAGGCCGACCGGGGCGCCGAGCGCCTTGGCCAGGGCCTCCTTGGCCGCGAACCGGGCGGCCAGGGAGTTGAGCGGCAGGCCGCGCTCCTCGGCGGTGAAGAGGCGGTCGAGCAGACCGGGGGTGCGCTCGAGCGTCTGCCCGAAGCGCTCGACATCGACGACGTCGATCCCCACCCCGACGATCACGCCCGCCCGCTCACTCGACCGCTCACTCGACCGTGACCGACTTGGCCAGGTTGCGCGGCTGGTCGACGTCGAGACCCTTGGCGGTGGCCAGGTGCAGCGCGAACACCTGCAGCGGCACCACGGTGAGCAGCGGCGCGAGCAGGGGCGATGTCGCCGGCACCCGGATCACCTCGTCAGCGAACGGCACGACGTCCTCGTCGCCCTCCTCGGCGATCACGAGGGTGCGGGCACCACGGGCCCGGATCTCCTGGATGTTGGAGACGACCTTCTTGTGGAGCTCGTGCGGGGTGCCCGGGCCGGGGACGACGATGAAGACCGGCTGGCCTGCCTCGATCAGCGCGATCGGCCCGTGCTTGAGCTCGCCGGCCGCGAACCCCTCGGCGTGGATGTAGGCCAGCTCCTTGAGCTTGAGCGCGCCCTCGAGGGCGACAGGGAAGCCCACGTTGCGGCCGAGGAAGAGCACCGACCGGGTGTCGGCCATGAACCGCGCGATCTCCTTGACGCGACCCATCCGGCCGAGCAGCTCCTCGAGCTTGGCGGGGATCTCGTGGAGCTCCTTCATCACCGCCTGGGCGTCGTCGGCGAACGTGCCGCCGCGCAGCTGCGCGAGGTAGAGCCCGAGGATGTAGCAGGCGGTGATCTGGGCCAGGAAAGCCTTGGTCGACGCGACCGCGATCTCCGGGCCGGCGTGGGTGTAGAGCACCGCGTCGGACTCGCGCGGGATCGTCGAGCCGTGGGTGTTGCAGATCGACAGCGTCAGCGCGCCGAGAGCGTGCGCGTGCTTGACGGCCATGAGGGTGTCCATCGTCTCGCCGGACTGGCTGATGGACACGACGAGGGTGCGCTCCGTGGCGATGGGGTCGCTGTAACGGAACTCGTGCGCGAGCGCGACCTCGACCGGGATGCGGGTCCAGTGCTCGATCGCGTACTTGGCGACCATGCCGGCGTATGCCGCGGTGCCGCAGGCGACGATCGTGATGCGGTCGACGTCGCGGAGCTGGTCCTCGGTGATCGACATGTCGTCGAGGACGAGGCGTCCGTCGAGGTCGGTGCGCCCGAGCAGCGTGTCGCCCACGGCGTGGGGCTGGTCGTTGATCTCCTTCTCCATGAAGGTCGCGTAGCCGCCCTTCTCGGCCGCCGCGGCGTCCCAGGTGACCTCGTAGTGCTTGCCCTCGGCCGGGCTCCCGTCGAAGCTGACGACCTCGTAGGAGTCAGGAGTGATCGTGACGATCTGGTCCTGGCCGAGCTCGAGGGCGTGACGGGTGTGACCGATGAAGGCGGCGACGTCCGAGCCGAGGAAGTTCTCGCCATCACCCAGGCCGACGACCAGTGGGCTGTTGCGCCGGGCGCCGACGACGACGCCGGGGCTGTCCGCGTGGACGGCGAGCAGCGTGAAGGCGCCCTCGAGCCGGTTGACCACGCCGCGCATCGCGGCCGTGAGGTCACCGGTCGCGGCATACTCACGGGCCACGAGGTGGGCGGCCACCTCGGTGTCGGTCTCGCTCGCGAAGCCCACGCCCTCGGCGAGGAGCTCCTTCTTGAGCTGGTGGAAGTTCTCGATGATGCCGTTGTGGATGAGGGCGAGCTTGCCGTCCTCGCCGCCACGGTGGGGGTGGGCGTTCTCGTCGGTCGGGCCGCCGTGCGTCGCCCACCGGGTGTGGCCGATGCCCGTCGACGCGCCGGGGAGCGCGTCGGCGTCGAGGGCCTCCTGGAGGTTCACGAGCTTGCCGGCGCGCTTCTCGCTGGCCACGCCGTCCTTGGTGACCAGGGCGACGCCAGCCGAGTCGTAGCCGCGGTACTCGAGCCGGGCCAGGCCCTCCATGACGACGTCGAGCGCCCTGCCGTCCGCGTTCGGCCCGACGTATCCCACGATTCCGCACATGCCCCGAAGCCTAACCGGCACCAGCCGTGGGCACGCCATCACACCGTGTCCGCACGCCCTGACCCGCCGTGGGCAACAATGGCGCCCGTGAGCCACCCCGCGAACGGCACCGGCGCCCTCCCCTCGCCCTACGTGGAGATGGACCGTGCCGCGTGGGCGCGACTGCGCCAGAACCAGCCGCTCAGCCTCGGGGCCTCCGACGTCGCGCGGCTCCGCGGCCTCGGCGACCGGGTCGACCTCACCGAGGTGGAGGACGTCTACCTCCCCCTGTCGCGCCTCCTCAACTTCTACGTCGGGGCCACGGCCGGGCTGCACCGCATCACCAGCGACTTCCTCGGCGAACGCCCGGAGAAGACGCCCTTCGTCATCGGCGTGGCCGGGTCGGTGGCCGTCGGCAAGTCCACGACCGCGCGGCTGCTCAAGGAGCTGCTGTCGCGCTGGCCGGGGACCCCCGAGGTCGAGCTGGTCACGACCGACGGCTTCCTCTACCCCAATGCCGAGCTCGAGCGCCGAAACCTGCTGCAGCGCAAGGGGTTCCCCGAGTCGTACGACCGGCGTGCCCTCCTCCGCTTCGTCGCCGAGGTCAAGGCGGGCAAGGCCGAGGTGCAGGCCCCGGTCTACTCGCACCTGACCTACGACATCGTCCCGGACCAGCAGATCGTCATCCGGCAGCCCGACGTCCTCATCGTCGAGGGCCTCAACGTCCTTCAGGCCCCTCGCCTGCAGGCGGACGGGCGCACCGGCCTGGCGATCAGCGACTTCTTCGACTTCTCCGTCTACGTCGACGCCCACCTCGACGACATCCGGCACTGGTACGTCGAGCGCTTCCTGCGGCTGCGCGAGACCGCCTTCGCCGACCCCGACTCGTACTTCCACCGCTATGCCGGCCTCTCCGACGAGGAGGCCCGCGACACCGCCGCCCACATCTGGGCGACCATCAACGAGGTCAACCTGCGCGAGAACGTCCTGCCCACGCGCAGCCGCGCCACCCTCGTCCTGGCCAAGGGCAAGGACCACAGCGTGCGCCGGATCCGGTTGCGCAAGCTCTGAGCCGCTGGGCGCGACTCGCGCCATGATGGGGGTATGCCGCCTGCTTCCGACGCCTCCCCCGCCTCCTCAGCTTCCCCCGCCTCCCCTGCGTCGGCTCCGTCGACCACCGGGGCCCCGACGCGTACCGAGCACGACTCGATGGGCGACGTCGAGGTGCCGGCCGACGCGCTCTGGGGCGCGCAGACGGCGCGCGCCGTCGAGAACTTCCCGATCTCGGGCGAACGGGTGCCGTCCGGGGTGATCCATGCCCTGGCCCTGCTCAAGGGCGCGGCTGCCGAGGTCAACGCCGAGCTGGGGGTGGTCGACGCCGCCCGCGCCCAGGCCATCGGGGTCGCTGCCCGCGCCGTGGCCGACGGCGAGCATGACGACCAGTTCCCTGTCGACGTCTTCCAGACCGGGTCGGGCACCTCCACCAACATGAACGTCAACGAGGTCCTCGCACGGTTGGCGCACCTCGCGACCGGCGAGGCGGTCCACCCGAACGACCACGTCAACGCCGGCCAGTCCAGCAACGACACCTTCCCGAGCGCGTTGCGCATCGCCGCGACCCTCGCCGTGCACCGCGACCTCGCGCCGAGCCTGGTCCACCTCGCGCAGGCCTTGCGGGCCAAGGAGTCCGAGTTCGCGACGGTGGTGAAGGCGGGCCGCACGCACCTCATGGATGCCGTGCCGGTCACCTTGGGTCAGGAGTTCGGCGGCTACGCCCGTCAGGTCGAGCTCGGCGCGGAACGGGTGCTCGTCGCCGCCCAGGCCACGGCCGAGCTCCCGCTCGGCGGGACGGCGGCCGGCACCGGCCTCAACGCGGCCCCCCGGGTTCGCCGCCGCCGTGATCGAGCGCGTCACCGAACGCACCGGGGTCACCTTCCGGGAGGCTCAGGACCACTTCGAGGCGCAGTCGGCCCAAGACGCCGTGGTCGAGCTGAGCGGCGCGCTGCGGGTGGTGGCGGTGAGCCTCACCAAGATCTGCAACGACCTGCGCTGGATGTCCTCCGGTCCGCGCTCTGGCCTGGGCGAGATCCACCTGCCCGACCTCCAGCCCGGCTCGAGCATCATGCCCGGCAAGGTCAACCCGGTCATCCCCGAGGCGACCCTCATGGCGTGCGCCCAGGTCATCGGCAACGACCTGACGATCACGATGGCCGGCGCCTCCGGAGCCTTCGAGCTCAACGTCATGCTGCCGGTGATGGCGCGCACCATCCTGGAGTCGGCTCGCCTGTTGTCCACGACCTCGCGGCTGCTCGCCGACCGCTGCGTGGCCGGGATCGAAGCCGACCGTGAGCGGGCCCTGGAGCTGGCACAAGGGTCACCGTCGATCGTCACGCCGCTGAACCGCTACATCGGCTACGAGGCCGCCGCGGCGGTGGCCAAGCAGTCGATCAAGGAGCGGCGCCCGATCCGCGACATCGTGATCGAGCGCGGCCACGTCGCCGCGGGCGAGCTCACCCAGGAGCAGCTCGACGACGCCCTCGATGTGCTGGCGATGACCCGGCCGCCTCGGTAGCGCGGCCGGCGTCGGGATTCGTGGAGCTCGCCGAACTCAGTACCAGTGGGGCGAGCGGCTCTGCCACTGGTCCCAGGCGCCACAGGGAGTGCCGTACGACGACTTGATGTACTGCAGACCCCAGCGGATCTGGGTCACCGGGTTGGTCTGCCAGTCGGCGCCGACGCTGGCCATCTTCGAGCCGGGCAGCGACTGGGGAATGCCATAGGCGCCCGAGCCGGAGTTGCTGGCGCTGTAGTTCCAGCCGCTCTCGCCCATCCAGAGGTTGTCGAGGCAGCCCCACTGGCTGTCATCGAACCCGAACTCCGAGAGCAGCGCCCGAGCGGCGGCGCGGGGGTCGCTCTGGGCGTTGGTGAGCAGGGCCTGCTTCTTGGCCTCGAGGGCCAGCCGGGCCTTGTCGCGGGCGGCCTTGTCGGAGGCCTCGCGGCGGGCCTTGTCGGCCAGGGCTGCTGCGGCGACGGCGGCCTGACGGTCCTTCTCCTGGGAGGCGGCGAGGCTCGAGTTGACCGCGTTGCGGTCGGCGGCCAGACGGGCCGTGTCCTCGATCTGGGCGTCGGACAGCTCGTTCGCCTGGGCGATGGCCTCGGTGCTCACCGTGAAGGCGGCGGAACCGGTCTGGCGCTTGTCGGCGGCCTGGTAGCCGGCCGCGGTCGTCGCGATGACGGCCAGCAGCAGGCTCGAGGTCACGGCGGGGCGGCGGATGGCCCGGGTGAGACCTGAGCCGTGGGAGGCGGTCCTGCCGGAGGTCTTCACCTGGCGGTGTCGACCCTGGTAGGGCTGGCTCATACGGTGGTCCTCCAAGGGAAAGGCCACCAGATGGTGGCCTCAATCGGTGCCGGATGGGTCCTGCAATGGGGTCCTGCGAGGTGGCCAAGTCGCCCAGGGACATCTGCGATCCGGCACGTTATGAAACCGAGACCTTACCCCAGGCCTGGGGCATATCTCCAATTCGTCCGGCCCGGATGTGACTGGTGTGACGAATGAGGCGAATATCTCGTCCTTTTGGATGACCCGGTTCTGGCGCCCACCGCTCTCGGGGGCGCACGCAGGCGTCTGCGCATACGCCCGTCCCACTGCGCCGAGAGCGGCTCGGGGCGCAGTGGGACGGGTGTATGCGCAGACGGGGCGACCCGGCTCAGACCGGGCGCACCCTCAGACCTCCAGGCCCTCGAGCAGGTCGGTGACGAGCGCGGCAATGGGGCTGCGCTCGCTGCGGGTGAGCGTCACGTGGGCGAACAGCGGGTGCCCCTTGAGGGCCTCGATCACGGCGGCGACCCCGTCGTGCCGGCCGACCCGGAGGTTGTCGCGCTGGGCGACGTCGTGGGTGAGCACCACCCGAGAGTTCTGGCCGATGCGCGACAGCACGGTCAGCAGGACGTTCCGCTCGAGGCTCTGGGCCTCGTCGACGATCACGAACGCGTCGTGCAGGGAGCGTCCGCGGATGTGGGTGAGCGGCAGGACCTCGAGCATGCCGCGGTCCATGATCTCCTCGACGACCTCGTGGGAGACCAGCGCCCCGAGGGTGTCGAAGACGGCCTGGGCCCAGGGGCCCATCTTCTCGGACTCGCTGCCCGGCAGGTACCCGAGCTCCTGGCCGCCCACGGCATACAGCGGCCGGAAGACGACGACCTTGCGCTGCTGGCGTCGCTCCATGACCGCTTCGATGCCGGCGCACAGGGCGAGCGCGGACTTGCCGGTGCCTGCGCGGCCACCGAGGGAGATGATGCCCACGTCGGGGTCGAGGAGGATGTCGAGGGCGATCCGCTGCTCGGCGCTGCGCCCGTGCAGCCCGAACGCGTCGCGGTCACCCCGCACCAGCCGCACCTGCTTGTCGGCACCGACCCGCCCCAGACCGCTTCCCCGCGGCGAGAGCAGGACCAGCCCGGTGTGGCAGGGCATCTCGGCGGCGGCGGCGCTCTCGAGGCGGCCGTTCTCGTAGAGCGCGTCCATCTCGGCGACGGTGACGTCGAGCTCGGCCATGCCGGTCCAGCCGCTGTCGACGGCGAGCTCGGCGCGGTACTCCTCCGCGTCGAGGCCGACCGCCGAGGCCTTGACCCGCATCGGCAGGTCCTTGCTGACCACGGTGACCTCGAAGCCCTCGCTGGCGAGGTTCTTCGCCACCGCGAGGATGCGGGTGTCGTTGTCGCCCAGCCGGAAACCAGCCGGCAACGAGCTCGGGTCGGTGTGGTTGAGCTCCACCCGCAGCGTGCCGCCGTCCTCGCTCACCGGTACGGGCGCGTCCAGACGCCCCTCACGGATCCGCAGGTCGTCGAGCAGGCGCAAGGCCTGGCGCGCGAAGTACCCGAGCTCGGGGTGGTGTCGTTTCGCCTCGAGCTCGGTGACCACGACGACCGGGAGGACGACTTCATGCTCTTTGAACCGCAGCATCGCGCGGGGGTCCGACAGCAGGACCGAGGTGTCGAGGACGAAGGTCCGCCGGCCATCTGGCGCGGCGGTGCGGGTGCGTCGTGCGGGGACCCTGTTCGAAGCGTTCGAGGCCAATGTCTCTCCTTGGCACAGCGCGCCGTAGCCCGGCGCAGTGCGCCTACTCGCGACCGAGGTGCCGGGACCAGGCCACCATGCGGTGGGACCGGTGCCGGCCCTCCGCTCGGAGCTCGAATCGCTCCATCAGGTGGGCCTCCCGAACGCGGGGCGGGCGCTCCACGTCACTGCCGACGGTACGACCCCGCTGGCGTCGCCGTAGGCAACCTCGCGGTGTGTCGCCGAGAGTTCACCCGTCCGTCGGATGCCCGTCTCAGGAGGACGTATGCCGCGCCGTCGGCTACCGCCCGCGAGCCCCTGGTCGGAGCTAGCTCCCGAAGCGCCGGTTGCGGTCGGAGTACGCGCGCAACGCCCGGAGGAAGTCGACGTGCCGGAAGTCGGGCCAGTAGGCCTCGCAGAAGTAGAACTCACTGTGCGCGCTCTGCCACAGCAGGAACCCGGACAGCCGCTGCTCGCCCGAGGTGCGGATCACCAGGTCGGGGTCGGGCTGGCCCTTGGTGTAGAGGTGCTCGGCGATGTGCTCGACCTGCAGCGTCTCGGCGAGCTCCTCGATCGTCGTGCCGTGGGCGGCATGAGCCATGAGCATCGACCGAACCGCGTCGGTGATCTCCTGGCGGCCGCCGTAGCCCACGGCCACGTTGACGGTCATGCCCTGGACGTCCTCGGTGAGGTCAGCGCTCTCTTTGAGCCGGCGCGCGGTCTCGGCCGGGAGCAGGTCGAGGGACCCGACCGGGTTGATCCGCCAGCGCTTGGTCTGGGCGAGGTCCGACACCGCGGTCTCGATGATCGACAGCAACGGGACGACCTCGGCGGCGGGCCTGCTCAGGTTGTCCGTGGACAGCAACCAGAGGGTCACGACCTCGACCCGCGCCTCCTCGCACCAGTCGAGGAAGTTCGCGATGTTGTCGGCGCCGGCCTGGTGGCCCTCTTTGGTGCCGTGGCCCCGCGCAGCCGCCCACCGTCGGTTGCCGTCGAGCATGACGCCCACGTGCCGAGGGAGGGTGGCCTTGGAGAGCCGGCGGCTGAGACGCCGCTCGTACGCGGCATACAGGACGTCGGAGAGAGCCACGCCACCACGCTACCTCCGAGACGGGCTCGGCGTGGCACCCATCGACCGGCAACCCGCCATCGGATGCGCTGAGGCCAGCCTCACAACCTACGCGCTAGTAACCTACGGAACCGTAGGTTACAGTGGAGGCATGACCACGACCCACGGAGCTGACGTCCCGCACTCGGAGCAGGGACCCATCGAGACCGTCGTCGCCGCCGTCAAGCCCCACCTGCGTGGCTGGCTGCATGCCGGCATGGTCCCCCTCGCCGTCGCTGCGGGCATCGTCCTCATCGCCCTGGCCCCCACCACGTCGGGCCGGATCGCCGCAGCCGTGTTCTCGGTCACCGCGTGGCTGTTGTTCGGCACCTCCGCCGTGTACCACCGGGGCAACTGGTCACCGAGGGTCGCCGGGATCCTCAAGCGGATGGACCACTCGAACATCTTCCTCATCATCGCCGGCACGTACACGCCGTTCGCGCTGCTGCTGCCGCCCCACGATGCCCGCACGATGTTGCTCATCGTGTGGATCGGCGCGGCGGCCGGCGTGCTGTTCCGGGTGTGCTGGGTCGGCGCTCCACGCTGGCTCTACACGCCGGTCTACGTCGCCCTCGGCTGGGTGTCGGTGTTCTACCTCGGCCCGATGCTGCACTTCGGTGGACCGGCGATCGTCACCCTGATCGCGGTCGGCGGCCTGCTCTACACCGTCGGTGCGCTCGTCTACGGCATCAAGCGGCCGAACCCCTCACCGCGCTGGTTCGGGTTCCACGAGATCTTCCACACGCTCACCGTCGCGGCCTTCACGGTGCACTACATCGCCGCGTCGATGACCGTGTACGGGCACCACCCGATCAGCTGAGGGCCCGCGCCCACCGGCCCTACGGGGCCTCGGCTCACTGCGCGCGGTTCGTCTCCCAGAGACCGATGACGTTGCCCTCGGGGTCGGTGAAGTAGGCGGTCCAGCCCATCTCGGCGACGGGCCGCTTGCCCATCAGGACGGCCCCGCCCTTGGACTCCACCTCGGTCAGGGTCGCCTCGATGTCGTCGACATCGATCACGACGGTCGGTGTGGCGAAGCCCTCCGCCCGCGGACCCATCCCACCGTTGATGAAGCCCGGCTCGGTCGGCCCCTGGTCGCCGGTCGGGCCGGTGGAGACCATCGTGTAATCCATGCCCGGGTAGGACTGCACGTCCCAGCCGAACAGGCCCGAGTAGAACGCCCGCGCGCGGTCACCGTCGTCGAACGGGATCTCGAAGTGGACGATGCGACCGCTCATGATGACCTCCTGCTGGGAGCTACGGGCTGGGGTTCCCAGTCTGCCCGTCCGACCCCGGCTCGTCATCCGCCTCGGGCGTGTCGGCCTCGGTGCCGGTCTTGCCCTCGGCTTCGGCCCGGCGCTGAAGCTCCTCGGCCCGGTAGGACATCCGGCGCATCCGGGCGTTCATGTTGCGCATGAGCAGGTAGAGCGCCACCGCGAGCACGAAGAAGGCCAGGAAGCCCCAGATACCGGGCGAGATCAGGGTCGACGGCTCGCCGTTCACACCGTCGCTCCCTTGCGGCCGTCATAGGCGATCTCGAGGTCCCGGCGGGTCGCGAGCGCGTCAGCAGCAACCACCTCGGTGACGCCCGCGAACAGGTCGTCCTCGACCGGCTCGATCGGGACGTAGGACAGCGCGGCCTCGTAGTCCTCCGTCGGCCAGGCCTTGGCCTGCAGGTCACGCGGCACCTTGAACCAGGGCCCGTCGGGGTCGACCTGGGTCGCGTGGGCGAGCAGTGCCTGGTCCCGTTGGTCGAAGTAGTCGGCGCACGGGACGCGCGTGGTGATGGTCCGGGCCGGGCGGTCGCCCCAGTTCTCGAGCCACTCGGCATACGGGCTCTCCTCGCCCAGCGCGGTGAGGGCCTCGTGGAAGGCGACGATCCGGTCCTTGGTGAAGGTCTGGTGGTAGTAGATCTTCAAGGGCTGCCAGGGCTCACCCGCATGGGGGTATGCCGCGGGGTCACCCGCGGCATCGAACGCCGCCATCGACACCCGGTGGCACATGATGTGGTCGGGGTGCGGGTAACCACCGATCTCGTCATAGGTCGTCATCACGTGGGGTCGGAACCGGCGGATCTCGCGGACCAGCGCCTCGGTGGTGACGTCGAGCGGCTCGAGCCCGAAGCACCCGTCGGGCAGTGGCGGCAGCGGGTCGCCCTCAGGCAGTCCTGAGTCGACGAAACCGAGCCAGGTGTGCTGGACCCCCAGGATCTCCTGGGCGCGCTGCATCTCCTCGCGCCGCACCCGGGGCAGGTCGCGGGCGATGTGCGGGTCGTCCTTGAGCCGGGGGTTGAGGACGTCGCCGCGCTCGCCCCCGGTGCACGACACGACGAGCACGTCGCGCCCTGCGGCGACGTACTTGGCCATCGTCGCCGCCCCCTTGCTCGACTCGTCGTCGGGGTGCGCGTGCACTGCCATGAGCCGCAAACGGTCAGCCACCTGCTCAACCTCTCTCACCATCACGGACAATGGGGTGTCCGTCCCTGCGGACACCAGCCGTTGGACATCCTCTCACCAGTCAGAAGGGCTCCGTCATGCCACTCCCCCGCCCCGCCCCCGGCACCGGGAAGTGGTGGGTCGTCGGCATCATCGGCTGCACGATCGGGGTCGCGCTCGCCACTTGGCTCGGCCTGGCGAACACCCTCGGCCAGGTCACCTGGACCGACACCGGCTACAAGGTCATCGACGACCGGTCGGTCCGCGTCGACTTCGACGTCCACCGCCAGTCCGGTCAGGCGGTCACCTGCCGGGTGCACGCGCTGGACCGGACCTTCGCCGTCGTGGGCGTGGTCGACGTCGCCGTGCCCGCCACGGCCGCGCCCTCCGTGCACCGACAGGTGCTCGTGCGCACCGCCTCGCGGGCCGTGACGGGAGTCGTCGAGACCTGCTCACCCACGCCCTGAACCGGGTCTCGTCGTCGGGGTCGAAATGGACCGTTTCCGGCGTCTGGCTGTAGTCTTGTCCTTTCACCGAGCGGTCTGGACCTGAGCACGCGAACGTGTCAGGGTCCGGGCCGTTACGCGTAGGACCCCTCTCTGCGGCGCACCCGCGCCCCCGGGAACCCAATCAAGGAGTACGACGTGAGCGACACCGCGACCCCCACCGCGAGCTATCTGACCCAGGAGGCCTTCGACCGTCTGAAGGCCGAGCTGGACCAGCTCTCCGGCGAAGGCCGCACGGAGATCGCCAAGAAGATCGAGGCGGCCCGTGACGAGGGCGACCTCAAGGAGAACGGCGGCTACCACGCAGCCAAGGAGGAGCAGGGCAAGATGGAAGCCCGCATCCGCCAGCTGACCCAGCTGCTCGAGAACGCCACCGTGGGCGAGGCCCCGGCCGACAACGGGGTCGTCACCCCGGGCATGGTCGTCACGGTCGAGATGTTCGGCGACGAGATGGAGTTCCTGCTGGGCTCGCGCGAGATCGCCGATGGCTCCGACCTCGAGGTCTACAGCGAGAAGTCCCCGCTGGGCGCGGCCATCGCCGGCAAGAAGATCGGCGACGCCGCGACCTACCACGTGCCCAACGGCAAGACCATCAAGGTCACCGTGAAGGCCGCGAAGCCCTACGTGCCCTGATCGGGCCGCACCTGCGCGCGACGACGAAGGGCCGCACCCTGAGGGTGCGGCCCTTCGTCGTCGCGACAGTCAGCTGAACTTGAGCTGGTACCCCTTGCCGCGGAGGGTGCGCAGCACCTCTTCGCAGTGCTGGGGACCGCGGGTCTCGAGCTGCAGGCCGATCTCGACCTCGTCGACCGTGATGGTGGTGCCGGTGCGGATGTGCTCGACCTCGAGGACGTTGGCGTCCACGGCGGCGCAGTCGGCCAGCAGCTTGGCCAGGTGTCCGGGACGGTCGGACACCCGCACCCGGAACTGCAGGTAGCGCCCGGCCGCGGCCATGCCGTGCCGCAGGATGCGCAGCAGCAGCAGGGGGTCGATGTTTCCACCGGAGAGCACGGCGACCACGGGACCCTCGAGCCGCTGGCCAGCGCGCTCGAGCAGGTGGGCCACGGCAGCCGCCCCGGCCGGCTCCACGACGAGCTTGGCCCGCTCGAGCAGGAACAACAGCGCCCGGGAGAGCGCCTCTTCGCTGACCGTCTCGACGCCGTCGACGAGATCGCGGACCAGAGCGAACGGCACGTCGCCCGGCATACCCACGGCGATGCCGTCAGCCATGGTCTGCATGTTCTCGAACGCCACGGGCTTGCCCGCGGCGAGCGAGAGCGGATAGGCGGCGGCCTGCTCCGCCTGCACGCCGACGATCCTGACATCAGGACGCGAGGCCTTGACCGCCACCGCGATGCCGGACAGCAGTCCGCCGCCGCCCGCGCTCACGACGATGGTCTTGACGTCGGGGCACTGGTCGAGGATCTCCAGGCCGGCCGTGCCCTGGCCCGCGACGATGTCGGCGTGGTCGAAGGGATGGATCAGCACGGCTCCCGTCTGCGCCTCCCACTCGCGCGCCTTCACCAGGCACTCGTCGATCGTGGTGCCGATCTGCTCGATCGTGGCGCCGTAGGCCCGGGTCGCCGTCAGCTTGGGCATCGGCGCGCCATGGGGCATGTAGACCTTGACGTCGATGCCGAGGAGCTGCCCGGCCAGGGCCACCCCCTGGGCGTGGTTGCCCGCGCTCGCCGCGACGACGCCACGTGCCTTCTCCTCCTCGGAGAGCCGGGCCATGCGGGTGTAGGCGCCACGGATCTTGAAGGAGCCAGCGCGTTGGAGGTTCTCGCACTTGAGGTAGACCTCGGTGCCGACGCGGTCGGCGAGGGCCCGGCTGTACTCGAGGGGGTGGGACGGACGACTCCGCTGAGCAGGTCTTGCGCAGCGCGGATGTCGTCGACGGAAACGGACAGCGACGGTGATGCCATGGGCGCAGGCTAGTCCCTCGCCCATGGCACCACGACGGCTACTGGTGCACCCTCCGCTGGAACGCCCGGATCGCCAGTGGCGCGAGGATGACGGTGAGCCCGACCGTCCAGATCAGGGTTGTCAGGATCGGATGGTGCAGCGGCAGCTGGGCGTCGGCAGGCACCGGTTGGTCGTTGCCCCACAGCTGTCGAACCGCCTGGACCAGCGACGAGATGGGGTTCCACTCGGCGATGACGCGCAGCCAGTGCGGCATGTTCCCGGTCGGCGCGAACGTGTTCGCCAGGAACGTGATCGGGAACATCGTGGTGAACATCAGGCCGTTGACCGACTCGACCGAGCGCATCGCGGACCCGACCAGGATCCCGACCCAGATCATCGCGAAGCCCCACATGAGCAACAGCAGGTAGGCCAGGACCGCATGCGGCAGGCCGTCGCGGACCCGCCACCCGACGAAGAGGCCGGTGACGGACATGACGAGGATGCCGATGCTCGAGTGCATGAGGCTGGAGATGCTCCGGCCGACCAGCACGGCTGCGGGGTTGATCGGCAGCGACCGCATGCGGTCGACGATGCCCTTGTCGATGTCGGCGGTGAGCCCGACCGCCACGACGAACGAGGAGAAGGCGATCGTCTGGCCCATGATCCCGGCCATCAGCCACTCGCGGTAACCCGCCGGGGAGCCGTGGACGGCGATGGAGCCGCCGAAGACGTACGCGAACAGCAGCACGAACATCACCGGCTGGACGGTGACGTCCATCAGCATCTCGGGCATCCGCTTGATGTGGATCAGGTTGCGTCGCGTGATCGCCAGCGACTGGCGCAGCAGGCCGGTCGGGCGGATCTCGGGTCGGGCCAGGCCACTGGCCGTGGCGCGGACGGTGGTGTCGGTGCTCATGAGGCCTTCTCCTGAAGCTCGCTGCCCTCGGCCTGTTCGGCCCGGTGGCCGGTGAGGTTGAGGAAGACGTCGTCGAGGCTCGGCCGCTTGAGGCCGAGGTCGTCGAGCTGGATCTGGCTGCCCTCGAACACGGCAGCGATGCGGGTCATGTCGCGCAGCCCGTCGGCCGGGGCAGTCAGCTGGCGGGCGCCAGCGTCGACGTGCACCTCGCTGACGTGGGTGCGCAGCAGCCCCTCGGCCGCCTCGAGGTCCTCGGCCTTGGACACCGTGAGGACGATCGCGGCCTTGCCACTGCGGTCCTTGAGCTCGAGCGCCGTGCCCTCGGCGATGACGCGGCCCTTGTCGATCACGACGATCCGGTCGGCGAGCTGGTCGGCCTCCTCGAGGTACTGGGTCGTCAGCAGCAGGGTGGTGCCGTCGCTCACCAGGCCGCGCAGGACCTCCCAGAGCTCGACGCGACTGCGTGGGTCGAGCCCGGTGGTCGGCTCGTCGAGGAACAGTACCGGCGGGGTGGCGATGAGACTGACCGCGAGGTCGAGGCGCCGCCGCATGCCGCCGGAGTAGGTCTTGACCACGCGACTGCCGGCCTCGGTCAGCGAGAAGCGCTCGAGCAGGTCCTCACTGGCCTGCTTGACGTAGGAGCGGGACAGTCCGTAGAGCGAGCCGATCAGCCGCAGGTTCTCGCGACCGGTGAGCAGCTCGTCGACGGTGGCCGCCTGACCGGTGAGCCCCATCGACCGTCGCACGGCATCGGGGTCGGTCAGCACGTCGTGCCCCGCCACGCGGGCCGTACCACTGGTCGGCCTGGCGAGGGTGGTCATCATGCGCACGGTTGTCGTCTTGCCGGCGCCGTTGGGACCGAGCATCCCGAGCACGGTGCCCTGGGGCACCGAGAAGCTCACGTCGTCGACGGCCCGCTGGTCCCCGAAGGTCTTGACGAGGTGCTCCGCCTCGATCGCCATGGTGGTCACCTGATGACCCTATGCGGGTGGCGTGCTCGAGTTCGATCCATTTTCTCCCCTTCGATCTCGCGTTATATCGCGTTTAGAACACGTTATATCGCGTATGGCGTGCAGCACAAGACCCCACCCGCCTGGTCACCCGCGGCACAGACAGAACGGATGCCCAGCCGGGTCGAGGTAGACCCGGAAGCTGCCGGTCTCGGACGGCTGGTGCTCGTGCACCGTCGCACCCGCGGCGAGCACGGCGGGCTCGGCAGCGTCGATGTCGGGGACGGTGAAGTCGAGGTGGAAGTGCTGCGGGCGTGGCCCCTCCGGCCAGGTCGGTGGCTGGTAGCCCACGACCTGCTGGAACGCCAGGCTGATCAGGCCCGGACGCCGGCCTGGCTCACCCTCGCTCCCGGACGGAACCAAGGTCACCCAGTCGTCGGACGACTCGTCCTCGACCGACCAGCCGAGGATCTGGGCGTAGAAGGCGCCGAGCGCCCGCGGGTCGGGGCAGTCGAGGACCACGAGGTCCAGCACCGGGCGGAGCGTCGGCGTCTGCGTCCGGGAAGTCTGCGTCATGGGGCGACGCTACGACCACCCACCGACAACGGGCCCGGCTCGCTCCCCGAGACCTCCTCCGGGACCTCCCCCGCGATCTCCCCCGCGACCGCCGCGACGAGGTGCGCGGCCAGGTTCCGCGAGGCCTCGGGGTGGGCCTCGCGGAGCAGCCCGACCGCGAAGACCAGGTAGGCGGCATCGGTGACCGTCACCGCGTCGCGGGGGACCTTCCAGCCGCCTGCGTGGTCGGTGGTCACTGCGCCGAGCACGGTGTCTCGCTCCTGCGGCGATGCGTGCCGCAGCACGCCTCCGGACCCGATGACGAGCCGCACGTCCGCGAGCGGGCGGGGCCCGGATCCCTGTGCTGGGGGACGCGCATGGCGGCGGACCGCGACGAGCGCCGCCGTCCGCGCGAGGGCGAGGTCGAACGCGTGCTCACCCGCGTCGAGCGGGAGGTGGCCGGGGCGCGCCGCGACGTGCGCGGCATACGCCTCGAGCCCGTCGGGAACCTGGAGGTGCTCACGCCCAGCCGCCTCGACGACGCCCTCGGCGTTCCACCGCATGCCGAGGTCGGCCTCGACCGTGCGCGCCTGCCACAGCGGCGCCACGACGTCCTTGGCGAACCCGGCGTCCTCGCCCTGCGGTCGCAGCGCGGAGTAGACGTCGGTCGTCGCACCACCGATGTCGACCACCATGACGTCGGCGTCGATGAGGTCGGCCAGCACTTCGACGCCGCCGAGGACGGCATCCGGCGTGGGGGCCTGCACCATCGCCGCGAACCGCGGGCCGCGGGACAGCCCCTTGCCGCCGATGACGTGATCGAGGAAGGCGTGGCGGATCGCGGTGCGTGCGGACTCCGGCGCGATGACGCCGATGGCGGGCAGCACGTTGTCGGCCATGCTGACGTGGCGCCCCGTCGATCGAAGCACGGCGGTCACCTTCGGACGGGCTTCGACGTTGCCGGCGACCACCACCGGCGCTCCGATCCGAGCCTTCGCCAGGCGAGTCGCGTTGTGCAGCAACACCTCCGCGTTACCGCCATCGGTGCCGCCGACCAACAGGACGAGATCGGGCTCGCTCGCCCGCAGCGCCGCGACGTCGGGCCCGGACATCGGCCCGCAGGCCACGTGGACGACGCGCGCACCGGCGCTCAGCCCGACGCGGTGGCCGGCCTGAGCCGTGACGTCGCGCTCGTAGCCGACCACGGCGAGGCGCAGTCCGCCGCCGGCGCTGGAGCAGGCGAGTACCTCCTCGACCTCGCCATGAGGCTCGAGCTCGCGGCACAGCGCGTGGTAGCCGTCGAGGACGTCGGTGTCGATGGTCGTGCGGGTCGCCGCGGTCGCGACCACCGCGCCGGAGGAGTCCACGAGCACGGCCTTGGTGAACGTCGACCCGAAGTCGACGCAGAGCAGCAGCGCCACGTCAGGTGACCGCGGCTCAGCCGAGCCGGTCGAGCGCCTGCGCGAGGTCGGCAATGAGGTCCTCGACGTCCTCGATGCCGACCGACAGCCGGATCAGGTCGGCGGGGACCTCGAGCTCGGTGCCCGCGACCGACGCGTGCGTCATGCGAGCCGGGTGCTCGATGAGGGACTCGACGCCGCCGAGGGACTCTCCGAGGGTCCACAGCTGCGTCTCGCCGCAGATCTTCACCGCGACGTCCTCGCCGGCCTTGACCTGGAACGAGATCATGCCGCCGAACCGCTTCATCTGGCGCTTGGCGACCTCGTGACCCGGGTGGGACTCCAGCCCGGGGTAGTGCACGGCGCTGACCGCCGGGTGGGCGCTGAGGAACTCGACGACCCGCTCGGCGTTGTCGCTGTGCTTCTCCATGCGGATGGCCAGCGTCTTCAGGCCACGCAGCACGAGCCACGCGTCCATCGGTCCCGCGACGGCGCCCATCGAGTTCTGGTGGAACGCCACCCGGTCCGCCGCGTCCTCGAACCCGGGCACGGCGATGTCGCGACCCACGACGACGGCGCCACCCACGACGTCGGAGTGGCCGCCGCAGTACTTGGTCGTCGAGTGCGTGACGACGTCGGCGCCGAGGCTGAGCGGCTGCTGGAGGTAGGGCGACGCGAACGTGTTGTCCACCACCAGCAGCGCGCCCGCCTCGTGGGCGACGGCGGCGAGCGCCGCGATGTCGGCGATCCCGAGCAGGGGGTTCGTCGGCGTCTCGACCCACACGATCTTGGTCTGTCCCGGGCGGATCGCGGCGCGGACGGACTCGACGTCGGCGATCGTCGCGATGGAGTGCTCGACCCCCCACGTCGTGAGCACCTTGTTGAACAAGCCGGTAGGTGCCGCCATACGCATCGCTGGGCACGACCACGTGGTCGCCGGGCTTGAGCAGGGCGCGCAGCACGGTGTCCTGCCCGGCGAGCCCGGACGAGAAGGCGAACCCGCGAACGCCACCCTCGAGCGCGGCGAAGCACTCCTCGAGCGCGGTCCGGGTCGGGTTGGCCGAGCGGCTGTACTCGTAGCCGCCGCGGAAACCGCCGATGCCGTCCTGCTTGTAGGTCGACACCTGGAAGATCGGGGTGATCACCGCTCCGGTGCCAAGGTCAGGCTCCTGGCCGGCGTGGATCGCACGCGTGGAGAAGCCCGCTACGTCAGGGGTACCGCTCTGCTCGTTCATGCGGGCAAGGCTAACGCGGCGCGGAAACGCCGATGGAGGAACACCCGCGCCCCTGCTCACGTTGGACCGGGCGTGATATTCGGATCGCGCGCCAAGACCACCATGCCCACCGCGGACACCGCCCTGCGGGGCCGCGAGGTCCGCCCCTTCCAGATCGCCCGGGACCACGCCGTCCTGCACACCCCGGTGGAGGGGCCGTGGCCCGACGGCACGGAAGTCCTCTACATCGCGATGGGGTGCTTCTGGGGAGCCGAGCGGATCTTCTGGCGGCTCCCGGGAGTCGTCACCACGGCCGCCGGCTACATGGGTGGCCTCACCCCGAACCCGACGTACGAGGAGACCTGCACGGGTCAGACCGGCCACGCCGAGACCGTCCTCGTCGCGTACGACCCCGAGGAGACCACCCCTGAGCTGTTGCTCAAGGAGTTCTGGGAGAACCACGACCCCACCCAGGGCAACCGACAGGGCAACGACGTCGGCACGGCATACCGGTCGGCCATCTACTGGACCACCCCGGAGCAGGAGCGGGCGGCCCACGCGACTCGGGACGCGTTCCAGAAGGTGCTCACGGACAACGGCTTCGGCACGATCACGACCGAGCTGCGGTCAGCGCAGGACGCCGGGACCTTCTACTACGCCGAGGACTACCACCAGCAGTACCTGTTCAAGAACCCTGGCGGGTACTGCAACCACGGGCCGAACGGCATGACCTGCCCCGTGGGGATCGTCAAGCAGGACCAGCTGCCCTCGCAGCAGAGCGTGCTGTCACCGCAGGCCACGACAGACTGAGCCCGACCATCGTCCGCGTGCGTTGCGCGGGCGGGTCAGCAGTAGCGGTACCCGACGCCGACGGACGTCCAGGCGCACGAGTGGACGAGCGTCCCCGCGGAGTTGCGCAAGTATGCCGTGTCGCCCGTGTTGTTCCAGATGTACCAGGAGTGGTTGTAGTAGCGGTTGGTGGCCGTCGCCGTGCCCTTGCCGGTCCGCACCGCGACCGTTGCACCGGCACGCAACGTGAAGGTCGGGAACCGGTAGGTGTAGCCGGTGCGGTCCCTGAGGGTCCAGCCGGTCAGTGACCTCGCGGTGGTCGTCGTGTTCTTGATGACGACGTACTCGGAGTTGAGGCTGGCGTTCGTCCCGGTGTCGGGCCCTGGTGAGTCGTACCGGACGAACGAGATCTTCACCGCCGGCGTGGTGGCGTCGGCCGATCCCGGGGCCGCCACGGCGCCGACCCCGACGGTCAAGCCCATCAGGCAGAGTACTGCTGCGGCACGGCGAAGGCGGGACATGCGACCGACCCTACGCACGCACGGCGCCCGGAAAATCCACCGAAAGTACGATCCTGGAGCTCAAGGACTGTCGTGGGGCCGCTGGCCATGGCCGCGCCCGGGCGATCAGCTGACCAGGGCGATGAGCAGGTCCGCGCGGGTCAGCACACCGACCGGCTTGCCGTCCTCGACGACCATGATCGCGTCGTGCTTCTCGAGCTCGATACGCGCTGCGCTCACCGGCTCGCCGGCGCCCACGAGCGGCAGCGACGGCTCCATGTGCTTCTCGACGGAGTCGGTGAGGTGGGCGCTGCCGTTGAAGAGCGCCTCGAGCAGGGCGCGCTCACTGACCGAGCCCGCCACCTCGCCGGCCATCACCGGCGGCTCGGCCTTGACCACGGGCATCTGCGACACCGAGTACTCGTGGAGGATCTCGATGGCGTCGCGGACGGTCTCGGTCGGGTGGGTGTGCACCAGCGCCGGCAGGTCGCCGGCCTTCTGGTGGAGCACCTCGCCGACGGTCGTCTGGTCGACGGTGCGCATGAAGCCGTAGGAGCTCATCCACTCGTCGTTGAAGATCTTGGACATGTAGCCACGGCCGCTGTCGGGCAGCAGCACGACGACGACCGCGTCGGCCGGCAGGTCCTCGGCGGCGCGCAGGGCGGCGACAACGGCCATGCCGCACGAACCGCCGACGAGCAGCCCTTCCTCCTTGGCGAGGCGACGCGTCATCTCGAACGAGTCGGCGTCGCTCACGGCGATCACCTCGTCGACCACGGCCGGGTCGTACGCGGTCGGCCAGAAGTCCTCGCCCACGCCCTCGACGAGGTAGGGCCGGCCGGTGCCACCTGAGTAGACCGAACCCTCAGGGTCCGCACCGATGATGGTCACGCGCCCGCCGTCGCGGTCCTGCGAGGCGTCGCGCAGGTAGCGGCCGGTGCCGGTGATGGTGCCACCGGTGCCGACGCCGGCGACGAAGTGCGTCACCCGGCCGTCGGTGTCGTTCCAGATCTCCGGACCCGTGGTCTCGTAGTGCGAGGCCGGGCCGTTCTGGTTGGCGTACTGGTTGGGCTTCCAGGCGCCCTCGATCTCACGGACCAGCCGGTCGGAGACCGAGTAGTAGGAGTCCGGGTGGTCGGGCGCGACGGCGGTCGGGCAGACCACGACCTCGGCACCGTACGCCTTCAACACATCGCGCTTGTCCTGGCTCACCTTGTCGGGGCACACGAAGACGCAGTGGTAACCCTTGCGCTGGGCCACCAGGGCCAGGCCGACCCCGGTGTTGCCCGAGGTGGGCTCGACGATCGTTCCGCCGGGCTTGAGCTCACCGGACTCCTCGGCCGCCTCGACCATCTTGAGCGCGATCCGGTCCTTCACGGAGCCGCCGGGGTTGAGGTACTCGACCTTGGCGAGGATCGTCGCGGCAACCCCCTCGGTGACCGAGGTGAGCTTGACGAGGGGCGTGTTCCCGACGAGGTCGGTGATGTGCTCTGCATACTTCACGGCGCCATCCTCTCAGATGGTGGACAGCGCTCCCGCAAACGGCTGAGCCCCG
This sequence comes from Nostocoides sp. HKS02, assembly GCF_009707485.1. Lineage (NCBI taxonomy): Bacteria > Bacillati > Actinomycetota > Actinomycetes > Micrococcales > Intrasporangiaceae > Nostocoides > Nostocoides sp. HKS02. The sequence goes on along the minus strand of NZ_CP046121.1, from coordinate 3,365,145 downwards.
GGGCCGCCCCGCGCGCACCATCGAGGTCAGGGGCAGGCATCCTTGGGGGCACGACATGTCGGCATCGGGCGTTACCGTCACTGGGTCGAGCGACGACCGAGTCGAGCGGTGGAGCGACCACCGCGTCGAGCAAGCGAAAGGATCCGCCATGGGCCGAGCGCGACGCGCACGCAAGATCGCCGCCACGGCGGCATACGGCGGTGGTGGGCTCGCCGCCGGGATCGGCGCGGTCGGCATGCTCGGCTACGGCCTGCTCAAGGCCGAGGCGCGCGTGGCGCGCAGGCTCGTCGGCCAGCCCTTCGAGGGTGCTCCCGACGACAACGGCACCTATGGCGCCGGCGCCGGGGACCCCGTCGAGCTCCTCGTGCTCGGCGACTCGTCGGCCGCCGGCATGGGCGCCGACCACCGCTACCAGACGGTCGGGGCCATCATCGCCAACGGCGTCTCCGCCCTCACGGGGCGCCCTGTCCGCCTGACCAACACCGCGGTCATCGGCGCCGAGTCCTCGGGCCTCGAGCTGCAGCTCGCCAACGCGCTCGACCAGGTCCCCCGGCCGCACGTCGCGGTGATCATGATCGGCGCCAACGACGTCACCCACCGGATCGACAAGTCCGTCGCAGTGCGCCACCTCGAGGACACCGTGCGCCGCCTGCACGAGCTGGGCACCGAGGTCGTCGTCGGCACCTGCCCCGACCTCGGCACCATCCAGCCGATTCCCCAGCCGTTGCGGCTCCTGGGGCGCCGGTGGTCGCGCGACCTCGCGGCGGCCCAGACGGTGGCCGTCGTCGAGGCCGGCGGTCGCACGGTCTCCCTGGGCGACCTGCTCGGGCCCGAGTTCGCCGAGCGACCGCACGAGATGTTCAGCGCCGACCGCTTTCATCCCTCACCTGCGGGCTACGCGCGGGCCGCCGCAGCCCTGCTCCCGAGTGTGTATGCCGCGCTCGGCGTGTGGGCCGGCGCGCCCACCGACGAGCGGGTGCCGGACACCCGGCGCGGCGAGGGCGTCGGTCCGGTGGCCGTGGCGGCTGAGTACGCGGTCCGCGACCCCGGCACCGAGGTCAGTGCGACCGAGATCGCCGGCCAGAGCCGAGGTCCGCGCGGCCGCTGGGCGGTGTTGATGCGTCGTCCGCACAAGGCTGTGCCCGACCGCCAGGACGAACGGGTCGAGGCCGACGAGATCGACGCCACGGACTTGGTCACCGTCGACGATGCAGTGGCGAGCTACGGCATCGAGGGCGACGGCGTCGGCGAGAGCGAGAGCAACGCCACACCGCCGGACCCAGCCGCACGGCATACCATCGACACCGACTAAGCGGCCGCTCACCTGGCGGCCCCTCGACGAGGAGGAACCCCCGTGACCGAAGCCGTGATCGTCTCCACCGCCCGCACGCCGATCGGGCGTGCCTTCAAGGGCTCGCTCAAGGAGATGCGGCCCGACGACCTGTCGGTGCAGGTCATCTCAGCCGCGCTGGCCAAGATCCCCGAGCTCGACCCGACCCTCGTCGAGGACCTCTACTGGGGGTGCGCCGAGCCCTCCGGGCGGCACGGCTCCAACATGGCCCGGGTCATCGCGGTGCTCGCGGGGTTCGACGGCCTGCCGGGCTCGACCATCAACCGGTTCTGCGCGTCGTCGGTGCAGACCACCCGGATGGCCTACCACGCGATCAAGGCCGGCGAGGGCGACATCTTCATCTCGGGCGGGGTCGAGTGCGTGTCGCAGTACACCAACTTCGCGGGGGCTGGCGGGTCGAAGGCTGACGACATGAACCCGCGGTTCGCCGACGCGGCCGCGCGCAGCGTGCAGATCGCCACCGAGAACCGCACCTGGACCGACCCCCGCGAGGAGGGCCTGGTGCCCGACGTCTACCTCACGATGGGGCAGACCGCCGAGAACGTCGCGACCCTGCGCGGGATCTCGCGCGAGCGCCAGGACGAGTGGGGCGTCTCGAGCCAGAACCGCGCCGAGAAGGCCATCGCCGACGGCTTCTTCGCGCGCGAGATCGCACCCGTCACCCTGCCCGACGGCACCGTGCTCAGCAAGGACGACGGCCCCCGTGCAGGCGTCACGCTCGAGGCGCTCCAGGGCCTCAACCCGGTGTTCCGCGAGCAGGGCACCATCACCGCCGGCAACTGCTGTCCCCTCAACGACGGTGCGGCCGCCCTGGTCGTCATGAGCGACACCAAGGCGGCGGAGCTCGGGCTGACCCCGCTCGCCCGCGTGGTCTCCACCGGCGTCTCGGGGCTCTCGCCCGAGATCATGGGGCTCGGGCCCGTGGAGGCGTCGCGCCAGGCCCTCGCCAGGGCGGGCATGACCATCGACGACATCGACCTCTACGAGATCAACGAGGCGTTCGCGGCGCAGGTGCTGCCCTCGGCCGACGACCTGGGCATGGACTTCGACAAGCTCAACGTCCACGGCGGGGCGATCGCCCTCGGCCACCCGTTCGGGTCGACCGGAGCCCGCATCACGACCACGCTGCTCAACGGCCTCGAGGCACGCGACGGCCAGTTCGGCCTCGAGACCATGTGCGTCGGTGGCGGCCAGGGCATGGCGATCATCTACGAGCGCCTCAGCTGAGCCCCACCTCGGGTCGAGGTGAACTCGCGGGGAGCTTTCGGCGAGTTCACCTCGACTCGGCGTGGAATGCCACGCAGACCTGGTCCATGAAGGCGTCGGGCATCAGCCGGAGGCCCATCAGGGTCATCCGGAGCACCCGATCACCCCTGATGACCACAGCGTTCTGCCGGAACTGGTCGTCCGTCGGCGCCATCCCCCAGGTGTGCTGCGATCCGTCGATCTCAACGACGAGCCCGATGCCGTCCCACCGCGCATCGAGGTAGACAGAGCCCCGCGGGCCTCGGCGCACGGCTTGCCTCGTGGGTTCCGGGAGACCACGCGCCCGACAGAGGCCGGCGAAGTCCAGCTCGCCCAGGGACTGAGCGCCGTCGGCGATGTCGCGGGCGACGGCGTTGACGAAGGCCCGCCGGTTCCGGCCTGGGACCCTGCGAACCGCGTCGAGCAGCTGGGCCCCAGTGACCATCCGCTGCTGCACCGGCATGACGAGCAGCAGGGCGGCCTGCCGGTTGCTCACCGCCCAGTGCGCGGCGCGCACCGCCGCGACCGCGGGGACGGTGCGGGGTATGCCGGCCAGCGCCAGCTCTCCATCGACCCGGCGGATCACCTTGTGGAGCCGAATCCCTTCGAGTGGCTTGAGCCGCGCGGTGTGCTTGACCGACACATGGACCTCGTCGTCGGCATAGCCACGCAGACCACTGGCCTGGAGTGCGGTCACTCCATCGAGCGCGGCCACGCGATGGCCCACCTCCCAGATCGCCCGCCACCGTTGAGCCCGCGGGCTGAGCGGAGCCGTGTGCAGCGCCACGGTCTGACGCCCGTGGATCGCCCATCGGTCTGCCGCAACCTGACGTGCGACCGCATCTCGATCCCAACCATGCTCACGCAGCACGGCGCGCGGCAGGACGCCGTCGGGTGCGAGGTCCCGCAAGGTCGAGCGCTCCGTGCGGACGATCGAGGGCATTGTCGAAGCATGGTGGCTCGCCACGTTGCCAGCCGCTCGGTATCCACAGGTCCCCCCGGTCGAGGTGAACGCGCCGGTCCCCACCGGCGAGTTCACCTCGACTGCGGGTATGCCGCGTCAGCCCAGCGCGCGGCGGAGTGCGGCGAGGCGGGCCCCCAGGTCCGCTGGGGCTCCCGCCTCGCTCGCGTCGTAGACCAGGACGGTGAGCTGGTCCATGAGCACCTCAGGCCCGAGATCGGGCACCGCACGGCCGGCGAGGGCGTCGAGGAGCTCGCGAACGGCCGGCATACGCGACTGCGCGTGGTCCAGCGGCAGTTGCTGCCACCGCTGGACCACCCGCCGGAGCTCTAGCGAAACCTCCTGAGGCACAGGGGATTTCGGCGGCACGTCAGTTGCTGCGCATGCGGCCCAGCAGCCGCAGGATCTCGAGGTACAGCCAGACCAGCGTGACGATCAGGCCGTGGGCCAGCAGCCACGAGTACTTCTCGGGGGCACCGGCTGAGATCGCCCGGTCGATGGAGTCGAAGTCGACGGCCAGCATCGCCGAGGCGAGCCCGATCGCGAAGATCGACACGAAGAAGCCCAACGGACCGGTGCCACCGATGCCGAACGTGTGGTTGCCGATGACCGCGTAGAGGAAGTTGATCAGGGCGAAGACGGCGTAGCCGATGACCGCCATCGTGACGATGCGACGGAACTTCGCGGTGACCCGCACCAGCCCGGTCTTGTAGGCCAGCAACATGCCGGCGAACACCGACAGCGTGCCGAGGACGGCCTGGGCGACGATGCCGTGGAAGACGTCGGTCTGGCCGATCGGGTCGAACCGCAGGCTGTAGAACTGGCTGATCGCGCCGACGAACAAGCCCTGGCCCGCGGCGTAGACGAGGATGAGCGGCACGCTGATGGTCTTGCGCAGGGCGATGACCAGGCCGAGCCCCAGGATGATCGCGATGCCGCCGATGACCAGGAGCGGGCCGTACGTGGGGGCGAGCTGCCACCCGACGACGGCCCCGACGATCACCAGGGCGAAGAGTCCGGACGTCTTCATGACGACGTCGTCGAGCGTGAGCCTGCGCATCTGCACCGGCCCCGCCGAGGGCTGGTTGTAGAGGTCCTGGAGCTGCTGGGGAGTCAAGCCGTCGCCTGCGCCACCTGCAGCCGACGCCGGCCGCTCCGGGGCCCCGCCGAACCCGGCATACCCCTGACGGGATTCCTTGTCGATCCGGTCGAACACCGGGTTGCTGGCCATCTGTCGTCCCTCCTGGACCTCGGTACGGCTATGCAGAACGCCGCTCATTCCAGAGTACGTGGGGAGAGCCCTCGGAGTTCCCGCAGTGTCCCCCATCGGCATGACGCGATGCCGGGCCCGATGCCCGAGTTCAGCCCCCCGAGCGCCGTTCAATACTCGGTAATCCGCTCAATCGAAGGCAGGCGAGAGCCATGGGCATCGACGACGAGCAAACATCACTGGCGTGGGGGCGCATCGTCCTGCTGCTGGTGGCGGGGTTGCTGGCCCTCATCCTTCCATTCGTCCTGGTGACCCGGTTCCTGAACACCAGCGCGACGGCGGGGGGCTCGACCGGTCCACCGACGGCGGCCGGGTCAGGCGCGGCGCACGGGACCTCGGGCTCGGTCGCCCACCCGGTGGCGTCGACCGCAAGCGGGAAGGCCAGCTCGGGCGCGACCACGACGGGTGGCGCTCTCGACGGCGCCACCGAAGCGTGCCGGCTCGCGAACCTGCGCCAGCAGGCCGACCTCGCGGCGGCGGCGGTGTCCCTCGAACAGTTCCAGAAGCACATCGACGCGATGAACCTCCTGGTCGCCGGGAAGATCACCTTGGCGGTCGCCAGGACCTACTGGGAGCAGAGCCGGGTCGATGCGGGCGCGAAGGCGGCGGCGTTCCGCACTGCTGACAAGGCGCTGAGCACGAGCAAGGCCGACTGCCCCGAGCTGGGACCGACCGCGGCCTGCTCGGCCCCGATGGCGCAGGTCAATGCGATCTCGGCCTGCGTCAAGGCGACCCGCGCCCGGGTCGCGGTGCTCGAGCGGGCGAGGAGCGCGATCACGACCTGGGAGCACCACATCCAGGACATGGACATGTTCCGGGCGGGGCACCTCACCGCCAGCCAGATGGGGGCCATGTGGACACAGTCCTGGAAGACGGGCCAGGGCCAGGTGGACACCTACTCGGCGGCGCTGCTGGCCGCGAACCTGGTGAAGTGCCCGCTGACCTGAGGTCAGGCCAAGATCGCGCAAGGTCACGCTGGGTGCCCCCGACGGGGGTCGAACCCGCACCGGTGGCGATTTTAAGTCGCCTGCCTCTGCCAGTTGGGCTACGGGGGCGCGCCCAGTATGCCGCCGCCGCGCACCGTCCGAGCAGAGACCCACTGCCCAGACCACTGCTGCCATCATTGCGGGGTGACCGATGACCCCCGCGCCACCCTGACCCGAAAAGAGGGCCGGGCGAGCTCCGAGCGAGCGACCCTCGACAGCCTGCTCGACGAGGTGCCCGTAGGCGTTCTGTCGACCGTGGTCGACGGTATGCCGTGGTCGGTGCCCATGTTCTTCGCCCGCGACGGCGACCGGGTGCTGCTCCACGGCTCGACCGGTGCGGGCGCCCTGCGCCAGGTGAGCGACGGTGCGCCGGCGACCCTGACGGTCCTCTCGCTCGACGGTTTCGTGGTCGCCTTCAACGCCTTCGAGTCTTCTGCGAACTACCGCAGCGCTGTGCTGCGCGGGACGTTGCAGACCCTGTCTGGGCCCGAAGCAGCCGCCGGGCTGGAGACGCTCACCGACCGGCTGTTCCCCGGTCGCACCCGCGAGGTCGTTCCGAGCACGACGAAGGAGCTCTCGGCCACGGTCTGCCTGAGCCTGCCGATCGCCGAAGGGTCCTGGCTCTACAAGTGCCGCGAGGGCGGGTCGGAGCCACCTGACGGTGAGCCGACGCGGGCGTGGACGGGCGTGGTGCCGCTGCGAGTGACCGCTGGCGAGCCTGAGCGAGATGCCTGGAACACCAGCGGCGCACCGGTGCCCGACTCGGTCCACGCGATCCTGCGCGCCTACCCCCGCTGAAACCGGAACACCCCCTCGCGACGACCGGCTGCCACCCCCGTGCCGAGGCGGCGTCCTAGACCTGGCCGACCCTGCGCGACGCCCGTTCGTTGAGCCGCCGGTGACCGGTGGCCTGCAGCTGGATCGCGGCTCGCGCCAGCGGCGGCACGTACCGCAGCGCGCGCCAGCTGAGGTGGGCCAGGAACCCCACCGGGATGACCGCCTTGTTGGCGGCCAAGCCGTCGACCGCGCGCTTGGCGGTGAGCTCCGGGGTGAGGAACTTCGGCTGCATCAGCCGCACCCGCGACCGGACGCTGCCGCCTGCGAAGCTGGCCGGCGCGGCATACACCTCGTCGAGCAGCGGGGTGTCGACGAAACCCGGGCACAGCACGCTGACCTTCACCCCCTGGCTCGCAGCCTCGGCGCGCAGCGCCGTCGACAGCCCGACGACCGCGTGCTTGGTCGTCGTGTACGGCAGCATGGCCGGGGCGGGGATGAGCCCGGCGAGCGAGGCCGTGTTGAGGATGTGGCCGCTCCCCTGGGCGCGCAGGTGCGGGTATGCCGCGGTCACGCCGTTGATCACGCCGCGCAGGTTGACGTCGATGGCCTTGGCCCAGTGCCGCTCGTCGAGCTCCTCGAGCAGGCCGCCGATGGCGACCCCGGCGTTGTTGACCATGACGTCGAGCCGACCGTGCTCGGCGACGACCCCGTCGACGAGGCTCCGCACCGCCTCGGCGTCGGCGACATCGACGGTGGCCGCGACTGCCGAGGGCCCGAGCTCGCGGGCTGCCGTCTGCGCGGCAGTCCCGTCGAGGTCGGCGATCACCACGAGGCTGCCGCGGGCGACCAGCTCGGCCGCGATGGCGCGGCCGATGCCCGACGCAGCACCGGTGACGATCGACACCTGCGGTCGAAACGACTGAATAGTCTTACGCATCAACGGACTCCCTGTCCTCGGCGGGCACCTGCACGATCTCGAACTGCGCATCGTCGACCCGACGGGTGCGCCACCAGTACCCGATGGTCGAGCCGGGCCAGGTCGAGGTGTTGTGCCCGAACCGGTCGAGGTACCAGCTCCGGCATCCGGTGGCCCACACCGTGTGCTTGGTCCGGCGCAGCATCTCCTGGGTGAACGCCGCCTGGGCGCGCTCGGTGACGACCCGGGCCCCGGCGCGACCGCGGTCGAGGCACTGCAGGACGTACCCGGTCGCCAGCTCGATCATGAGCACCACGGAGTTGTGACCGAGCCCGGTGTTGGGGCCCAGCAGAAGGTAGAGCTCGGGGAAGCCCGCCACGGTGATGCCGAGGTTGGTGTGCATCCCGCCAGCCCAGGCCTGCGCCAGCGACCTGCCACCCAGGCCGGTCACGTCGATGCGCTCGAAGCTGCCGGACACATCGAAACCTGTCCCGAGCACCAGGGCGTCGACCGTATGCCGCGTGCCGTCGGCGGTGACCACCGCATCGCGCTCGACGCGCACGATCGGCTCGGTTACCAGCGACACGTCGTCGCGCTCGAACGTGGGCCAGTAGTCGTTGGAGAGCAGGATGCGCTTGCACCCGATGGTGTAGTCAGGCGTGAGCTTGGCCCGTAGCTGCGGGTCGCTCACCGACGAGCGGAGCTCACGCAGGGCCATCCGCTCCACGAGCCGCGCCAACGACGGGAAGCGCACGAAGAACGGCGCCCGCGCCTCGAGCGCCCAGTAGGTGCGCCAGCGCACGGCGCGCTGGAGGGCCGGCCAGCGGCGGAAGCGGCGCTGGCGTCCCGGGCTCCAGTCCTTGTCGTGCTTGCTCAGGATCCAGGCCGGGGTGCGCTGGAAGACGGTGGTGTGTGCGGCGCGCACGGCGACCTCCGGCAGGAGCTGCACCGCGCTCGCGCCGGTGCCGACGACTGCCACCCGTGCCCCGTCCAGGCCGTCGTCCTCGGGCCACTGGGCCGTGTGCATGACGGCGCCGTCGAAGTCGGAGAGCCCCTCGATGTCGGGCAGCCTCGGCTCGTGCAGCGCGCCGACGCCCAGGACGAGGGCGTCGCAGGTCCAGCCGCGCCCGTCGGCAGCGGTCAGGCTCCAGCGCCGCGCGCGCTCGTCATAGTTCGCCGAGCGCAGGTCGGCGCCGAACACGACGCGGTCGCGCACGGCATACCGGTCGGCGACGTCACGCAGGTAGGCCCAGATCTCCGGGGCGGTCGCGAAGTCGCGCGACCACGAAGGGTTCTGGTCGAAGGAGAACGAGTAGAGCCGTGAGGGCACGTCGCAGGCACACCCCGGGTAGCGGTTGTCGCGCCAGGTGCCACCGACGTCGTCGGCCTTCTCCAGGAGCACGTAGTCCTGGTCGCCCCGCTGCGCCAGACGGATGGCCATGCCGAGGCCGGAGAACCCGGTGCCGACGATCACGACCCTGTGGTGGGGTACGGTCATGCGGGCTAACTTACCATGGGTAAGTTGATCGGGCGAGACGCTACGATCGCCGCGTGAGCCCTGCATCCCCCACCCCGGTCCGCAAGCGGATGCCGCGCGCCCAGCGCGAGGAGCAGATCCTCGTCGCGGCCGAGCAGGTCTTCGCCGAGCGCGGCTACCAGGCCACCACCATGGAGGAGGTCGCCGACCGGGTCGGGGTGACCAAGCCCCTGATCTACGAGTACTTCGGCTCCAAGGAGGGCCTGCTGTCGGCGTGCATCACCCGGGCCCGCAGCCAGCTGCGCGAGGCGACCGAGGCCTCGTGGGCCGCGACCGGGCCGGACGCCCCGCTGGGCGAGGTCTTCCGGGCGGGCGTACGCGCATTCTTCGACTTCATCGACGAGCACGCCACCGCGTTCGTGCTCATCCAGCAGGAGGGCGCGATGGCGTCCCAGGCCAGCCCCCTCATCGAGAGCATCCGCGCGCAGCAGTCCGATGCCACGGCCCGCGCGCTCGCCGGCGCGCCAGGGCTGGGCGAGGTGCCGGACACCCTGCTCGAGGGGTATGCCGAGGTGATCGTCGGCGCGTGCGAGCGGGTCGCGGTGTGGCGCACCCGGCGCCCCGAGATCACCGCCGAGGACGCGACGGACCTGGTCGTGTCGGCGGTCTGGGGCGGCCTCGGGACGCTCTTGCCGCGCACGACCCCCACGACCTGACGGGCGTTCAGGCCCCGCTCGGGCGGCGCTCAACCGCCGTCCTGGGACACCAGCCCGCCGCGCAGCATCGGTCCGGCGAGCAGCGTCGTGATCGCTGACGGCAGGTCGCTGCCGTCGAGCAGGGCCGCCACGACCAGCTGCTCGTCGTGCGTGCCGGCCAGGCCGGAGTTCGGGTCGGGGATGGCGGCACCACTCACGGCACTGAAGTACTGGGGCAGCGCCGAGAAGCTCGGGTTCGAGCTGTAGCCCCCGATGTTGTCCGTGCCGTCGTCGAACTTCTTGCCCGGGACCGGTCGTGCCTGGGAGGTGTTCGGCGTCGGGAGCAGCCCGCAGGAGGCCGGCCGGTGCTCACCCCAGCGAGGCTCCTCGCCCGGGTGGTAGCCGGGTCGCTGCGGCGAGGTCTCGATGGTCAGGTGGAAGGTGTTGTGACGCCACGCGCCATCGATGCGGGGCAACCACTGGACCAGCGACTGGGTGAAACAGGGGTATTGCAGGGAGTACTTGGCGAACACCGCCACCGTCGGGCGCTGCACCCGACCCACCTGGATGATCCGCTCACCATTGGCATCCAAGAAATCCGCCGTCGTGTTCGCAAACCCCGCCGTCCCCGCCAAGAACCCCGCCAGCGCATCCCTACGCTGCACGATCGTCGTATTCGTCGTGATCAAGTTCGTCGCCGCCCGCACCAACGCCGGCGCCGCCACCGCATACGTCGACGCCAGATCCGCCAACCCCGAAATATCCGCCTGGATCACCGGCATCTTCGGGTTCAACGCCTTGAAATACGAATCCACCAACACCAGGCTCTGACCCAGCCGGGTCCCCCGACCATCCAACGCCGACGCCAACGCATCCAACGTCGCCGCCAGCTTCTCCGGCCGCACCGTGCGCAACAACGGCAACAGGTCCGCAAACACCTTCTCCAGCTCGATCGCCACCGACGTCCGATCCTGACCGATCGTCGCCCCCGCCACGATGTGCCCCACCCCAGCACGACCCGCCTCCGGCGACACCAGATCCACGAACCGCTCACCGAACAACGTCTTCGGCAACAACCGCGCCGTCACATCCGCCGGGATCAACGGCACCAGATCTGGGTCGAGCGCCAGGTCCAGCCGGGCACCGGTGGCGGTCGTCTCGATGCCCCGCACCTCACCGACCACCAGCCCCCGCAGCTTGACGTCGGAGGAGGTCTGCAGCTGCGACCCGATCCGGTCGGTCAGGAGGCTCACGTGGACCACGGGGCTGAAGGCCTTGACATACGACGCGACGGCAAAGGCCATGAGCAGTCCGACGACGAGCAGGAACGCCAGGCCGTAGGCACGGTCACCGAGGCGGGCCAGCGGGCCACGGGCCGGGCCTAACGGGGAGATCGGGGTCGTCGGCCGCACGGCAGCGTGGAGCCGACCGGGAGTCGCGGACTCCGGGTCACCCGCCGGTCGCATGCGTTCGTCGTCGACCGTGGTCATCACCCCTCGCTGCGTGATGGACGTCACCCGGGCAACGACCAAGTGGCCGTGAGGTTACGGCTCGTGGCCCGACATCCCGTCCCGAGTTCGACCCTCAGCGCGCGAGGGACAGCGCGATGCCGTCGAGGATGTCGTGCTCGGAGGTGACCACCCTCGTGACCCCCTGGGCCGCCAGCCGCAGGACCACCTGGCGCCAGACCAGCGCACCCGCCCCGATCACGTCGACGCGACCTGGGTGCATGAAGCCCAGTGCCGCCCGCTCGGCCCGGGTCAGGTGCAGCAGCGACTCGCACGCCGCGACGACCCGCTCGGGTGGCAGCTCGGTCAGGTGGATCAGGTCGGGGTCGTAGGAGCGCAGCCCGAGCGCCTGGGCCGTGATCGTGGTGACACTGCCGGCCAACCCCACCAGCGAGCCGATCCCAGTGAAGTCGACCTGGTCGGCCGCCTGGTCGATGGCCGCGTCGATGTCCCGAACCGCCGCGTCGATCTCTGCCTGCGTGGGTGGGTCCGAGTGGAGATGGCGCTCGGTGATGCGGACGCAGCCGATGTCGACCGACCGGGCCGACTCGACCACGGTCTCGCCCCGGACGAACTCGGTGGAGCCGCCACCGAGGTCGACCACGAGGAACGGCCCCGGTATGCCGCGTGCGCGCAGGTCGCCAGTGGCCCCACCGAACGACAGCGCGGCTTCCTCGTCGCCCGAGATGACCTCAGGCGCGGCGTCATAGTGCGTGAACGCCTCGCGCACGCCCTCGACGAAGTCGGCAGCGTTGCTGGCGTCGCGGGACGCCGAGGTGGCCACGAACCGCACCCGGGTGACGCCGAGGTCGCGGCACTGGCCGGCATACTCGCGGGTCATCGCCAGGGTGCGGGACATCGCCTCCGGAGCGATCTGGCCGGTCCGGTCCACCCCGTAGCCCAGGCGGACCACCTCCATGCGCCGCAGCACATCGGTGAGGACCCCGGTCGCCGCGTCGACATCGGCGACGAGCAGCCGGATCGAGTTCGTGCCGCAGTCCACGGCGCCCACCCGGGTCACGGGGTGGCGGGCTCGTCGCCGCCGCTGGCGGGGGACGCACGAGCCGCCGGTCCACCAGTCGTCGAGCCGGGCGAGGGCCTCGTCACCGAGCGGGTTCACCCCGGGCCCGACGGCGAGGGAGTGGGCTACGAGGACGTGTAGGCACTTGACGCGGGTGGGCATGCCACCGGCCGAGATCCCGGCGATCTCGGGGACCTCGCCGAGGCCGGAACGCCGGGCCAGGTAGTCCTCGTGCGCCGCGGCATACCGCTCGGCCAGCTCGGGATCGGCGGCGAGACGGTCGGTCATGTCCTTCATCAGCCCGGTGGACTCGAGGGTGGAGATGGCGCCGGTCAGCTTGGGGCAGGTGGCATAGAACGTCGTGGGGAACGGCGTGCCGTCGGGCAGCCGGGGCTCGGTCTCCAGGACGTCGGGGTGCCCGCAGGGACAGCGGTGGGCCACCCCGGCCACGCCACGGGGCGTCCGGCCGAGCTGGGCATGGACGGCGTCGAGGTCGGCCGGCGAGGGCAGGCCCGACCCCTGGGGCCCCAGGTACTCGCTCACTTCGCGGGCGCGATGGCGGCGGGGCCCGAGTCGGCGACGCGCACCGACTCCCACAGCTGGCCGTACCACGGGTGGTCGCTGCTCGCGGCAGGCGCCGCGGCGACGCCGGGCTCGGTCCGGGCGGCCGGCCGGCCGTCGATCACGGTGTAGGACTTCTCGCCAACCTTGACGAACTTGAGGCGCTCACGAGCCTGCTGGACGACGTAGGCCTCGTCGTTCCAGCGGGCCTGCTCCTTCTGCAGGCTCGTGACGTCCGTGCGCTGGGCGGCGACCTGGTGGCGCAGCGAGTCGATCTGCCCCTGCTGGCGCAGGTAGGACCGCAAGGTGGGCACCAGCGTCACGGCGAGCAGCACGAGGATCGACGCGAGCACGACCGACCGCAGCACAGCCCGGGAGGCGCGGCGCTCCTGCGCGCCCCGCGCGGCCACGGCCTTGCGCATCGCGCCTGAGGCGGTCGCCCGGGAGCGGCCGGGGCCCGCGCCGGGTCGGGCGGCCGCCGAGCGAGGCGTGCTGGGCCGCCCGGCGCCGCTGGCCCGGGGCACGGCGGAGCGGCGGGTGGTGGGACGCCCGCCACCACTGCCCTTGCCGTGTCCTGTGGTTGCCACTGGTCGCCGTCCTCCCCGCCCGGTGCCCGGCCTCAGGCCTTCGGTGAGAAGCGGGGGAAGGCGCCGGCGCCGGCATACATGGCAGCGTCGTCGAGCTCTTCCTCGATGCGCAGCAGCTGGTTGTACTTCGCGACGCGCTCGGAGCGGGCCGGGGCCCCGGTCTTGATCTGGCCGCAGTTCGTGGCCACGGCGAGGTCGGCGATGGTGACGTCCTCGGTCTCGCCGGAGCGGTGGCTCATCATGCAGCGGTAGCCGTTGCGCTGGGCGAGGTCGACGGCGTCGAGGGTCTCGGTCAGGGAACCGATCTGGTTGACCTTGACGAGCAGCGCGTTGGCCGTGCCCGAGGCGATGCCGCGGGCAAGCCGGGCGGGGTTGGTGACGAAGAGGTCGTCGCCGACGATCTGGACCCGGGAGCCGAGGCGGTCGGTCATCGTCTTCCAGCCGTCCCAGTCCTCCTCGTTGAGCGGGTCCTCGATGGAGACGAGCGGGTAGGAGTCGACCAGCCCGGTGTAGTACTCGACCATCTCGCCGGACGTCTTCGCGACACCCTCGAACTGGTAGGTGCCGTCCTCGTTGTGGAACTCGCTCGCGGCGACGTCGAGAGCGAGCGCGATCTGGGTGCCGGGCTCGTAGCCGGCCTTCTCGATGGCCTCGAGGATGAGGTCGAGCGCGGCGCGGTTGGACTCGAGGTTCGGCGCGAAGCCGCCCTCGTCGCCCAGCCCGGTGGCCAGGCCCTTGTCCTTGAGGACGCCCTTGAGCGCGTGGTAGACCTCGGCGCCCCAGCGCAGTGCCTCGCGGAAGGACTCGGCGCCGATCGGCGCGATCATGAACTCCTGGATGTCGACGTTGGAGTCGGCATGGCTGCCACCGTTGAGGATGTTCATCATCGGCACGGGCAGGACGTGGGCGTTGGGGCCACCGACGTAGCGGAACAAGCGGCAGACCGGCGGACTCGGCGGCCGCCTTGGCCACGGCCAGCGAGACGCCCAGGATCGCGTTGGCGCCGAGGTTCGCCTTGTTGTCGGTGCCGTCGAGACCGAGCATCACGCCGTCGACGATGCGCTGCTCGCTGGCGTCGTAGCCGACCAGCTTGGGGCCGATGTCGTCGAGCACCGCGTCCACAGCCTTCTCGACGCCCTTGCCGAGGTAGCGGCCCTTGTCGCCGTCACGGCGCTCGACCGCCTCGAACGCGCCGGTGGAGGCGCCGGAGGGCACCGCCGCGCGGGCGATCGTGCCGTCGTCGAGGGCCACCTCGACCTCGACCGTGGGGTTGCCGCGCGAGTCGAGAATCTCGCGAGCGCCTACTGCCTCGATGCTGGCCACTGCTTCTCCATCGTCTGGTGCCGTCGGATGCACCACCGAGCGCGCGGCGGGAGGTCCCACCGGATGCGCGGGGTACGAGTCGAGGCTACCTGCCCGGGCCCCCCGGACCGGACAGCGACCCGCGTCCGCACGGCCAGGACGAAGGGATGCCAACGGGATGCCGAGTCCTTACCAGAGCGCCCGGACTCCTGACACAACCTTGACGGTCCACAGACCGATGGCCGCCACAGGCAGTTGTTGACTTCCCCCACCACTGACCGTGGCCCACCAGCCGGAACGACCCCCACACGGGACCAGGTCGCCCCGGGAGGACTCGAAAGGACCAACGTTGTTGACTTTCACCACGAAGCGAGGCTCTGCGGGCTTCGTCGGCTTGAGCGCCTTGTGCCTCATGGCCGCCGCCGCCATGGCCACCCCTGCCGTCGCAGCCTCCGCCCAGGGAGCCGGACACTCCGCCGGATCCCGTCCCTCACCCAACCCGTACTCCCCCCAGGCAAACGGCCACGGCTACCGGCACGGCGCCTTCGCCACGCGTGACACCAACTCCAAGATGCAGGCCTGGGCGCATGCCAACATCGCGGCGACCGGCCCGCAGACCCTGTCCTATGGCGGCGGGGTCGACGGGATCGGTGTCACGAGCGGCACTCCGAAGGTGTACCTCGTGTTCTGGGGCACCCAGTGGGGCACCTCGAGCACCGACGGCAACGGCAACCTCGCGTTCAGCAGCGACAGCGCCGGCGGGGCCGGCAAGCTCCAGCAGATGTTCAAGGGTCTCGGCACCAACAACGAGCTGTGGTCCGGCGTCATGACCCAGTACTGCGACGGGTCGCTGGTGGCGAGCGGCGCCACGTCCTGCCCGTCCGGCGCACCGCACGTCGGCTACCCGACGGGCGGCAACCTGGCCGGTGTCTGGTACGACAACTCGGCGGCCGAGCCCAGTGCCGCCACGGGGGCCCAGCTCGGGACCGAGGCGGTCAAGGCTGCCGGCCACTTCGGCAACACCACGGCTGCGAGCAACCGTTACGCGCAGTACGTCGTCCTGTCGGCCAAGGGCCTCAACCCCGACAGCTACAAGACGGGCGGGTTCTGCGCCTGGCACGACTGGAACGGCGACGTCGGCGTCAGCTCCAGCTACGGCGACATCGCCTTCACCAACATGCCCTACGTCATGGACCAGGGCACCAGCTGCGGCCAGAACTTCGTCAACTCCGGGTCGGCCGGTACGACGGACGGCTACACCATGGTCGAGGGTCACGAGTACGCCGAGACCATCACCGACCAGAACCCGGCGGGTGGCTGGACGAACAAGACCGGAGGCAGCTACAACGGCCAGGAGAACGCCGACGAGTGCGCCTGGATCTCCCCCGGCTCGGCCGGTGGTGCCGGCAACGTCGCGATGGCCACCGGCTCGTTCGCCGAGCAGGCCACCTGGTCCAACGACACCAACCGCTGCGACCTCTCGCACACGGTCGTCGGTGGTTCGACGGGCAACACCGTGTCCGTCACCAACCCAGGGAGCCGGACCGGCACCGTCGGCACCGCGACCAGCCTGCAGATCTCGGCCAGTGACTCGGCCTCCGGCCAGACCCTGACCTACTCGGCCACCGGGCTCCCGGCGGGCCTGTCGATCAACTCGTCCACCGGGCTGATCTCGGGCACCCCGACCACGGCGAGCGCCTACACCGTCACGGCCAAGGCCACGGACACGACCGGGGCGAGCGGCAGCGCTACCTTCACCTGGACGATCTCCAGCGGTGGCACCGGCTGCTCCGGCCAGCTCCTGAGCAACCCGGGCTTCGAGTCGGGCGCGACGGGCTGGACCGCCAGCACGGGCGTCATCGGGGTCAACGGTCCGTCTGAGCCGGCCCGTTCGGGTAGCTACGACGCGTGGATGGACGGCTACGGCACCAGCCACACCGACACGATCTCGCAGTCGGTGACCATCCCGGCCGGGTGCTCGGCAACCCTGACCTACTACGTCCACATCGACACGGCCGAGACCACGACCACCTCGGCCTACGACACGCTGAAGGTCAAGGTCGGCTCGACGGTCCTGCAGACGCTGTCCAACCTCAACGCGGCGAGCGGCTACCAGGCCAAGACGGTCAGCCTCTCGGCATACGCGGGGCAGACGGTGACGCTCACCTGGACCGGGACCGAGGACACCAGCCTGCAGACGTCCTTCGTGGTCGACGACACGGCGGTGAACCTGTCCTGACCGGCCAGCGCAGTACCCGCGGGGCGGGCTCCCTCACGGAGTCCGCCCCGCGGCATACCCGGGGCGGTCAGGCAGCGGCGTAGGCGACGGCCAGGGCCGCGCCGAGGCGGGCGTTGTGGCGGACCAGCGCGATGTTCGTGTCGAGGGAGCGGCCACCCGAGAGCTCCACGATGCGGCCGAGCAGGAACGGAGTGATGTCCTTGCCGCGGATCCCGCGCTCGTCGCTCTCGGCGAGGGCCTGCTGGATGAGGCCGTCGATCTCGCCGGCGGGGATCTCGTCGACGGCCGGCACGGGGTTGGCGACGGCGATGCCGCCTCGCAGGCCGAGCGACCACTTGGCCCGCATCATCTCGGCGAGCTCCCCGACGGAGTCGACGCGCAGCGGGGCGCGGTGCCCGCTGGACCGCGAGTAGAACGAGGGGAACTCGTCGGCGCCGAAGGCGACCACGGGCACGCCGAGGGTCTCGAGCACCTCCAGGGTCAGGCCGATGTCGAGGATCGACTTCACGCCGGCCGAGACGACGGTGACGTCGGTCTGTCCCAGCTCGGTGAGGTCGGCGGAGATGTCCATGGTGGTGGCCGCGCCGCGGTGCACGCCGCCCAGCCCGCCGGTGACGAAGACCGGTATGCCGGCCAGTGCGGCGAGGCGCATGGTGCTGGCCACGGTCGTGGCGCCATGGCCGCGGCGCGCGATCACGTGCGGCAGGTCGCGCAGGCTCACCTTGGCGACGTCGGGGTGGGTCGCCAGCGTCTCGAGGTCGTCGCGCTCGAGCCCGATCCGGGGAACCCCGTCGAGGACCGCGATGGTGGCCGGCGTGGCGCCACCGTCGCGGATGATGCCCTCGACCTCGACCGCCATCTCGACGTTGCGGGGGTAGGGCATGCCGTGGCTGATGATGGTGCTCTCGAGCGCCACCACGGGCGCTCCCGCGGCCAGCGCGGCTGCCACCTCGGGGGCGAGGCGGAGCGCGGGGTGGGGGGTGGTCATCGGTTCTCCTTGGTGGGGCGCGGGCTGGGTCGGTGCAGCTCTGCGTCGACGAGCTGGGCGGTGAGGTCGGGTCGGACGGTCTCGGGGCTCGCCACGGTGAGCGCGGCAGCCATCTGTCCGAAGCGCGCCGCGTCGGCGGGGGCGTCGCCGCGCAGCAGGGCGTGGACGAACGCTGCGGTCATCGCGTCGCCCGCGCCGGTCACGTCGGCGACCTGAACGGCCGGAGCCGCGAGCGCGGTGACCGTCACGGTGCCGTCGTCGGCGACGCTGCTGAGCAGGCTGCCCCGGACGCCCCGCCGCACCCAGACGTGCCGGACCCCGAGGGCGTGCAGCCGGCGGGCGGCACGGGAGATGCCGGCCCTGGTGTTGGGGACGGGTTCACCGACCAGGGACTCCAGCTCGTCGTGGTTCGGCGTCAGAGCGGCGAGTGGGCGCGCCGGGGAGAGGCTGACTGCGAGGTGGCTCGCCTTGGCGACGCTGACCGGGTCGAGGACGACCTGCACACCGTGGGCCGCGGCAAGGTCGAGCAGCCACAGCGCTGGCGCGGTCGGCAGGTTCCCGTCGAGGACCAGCAGGTCGGCGTGGGCGAACAGCTCGCGCGAGGACTCGAGCTGGCGGACCGTGAGCTGGTCGGTGACGACCATGTTCGAGACTGCGACGACCAGCTCACCGGTCGAGTCCATCACGGCGAGGTAGGTGCCGGTGGGTCCCTCGGCGGGGATCAGGTGGTCGACGTTGACGCCCGCCGCGCGCGTCGTCGCGACGAGCTGGTCTCCGAACGCGTCGCGGCCGACCGGCGCAACAAGGTGGGTCGGGCTGCCGAGCCGCGCGAGGTTCTCGGCGATGTTGCGCCCCACCCCGCCGGGCGTGGTGATCGCCGCTCCGGGGTTGGAGGTGCGCAGCTGTGCGCGGGAGCTCGAGTGGGCGCGGATGTCCATGTTGGCGCCGCCGACCACGACCACGGAGTGCGTGTCAGGACGCACGACGTAGCCGCGCCCCAGGATCACGCCCTTCTTGGTGAGGTTGGACAGGTGCACCGACGCCGCCGCCTTGGTGCTGCCGACGCGTTCGGCGATCGCTGCTGCGTCCAGCAACGGCTCGGCACGGAGCAGCTCCACGATGTCTCGCTCGCGTTGCGTGAGGCTCATACTTGGGATCATAAAGCATCTTTGGCTTTCCAAGTACCCCTCGGATGCCCTCGACCGCCCTCGACGGCTCCGCCTGGGCAAGAATGGTGCGCATGGCGCTGGCCGTCTGCTTGCTGTTCGACCCCGGCACCGACCGGGCCATCCGCCAGCTGTGGCACCGGCTCGAGTCCGGCGGCACCCGGACCCTCGCCACGCACACCCACCGCCGACACGTCCCCCACCTGTCGTATGCCGTGTTGCGGACCTTCGACGTGGCAGCCGTCGCCGCCGCGCTGGCCGACCTCCCCCACGGCGAACCACTGACCCTCCGGTTCGACGCGGTCGGCCTGTTTCGGCGCGGCCGGGCGGTCCTGCTGCCCTCCGCCAGCGCGGACCTCCAGATGCGCCAGACCGCCGTCGTCGGAGCATGCGAGGCCACCGGCGCAGACCTCCACCGGCACTACCGGCCGGGGGCGTGGATCCCGCACAGCAGCCTGGCCACACGGGTGCGTCGGGCCGAGCTCGGGGAGGCGGCGGCCGCGGCGTTCGACATCCTGCCGATGGAGGCGGTCGCCGAGACGTGCGTGCTCATCGACAGCTCAACGGGCCAGCGGTGGTCGCTCGCACACCTCGTCTAGCGAGAACAGTCAGGGTCGGGCGTCACGCTCGGCGAAGTCGCGAACCGCCCGTCGGAGCAGGTCCTCGGCGGACACACCCTGTTGGCACGCGCGGGCGACGAGGGCCAGCATGGCGAGGCCTAGGTCTGAGTCGGAGGCGGGCTCGTCGGAGGTCGGGGGGTGCGACCAGGCCTGCGAGGTCTCCGCCCGTGCGCTCCCAGCGAGCCAGGACCTTCTCGGCGGCCAGCAGGCTCGGCAACGACCTCGGTATGCCGTGGAGCAGGCTCTCGTGGCCGGCCTCCCCACCCGTGTGGCCTGCCTTCGCGGCGCGCTCCTGAGCCTTGATCTGCTCCCAGGCGCGCTCGACCTCCTCAGGACTCGAGGCGTCCGCGTCGGCGAAGACGTGCGGATGACGGCGGACCAGCTTGTCGACGATTCCCCCGGCCACGTCGTCGATGTCGAACGGTTGGGCGGGGTGCTCCTGGGCCACGCGGGACTGGAAGGCAACCTGGAGGAGTACGTCACCGAGCTCCTCGCGGATGTGGTCGCGGTCCCCCGACTCGATCGCCTCGGCCGCCTCGTGCGCCTCCTCGAGGAGGTACTTCACGAGCGACTCCTGGGTCTGCTCGGCGTCCCACGGGCAGCCCCCGGGCGAGCGCAACCGGTCCATCACGGCCACGAGGTCCAGCAGCCGGGAGCCGGGGACGTCCCACGACCCGACCAGCACCTCCACCTCAGGCGGCTCGGGCAGCCGCGACACCTCGGAGGCCACCGCGTCGGTCAGTCCCGGGTCACCGTCGGCAGAGCCCACCCAGACCACGGTGCGCGAGGCTGCGTCGCCGACAAGGGTGCGAGCCAGCTCGGGTGGGGCCACGGCTCCGAGGTGAGTCACCGGCATACCGGCCTCGACGAGCGCCTCGGCGAGCGGCTCGTCGGGGTCACGCGCGAGCAGCGCGTCGGCGTCTTCGAGGGTGCGCCACGCGGCGCGGGTGAGCAGCCCCGGCGCGATCCGTGGGCTGCCGATGAGCAGCGTGAGGCGCCCGGGCACCGACCGCTCAGCCCTGTGCTGCGGGCGCTGGAATGGCCTTGATCCAGTTGGGCGTGGCCGCCCCGACGCTGAAGTTCTGGCGATCGAGCTTGCCGTAACGGGGGTTGAGCGTGATGTCGGCCTTCTGGAGGGCCTGCAGCACCTGCATCTGCTCCGCCTGGCTGAGCACGGCGGGGTTCTGCGGGTTGAACGCGTCACTCGTGCGCACGATGTCGATGGCCGCGGTGTTGAGCTTGTCGGTCCGGAGCGCGGCCTTCACCGCACTGTCGGACAAGCCCTTGCCTGCACCGTCGGCGACCGTGCGCGTGAACGGCGCGCGCAGCAGCAGCGTGAGGGCGGTGGCGTTGTCGAGGTGCGCCCCCGGCGCCGCGGCGTTGAGCTGGCTCACGGCGGTGAGGAGCTGCTGCTCGGTGATGCGGTCACCGTTGACGACTGCCGCCGTGCCGGCCGTGGCACACCCCGAGACCGCGAGCACCCCCACGGCTACTGCCGCCACGATGGACGCTCGCAGGGCCCCCGAAAACCGGACCCGCGACGATGGTGCCGGACGTGCCTTCACTGACATCCCTCTCTCACGACTCTTCTCCACGACTCGACGCATCTCAACGACTCGATCGGGCCGACATCGCACCCGACTGGGTGCCAACCCGGGCGGCGTCGGCGACGCTGCCCAGCAATACGGCCCGGATCAGGTCGCTGGCCCACTGCAAGACTGCCGTGTCTCGCAGCGGTTGGCCACCCACCCGGGCTGTCATCGGCTTCGGCACGAGAATGGTATGCACCGCGTCCTTGACCAACGACTTCGGGTAGAGCCGCTGCAGGCGGAGCATGCCGGACTCCGGCAGCTCGACCGGGCCGAAGCGGACGTAGTTGCCCTGCACCGAGATGTCGGCCACCCCAGCCTGGCGCGCGACGGTGCGCAGGCGGGCGACCTCCATGAGGTTGCGGACCGGCTCGGGCAGCGGGCCGTAACGGTCGACCAGCTCGGCCTCGATCTCCGCCAGGGCGGGCTCGTCGACGACGCTCGCGAGCTTCTTGTACGCCTCGAGGCGCAACCGCTCGCCCGGCACGTAGTCGTGGGGCAGGTGGGCGTCGACCGGCAGCTCGATCTTGATCTCGGCGGGCGCCGTCTCGCCATCGCCGCGGAAGTCGGCGACAGCCTCGCCGACGAGCCGGACGTACAGGTCGAACCCGACGCCCGCGATGTGGCCGGACTGCTCGCCACCGAGCAGGTTGCCGGCACCCCGGATCTCGAGGTCCTTCATGGCGATCTGGATGCCCGACCCGAGGTCGGTGTGGCTGGCCATGGTCTGGAGCCGGTCGTGAGCCGTCTCGGTCATCGGCTTCTCGGGCGGGTAGAGGAAGTAGCAGTAGGCGCGCTCCCGGCCGCGGCCCACGCGGCCCCGGAGCTGGTGGAGCTGGCTGAGGCCGAGCACGTCGGCGCGCTCGACGATGAGGGTGTTGGCGTTGGAGATGTCGAGCCCGGTCTCGACGATGGTCGTGCACACCAGCACGTCGAACTTCTTGTCCCAGAAGTCGAGGACGACCTGTTCGAGCTTGTGCTCGCCCATCTTGCCGTGGGCGGTCGCCACCCGGGCCTCGGGCACCAGCTCGCGGATGCGGCTCGCGGCGCGCTCGATGCTGGAGACCTTGTTGTGGACCAGGAAGACCTGGCCCTCGCGGAGCAGCTCGCGCCGGATCGCTGCCACGATCTGCTTCTCGTCGTAGCCCCCGACGTACGTGAGCACCGGGTGGCGCTCCTCGGGGGGCGTGGCGAGCGTGGACATCTCACGGATGCCGGTGACCGCCATCTCGAGCGTGCGCGGGATCGGGGTCGCGGACATCGCGAGCACGTCGACGGCGGTGCGCAGCGTCTTGAGCTGTTCCTTGTGCTCGACGCCGAAGCGCTGCTCCTCGTCGATGACCACGAGGCCGAGGTCCTTGTAGCGGATCTCGCCGCTGAGCAGGCGGTGCGTGCCGATGACGAGGTCGACGCTGCCGTCGGCGAGGCCGGCCAGGGTCTCGCGAGCCTCCTTGTCGCTCTGGAACCGGGACAGGGCCTTCACCCGCACCGGGAACTGTGCGTAGCGCTCGGAGAACGTCTGGAAGTGCTGCTGCACCAACAGGGTGGTCGGCACGAGCACCGCGACCTGCTTGCCGTCCTGGATCGCCTTGAACGCGGCCCGCACCGCGATCTCGGTCTTGCCGTACCCGACATCACCGCAGATGAGCCGGTCCATCGGGACTGTGCGCTCCATGTCGGCCTTGACCTCGTCGATGGAGCTGAGCTGGTCGGGGGTCTCGACGTAGGCGAAGGCGTCCTCGAGCTCGCGCTGCCAGGGGGTGTCGGGCGCGAACGCGTGGCCGGCCGTGGCCATCCGCGCCGAGTACAGCTGGATCAGCTCTGCCGCGATCTGCTTGACGTACTTGCGCGCCCGGCCCTTGGTCTTCTGCCAGTCGCTGCCGCCCATGCGGTTGAGCGTCGGCTGCTCACCACCGACGTAGCGAGTGATCTGGTCGAGCTGGTCCGTCGGCACGAACAAGCCGGTCGGCGGGCTGCCCCCGCTTGGAGGGCGCGTACTCGAGGACGAGGTACTCGCGGGTGGCACCACCGACCGTGCGCTGCATCATCTCGACGAACCTGCCCACGCCGTGCTGCTCGTGCACGACGAAGTCGCCGGGCTTGAGCTGGAGGGGGTCGACCTGGTTGCGCCGCCGAGACGGCATCTTGCGCATGTCCTTGGTCGAGCCCCCCTGGCCCGGGGTGCCCGTGAGGTCGGTCTCGGTGATGAGGGCGAACCGGCTTGCAGGAGAGATGAATCCGCTGCCCACGCTGCCGGTCGTCAGGTGCACGACGCCGTCGGACAGATCCGTGAGGTCGGCGTCGAGCCGGGCCGGGACGGACTCACCAGACAGCACCTCGGCGACGCGACGCGCCAGACCGGCACCCTCGGTGACGACCACAACGCGCCAGCCGTCGCTCACCCAGCGCTGCAGGTCGGCGACCGCGTCAGGGGTGCTGCCGCGGTACCGGGGCGCTTCCTCGAGCCCGGTGTTGACGACCGCGGCGTCGTCGTCGGCGAGCTCCTCGTCGGCAACGAACGGGCCGAGGTCCCACCACGGCATACCGGCGTCGCGGGCGTGGGCGCGCAGGTCGGCGAGGTTCCAGAACGACGCGGTGCCCAGGACGCCCTGAAGGTCGATGGGGACGGCGTTGCCGGCGGCCGCGTTGGCCCAGCCGGCCTCCAGGAACTCCTGGCTCGTCGCGACCAGGTCGTGCGCGCGCGTGCGGACGCGCTCGGGGTCGCAGACCACCACGGCGGTGCCCTCGCGCAGGGTGTCGAGAACGCTCTCCATGCCGTCGACGAGCGCAGGCGCAAGGGACTCCATGCCCTCGACCGCGATGCCCTCGGCGAGCTTGCCGAGCAGGTCGACGGCTCCCGGGAGCTGGTCCATGAGGGACCGGGCGCGGTCGCGCACGGCGTCGGTGAGCAGCACCTCGCGGCAGGGCGGCGCCCACAGGCCGTGCTCGGCGACCTCGAGGCTGCGCTGGTCGGCGACCTTGAACCAGCGGATCTCCTCGACGGTGTCGCCCCAGAACTCGACCCGCACCGGGTGGTCCTCGGTCGGAGGGAAGACGTCGAGGATGCCACCACGGACTGCGAACTCACCGCGGCGCTCGACGAGGTCGGTGCGGACGTACGCCGCGGCCGCGAGGTCCTCGACCACCTGCTCGAGCGGAGCCTCGTCGCCCGCCTTGAGCGACACCGGCGTCAGCTCGCCGAGGCCCTGGGCCACGGGCTGCAGGACCGCGCGGACCGGGGCGACCACCACGTCGAGCGGGCCGTACGTCGGGTCGCTCTCGTCGGGGTGGGCGAGCCGCCGGAGCACGGCCAGGCGTTTGCCCACGGTGTCGCTGCGAGGGCTCAGCCGCTCGTGGGGCAGGGTCTCCCACGCTGGGAAGTCGGCGACCCGGTCGGGGTCGAGGTAGCAGCGCAGCGCGCTCACGAGGTCCTCGGCCTCGCGCGTCGTGGCCGTGACCGCGAGGAGTGGGCGACCCGCGCGGCGGGCGATGGCCGCGACCAGCGCCGGCCGGGCGCCGGCCGCCACCGTGATGTCGGCGGTGGGTGCCGGGCGCTGCGCGACGGCGAGGGCACGGGTGACGCCCGGGTCGGCGGCAAGTGCGTCGAGCAGCGGGGCGAGGGTCATGAGCGGGCTCCTGGTGGACAGGCTGCGTCCTTGGACAGCGCAAACGCCCCACTGCAAGCGCTGGCGGGGTCCTCCCAGCCTAACCGTCGCCGCGGACCGCCTCCGTGCTGCCCGGGCTGCCCGCTTCGCGCGCCCGGGGTATGCCGGGATCGGCGGGCTCGCGGCATACCCCGTCGTGGCGCGGGGCTCCCGCGCCGGCCCTCTCCCCGAGCCGGCGCGGGCCCCGCAGTCCAGTGCCGGGTCCGCGGGGACGCCCGCTCCCCGGCTGCGCTGCTGTGCGACACGCTAGCCAGCGGTGTCGATCGGCAACCAGTCTCGTTTGCCGGAGGTGTCCCTACAGCATCAGGTGTAGGACGTCGTGCGGGCCGTGGAGGACCATGGGGCCAATGGGGACAGGGGTCGGCGAACGGACGCCGGACACGACGAGGAGGGGCGTCGGGCACGCCCGGATCCATCGCGCGCCGATCCGGAGCAGGGCGAGCTGGCCGACGTGGCTGGCCTTTGGTCTCACCGTGCTGTTCCTCGCGAACACTGCCCTCGTCGCGACCGGCGTCACCCAGTCGTTCGACGCCCGGGCCGTCCATGCGCTGCGGCCCGGCGACATGTGGGGCCCCTCGCAGCTGCGCTGGGCGCCCTGGATGTCGCGGCTGCGGCCCCAGCACATGTACATCGCGCTCGCTGGCACGTCGCTGCTCATGTCGGTGTGGCGTCGGTCGCCGTGGCCGCTGGCGTTCGGCGCGGTGCTGGCGGGAGCCTCCGCCGGGCTCACGGTGCTCCTCAAGTTCGTCTTCGAGCGGCCCGACCCACACGGCTTCGTGACACCCACGGGCGGCAGCTACCCGTCAGGTCACATCATCGCGGTGGTCGTGTGCCTGGGTGGATGCCTGCTCGTGGTGTGGCCACGGGTGCACTGGTGGCTGTGGACGCCGGTGGTGACGGCTGCGGCCCTGATGAGCGCGAGCCTGCTCACTGCGGCAGCGCACTGGCCCACGGACGTGCTCGGTGGAGTCCTCCTCGCACTTGTCGTGGTGAGCGCCAGCAGCCGGCTCCGGTTGCGTCGCAGAGCGTGTGAATCCCGTTCCGCCACAGAACGTTCAGCTCGGCCATGACAGCCATCGGCCCCGCGAGCGGACGGCAGGACGTCGGTGGTGCTCAGGTCACAGATCCGGACATCGTCATCGCCACGATCATGCGGGAAGTGGGCGGCTCAGGCGTCCAGAGCCACGTCGAGACCCTCCGCTCCTTTGCCCACACTGCGGGCCGGCCAACGACGCTCGTCACGCCGTTCTCCGCGTCGTCACCGCTGCTGCGACCGGTGTTCGCGGCGCGACTTGCAGTGCGCCTCGTGAGCAGACCGGCCGGGGTGTGGTGGTACCGCCACTGGCACGGTCACTACCTCGGCACCGCGTTGTCCGCTCGCCTCCGCACGACTACCGGGCCCGCCGTCGTCTACGCGCAGGACCCCGTGTCCGCGTCGGCGGCACTAGCGGTCCGCACCACGGAGCCTGTCGTGATGGTGGTGCACTTCAACGTCTCGCAGGCGGACGAGTGGGCCGACAAGGGTGAGCTCCCGCGGGGCGGTCGGACCTATGCGTCCATCCGCGCCCTGGAGGAGGACGTCCTGCCGCGGCTCGACGGCCTGGTCTACGTGTCCCAGTTCATGCGCTCCGTCCTCGAGGACAGGATGCCTGCGCTGCGGGCACTGCCGGGCATCGTCATCCCGAACTGTGTCGCGGCCATCGAACGACCGGCGAGTGAGCCGGTCGCGGACCTCGTCACGGTCGGCGCCCTCGAGCCCCGCAAGAACCAGGGCTACCTCCTCGAGGTCCTCGCGGCCGCCGCGCAGCGCGGGCACCGATACTCCCTCACGGTCATCGGCGACGGCCCGGACCGCGGCCGGCTCGAGCGTCAAGCAGCACGCCTCGGGCTCACGGGGCAGGTAAGCTTCGCCGGCTACCAGGCAGATCCGCGCCGGCTCATGGCCGGCCACCGGCTCTACTGCCATACCGCCCGCATGGAGAGCTTCGGGATCGCGCTCGTGGAGGCGATGTCCGAGGGGCTTCCGGTCCTCGCGGCCCCCGTCGGTGGCATTCCCGAGGTCGTCCGCCCCGGGGTCGAGGGGGGAGGCCTGGCCGCTTGCTGACCCGCGGGCCGGAGCGGACCGGTTGATCGCGATGATGGCGGACCCAGCCCGACTCATGGCGATGGGGGCCGCCGGCTGGGCGCGGTCCGTCACGGATTTCTCCTCCGAGGTACAGGTCCCCCGCCTGCTCGACTTCCTCAGGTCGGTCGAGCAGCGGCGGTCAACCGGTCGCTGACGTCCGCAGGGCGCGCTGCAGACCCTCGACCGGGTGGGCCATGGCGAAGCGGTAGATGTCGAGGAGCTGGTCGAGGTTGGCTTCCGGCTGGAACCGACGCTCGTAGCTCGCGCGCGCCCGTCGCCCGAGCTCGACGTAGCGCTGCGGGTCACGGTCCAGATCGGTGAGGGCTGCGGCGAGCGAGGTCGGGTCGCCGGCGCGGTACAGCGACCCGTCGGCACTGTCGCCGATGAGCTCGGGGAACGACCCGCGGTCGGGTGCGATCGGGGCGACGCCGACCGCCATCGCCTCGACCGCGACGAGTCCGAAGGTCTCTTCCCACTGCGAGGTCACGACGGCAGCCAGTGACCGGCCTAGGACGGAGACTGCCTTGTCGCGGGGCACGAGGCCCACGACCTCCACGGAGGGATGGTGTGCCGCCCAGGCGCGGACGGCATCCTCCATGGGCCCGGCACCGACGACCACGAGCCGCAGGGCCGACGACGGGCTCTGGGCGCGGAAGGCGTCCCACGACTGCATGAGCAGCGGGATGCCCTTGGCGGCGTCGAGCCGTCCGACGTAGGTCACCTGGTGCTCGGGCAGGCGTGGAGAGGGCGCGGGCGAAGGCGGCGAGACGACCAGGTTGTGCTTGACGAACACCCGGTCGGCCGGGAGCTCCAGGGCCGACATCAGGTCCCGTTGCGAGGCCGAGATGAACACGTATGCCGAGAGGAGCCGTTGCCACGCCGAGCGGTGAGCGGCATTGGCGGCGACCACCGGGATGGTGGCCAGGTGCGACCCGCGGTAACAGCCGTGCTGCACACCCGGCATGCCGATGCCGGTGGCGCAGTCGTGGCACGGCTGGCCGGCCCGGAAGAAGTCACCGGTCGCGCAGAGCAGCCGGTAGTTGTGGAACGTGGCCACGGCCGGAACACCGGCCTCGAGACAGGCGTGCAGGACCGACGGGCTCAACAAGCGGGAAGGTGTTGTGGATGTGGACGACGTCGGGCCTGGTCGCCGCGATCGACCTGGCCAGGTCACGCTTGACTGCGCCGTTCCACACCACGCGCGCGGGCAACGAGGCCTTGCGCGCCAGCGACCAGCCCGCGATCTCGTCGCTGTCGCGCTCGAAGGTCCCGACCCAGTGACCCGCGGCGCGCAGGGCGCTGCGCTCCTGGTCGGCAACGATGTTCTCACCGCTGGGCGCACTGGACCGGTAGCGCCCGTGGACGACGAGGATCCTCATCGGGCACCGCGAGCCGGTTCGGGGACGAGCAGCGACGCGGCGACGACCAGGTCGAGCAGGTATGCCGAGGCGTCGCTCGTCCCGGTCTCGGTGAACGAGGCGACGATCGTGTACACCGTGAGGAAGAGGGCCACCGCGCGCCTCGGCCCGCGGACATGGGTCACTGCCAGGCCGAGCAGCAGCAGGAGGAACATGACCTGGACGACGATGCCGAACCACCCGAGGTCGAGGTAGCTGGCGACCCAGTTGCTGTCGATGGGCAGTCCGTCGAAGGACTTGTTGGACAGGCCGTTGCCGAAGATCTCGTTGAGCCGTGGGCGTTGGGTCTGGAGCAGGGCCGACCAGACCTTGGTGCGCCCCGTGAGCTGGCTTGCATCCTGGGCCGTCTGCCCACGAGCCGCCCAGCTGACGATCTGCTGGGCGAACACGGTGCCCACGACGACCCCGACGACCAGGGTCGTCGCCGAGGCGCGCCGGACCCGGGCATGCCCGAGGAACAGGCTGGCGGACGCGATGGCCAGGCCGATGAGCACGCCGAGCACCGCAGTCCTCGTGTGGGTCCCGAGGAGCACCGCGATGCTCACCACGATGGCCACGAGGGCGTGTCGGCCGCCGATGACGCGGCACATCCACAGGACCACCGAGGTGCCGAGCAGAAGCCCGGCGTAGTGCGCGACCTGGGGCGACGGGATCGGCCACACCGCGCCGGCGAGTCGGCCCTCGCCGGCGAAGGCCTTGCCCGGGCCGAGCGCGACGCCGAGGATCACCGAGCCCAGGGCGGCCCACAGGCACAGCCGGTGGGCTCGCAGCAGCAGCATGTCGCGTCGCCCCCACCAAGGGGTGAGGAGCCAGAGGCACACGACGAAGCCGACAAAACGCAGCGCCCGGTACGTCGAACCGACGAAGAACTGGCTGTGGATGCTGACGATGAGGGCAACGACCACCATGACGGTGACGAGCACGAGGAACAGGTTGGGCCGGATGACTATTCGCGGGTTGACGAGAAAGACGAGGACGAGCGCGAGGACGAGCGAGCCCTGGGCGAACACCTGGTTGACCGAGTGCGGGATCGGCAGGACGGTGGGGTTGCTTGACGGCGTGAGGACGTTGAAGAACAACGCGGCCCAGGCGAGCAGCAGCATCCGCGGCACCGCGGCGGCGGCGGTGCGCAAGGGCGCCCGGCCCACGGTGTCGAGGCCGGGCGGCCTCAGCCTGAGCCGCTCGACGACGGTCATGGCGCCGTGGTGGGGGTGGCCACCCTCGTCGCCAGCGGATCGCCCAGCCCGAGGCTCTCGTCCGTCTCGTCGACCCCGACCATCATCGCGAACGGCAGGGCGAGCCCTGCGGCCCGGATGAGCTCGGCGGTCGTCTCCAGCAGCTCCGCCGTGCACCGGCCCGCGCTGACCAGCGGGATCACCTGGTCGACCCAGGACCGGAGGTTCTCGACCTCGATGCCGGGGTCGACCTCGACCAGGGCGATGACGACCTCGGCGGCATCCCACGCCTCCCTCAGCGGGTGGCCGACGGGCAGGTCGCTGACCGGTCCGTGTGAACCACGCGGGCCCACGGCCAGGTTCGGAACACCGGTCGGCCTGAACACGTGCGCTGCATCGGCACGGGACACGTGGCGAACCAGGGCACCGCCCGCGCTGAGGTCGACCAGGAAGACCGAGAGACCGAACACCCGCAGGTGGCTCGCGACGGCGGCGATCACCGCGGCTGCGACGCGCGCGTTGCTTCCCACAGCGGCGACGGCCACGTTCGCTGCCCACGGCACCGGGGTCGTCGGCTCCGGCTTCGCCAGCTCGGAGGTGAGACCCCGTGGGACGATCGCGGACTCGAGGCCGTAGACGAGCGCGTCCAGGTCACGCCGGCGCCATGGCGCGCGAGCCCGAAGCCGCTGCCGCGCGCGTCCCCACCGGCGTTCCAGAGGACCGGGCGAGGTGATGCTGAAGCGCACCGGTGCTCCGAGGGCCACGGCGACCTCCTGCCGGCGCCGCAGCCGTTCCGAGGTCAGCGCCCGGAAGAGCACCAGCCCCATCCCGAGCGCAGCACCCCCGATGAGCCCGGAGCCGACGTCGAGCGCCATCGCCTTCTTCGCCGACGGCCGCACGGCCCGGGCTGCGTCGATGACATGCGTCGAGGAGATCGCCGCATCGGTCTGCAGCGTGGCGTCCTCGGAGGCCTGCTGCATGGCGGTGATCTGCGTGTTCAGCTCGGCCCGACGGGTGAGGATGTCCGAGGCCTGGGTCTGGCCGGCCTGCCCCTGCTGGCTGGCCTGCGCGTACTCCTGGTTCAGCACCGTGATCTGCTGCTGCATCGAGGTGACTCGGGCCTGGTACCCCGACACGAGGCCGCTGGTCAGCGATCGCAGCTGCTCCGCGCGGAAGGCCAGGTACTGCTTGGTCACGGCATCCGCCCCTGCCACGGCAGCCGCGTCGGTCGGCGCGGCGACCGAGATCTTGAGGACCTCGGTCGTGACGGGGTCCGCCATGACGGTCGCCTGGAACTCCTCGGGCGACATCCCGAGCTGCAGGTCCCGCACGGTTCTGACGGCGACCTCGCGGGTGGCGAGCAGGCTCACGTCCGTCGCCATCGCGGAGGTCGGGTCCATCGTCGCCGGGTGCGCCATGAGCACCGTGACGGTCCCGGTGCTCACGGGTGGCAACAGGACCACGGCGGCCAACCCGACGTAGGCGCCGAGGACGGCGAGCCCGACCCACGTGTGCCAAGCGCGCCGCAGGGAGTTGCGCAGGTAGTGCCACGTGCCGAGCAGCGGCCGCGGCATACCGGAGAGCTCGGCATCGCGAGCTTCGTCCTCGATGTTCCATGCGATGTCGATCATCGGACCCTCCGGCGGGCCTCCAGCGTCGTCGCCTCCCCCGGACGTGTGGAGCCGGTCATCAGGGACGGGAGCGGCAGGTGCTGGGCCCGCTCCGTCGGGAGCAGGCGTCCCGTGGTGCGGTCGAGCGGGTCGGCGTCGACGATGACGATGCGGTCGATCGCGTGCCCGGCCTCGTCGGCCGCGAGCGCCACCCGCGCGAGGTCCTCGGGCGTGGCTGCCCCGGAGGTCACGGCGAGCAGCGTCACCGCCCGGCCCACGCCGGGGACGGCGAGCTCGGGGTGCTGCCGGTTCGTCACGGCGAGGTGGACGACCAGCTGGGCGGCAGGACGCACGTCGGGCCGGGTGTCCACCCACAGCCGCGGTCGTAGCTGTGCATCCGGCGGGAGGCTCGCGCAGGCGGCCCACAGCGCGTTCGCCGACTCGTGGTGCTGCGCGGTGACGAGCTGGGTGACTGTGCCCGTGGAGGCGGCCAGCGAGGCGAACTGTGGTCCGGCAGCCAGCGCCGGCAGGTCACCGGCCAGGGTGAGGACCACGACCTTGGCGGGCTGCGGCGGATCCTCCAGCTCGCCCGCGAGGCTCACCGGCGTGCCCGGCGTCACGACCCGGAGGAGCTGGCGAAGGGCCCACAGCTCCACGCTGTCGGGCGCATACGACTCCAGCAGGCTGGTCCACCCGGCGACCGAGCGAGGCGCCCGGCTCTGGATCGAGGCGGCGACAGGGATGCCGACGGCGTCGGCGATCTGGTCGCGGGACCGCAGGGTGCTTTCCCGCCGACCGCGCAGGACGAAGAGGAGCCCGGCCAGCAGGAAGGCCGCACCGGCTCCGGCACCACCGAACAACGCCGCCTGCAGGGCGACGGGCCTGCTGATGCCCGGCGATGCTTGCTGGATCACACTCGCGCCGCCGCCCGGCTGCCCGTCGAGGGGCTGTGCTGCGTCGGCTTCCTTCTCGATCTGGTCGATCTGCAGGACGGTCTTGCCCTGCTCGGCCGTGAGCTCGCCGAGAGCGGCGGCATCGGCCTTTCCGGCGGCTGAGGAAGCGCTCTCGTGGGCCAGACGCCCCTGGGTCTTGGCGATCTCGGCGTTCATCGCCGCCAGGCTGTCCTTGAGGGTGCTTTCCCGGGCCGCCAACGCCTTGCGCGCGGCCTGGCCCAGCGAGCTCGCCGCGGCCTGCAGGTAGTCGACCTCCGCCTTCGCCACAGCATCGGACAGGGCTTCGGCAGCCGCCGCGGTCGGCCCGGTGGCCGTGATGCTCAGGACATCGGTCGTCGGCGCGATGATCTGCACCCGGCCGGCCACCTGGCTCGGCCGCAGCTGCGGGCTGACCGAGCGCCCGGCAGGCCCCAGCACGGCCTCGCTGTTGGCGATCTGGACCTGGGTGTCGATGCTGTGGGTGCCCACGGTGCTCGAGGCCTGTGGGATGGGCGGGAGGAGGACGATGCTCGTGCTGAGGTAGGACGGCGGAACCCGATAGCCGAGAGCGCCTCCTGCGAGCGCCCCGAGCACGAGGGCGACGATCAGGGCGCCGAGGTGCCGGCGCAGGATCGCCGAGACCGACTTGAGGTCGATGATCTGCTCGCTCACGGAGCCACCTCACGGTCGGAAGAGCCGGCGTGCTGGGCCACGAGCGTCGGAACGACGGACAGCTCGAGGACGCTCGTGAGGGAGAGCACGCCGGTCCAGGCCCCGGAGCCGACCAGCGTGGCGCTGGGGACGCGTTCGCCGAACCGTGGTGAGTACCACCCGAGGACGGGCGACGTCTCGCCACGGTGCGCTGTCCACGACAGCTGTGGGGGCAGGGACAGACGCCCGCTGCGGCGGTCCATGCCGTCGGCCCAGGAGAGCTCCGCCACCCCGTCGCCCAGCTCCACGTCGACGTCCGGGCCGAGGTGCCAGGCCAGACGCAGGGTATGCCGGGCGGACCCGGTGAGCGTGTCCTCGACCCGCAGCGTCCGCTCGCCGGAGTCGAGCGTGACCTGGCGGTCGTGACGGAGCACCGGGTCGAGACGGGTGTACCCGAGGTGGTGGCCGGACCAGGTCTGGACGTCGCCGGCGAGGTCGGCGTCGTCCACGCCTGACACAGCCGAGCTGGTCCAGAGGAACGGTCCGCCCTCGACGGACTGGCTGGTCCCGTCGACCTCCACCGTGTTGTGGCCGAGGGTGGAGCGGAAGTACGTGCGCCAGTCCGGGTCGCCGTGGTAGCAGTAGGTTCCGGGGTCCGCGAGGACGTCGATCCCGCCGACCCGCACCTCCACCGACAGCGCGTCGGCCTGCCCGTGCGCGGCGATGGACCCGAAGCCGTGCGGGCCGCCGTCGCACCGGCACCAGATCTCTGGCTCCGCTCCGGCGGGGGTGCGGAGCACGTGGGTGCCGGCATCGTGGAAGGCACGAGGCCTGACCTGCGGGCGACCGCGAACCTCGGCCCGGGAGGCGAGCGCGCCGACTGCGGTGCTCGCGACACCGGGCGCGATCGGTGGCCACCAGTCGCCGGCACCGACGATGGCGGCGCCAGTGGCGAGCAGCTGCGCCCACGGGTCGGCCCCAGGTGCGTCGAGCACGAGCCCGCGGCCGTCGTCGCCGTCGCCCTGTCGTGGCGGTCGGCCGGTCGTGTCGAGCAGGGCGGCAGCGGCGTCCAGCGACGAGGCGAGCAGCCGTCTCGTCGGCTCCTCGAGCGGTCGACCCGCGCGATCCGCCTCGGCGAGGGCCAGCAGCCCGAGCTCGGTGACGAAGCGGTGGTAGTCGGTCGCCTGCTCGCGGTTCACCCCACTGGAGAAGGTGTTCGCGGCCAAGGTCGTCTCGAGCTCGGCAGCTGCCGCGGCACCCCACCGCTCGCTCTCCTCGAACCAGGGAAAGGCGCACGCGCCCACAAGCCTGCCGACGGCCTCGGCGACGGCGTGGTTGTTCGCCGACGAACCCCGGCTGCGGAAGGCGGCCAGGTACTCCTGGTGCCACCTCACCTGCCGCAGCGCCTCGTCGTCGTCCTCGAACAGGCTGCTGGCACCGGGCCACCCGTCGAGCAACCGGCGCACCCACACCCAGCTCGTCAGCCGGATGCCGAGCTCGATCCCGCTGGTCCAGTGCACGCCGGAGAGGAACGGGTTGGCCGCCCACCAGGACCGCAGCTGCGCGGCGACGCGCTCGGCATACCGCTCGTCACCGGTCAGCCAGTATGCCGCCGCGAGCACCGTGAGGTGGTGGTGGCGGGACAGCTCCCAGACGGACTTGACGTTCCCGGTGACTCCCTCGTCGCGGTGGTCGATGCGAAAGGCCAACCCGTCCTGCGGGGCCCGACGCCCGGTGACCGGGTCGAGGAACCAGTCGGGGTCGACCAGGTCGTGGCGCAGCACGCCCAGCACCGTCCAGTCGCCCGCGAGCAGGCGGTCCGCGGCGGCAACCACGGCATCGCGGGCTGCGGCGGGCACCTCTGCGCGAGCACTCGCAGGCAGGACCGCGGCGAAGGTGCGGTGCGTCAGTAGCCCGGGGACGGGACCCGTCACGGCTGCCCCCGACGGCACGCGACGGCGCGCCCAGAGTGCCTGTCGGACCCGGTCGCCCACGCGCCAGCCCACCTCGGCGGGCGACATGCCTCGCAGTCGGCGGACGTACCAGCCCAGGGACCTGCTCATGGCGCCACCGCATGCCCAGACACGAGGCTCTCACCGATCGCGATCGTCGCCCGGGTCGTCGCGACGATCGAGTCGAGGTCGATCGGCATCGGGTCGCCGTGCAGCACGGCCTCGAGGAACGCGGCAAGCTCGGCGCGCTGGCCCTTGTCCTGCCCGGCATACGAGCGCTTGGTGTCCTTGCCTGCTCGGCTCCACACGGTCGCGCGGGTGAAGTTGTCGAGCCGGGCGTTGCGGCCACCCCCGGACACGTCGAGCGTCTCCTTCGGGTACCGGCTGTCGCCGTCGGTGGCATAGGTGATGGTCCCCAGGGAGCCGTCGGCGTACCGCAGGGTGACGTGCAGGTCGAGCGCGTTCGCCGTCTGGTGGGCCACGACCTCGACCGGCGGGTGCCCGATCCACGCGCTGAGGGTGTCGATGAAGTGGCCACCCTCGCCGAGGAAACGCGATCCCTCCAGCTCCTCGTTGAGGTACCAGCTGGTCGAGTCGAGGCGCCCGGCGTTGACGAGGTAGCGGGCACTCACCGGCGCCCCGGGCATTCCGAACCGTCGGCGCAGGTCGGTGAACAAGCGGCGCGAACCGGCGGTTGAACCCGACCATGAGCCGGTCGTTGCCGGTGCGGTCCACGACCTCGAGCACGCGGTCGACGTCCTCGCGGGTCAGCGCGAGCGGCTTCTCGACGAACACGGCCTTGCCCTGCTCCAGCGCGCGACACACGAACTCCGCGTGCGAGTGGTGGCGCGTGACGACGAAGACCGCGTCGATCTGGGGATCGGCGAGGACGGTGGCCGAGTCGGTCGTGGCCGTCTGGAAGCCGAACTTGCGGACCGCGTTGACCGCGGACAGCGACCGGGTCGTCGCCACGGTCGCGAGGGTCGCGGCGGGGTTCTTCGCCAGGTGCGGGAGGAGCATCGAGCTCGCGTAGCTGCCCGCACCGATGAACCCGAGCCGCACCGTGGGGGTTGCCGCGGCGCGGGCTGTGGTGGACGGACCGGCGTGGAGCGTCCGCGCGTAGGGCGGCGAGGAGACCGAGCTGCCGTTGGAGTGCGCCTTGGGCTGGGGGTAGGAGAACAGGAACCCGACACCGCGGAGCGACCCGTCGCCCAGGGCGCCGTAGACGGCCGTCGCCTCCGCGACAGGCCGGATGCCGGAGACGAGGGACGCCACCTCGACCGAGCCGGTCGCGAGGAGGTCCACGAAACACTGCAGGTTGCGCCGCTCGGTCCAGCGGACGTACCCAGCCGGGTAGTCGATGCCCTCGAGCTCGTACCGGTCGTCGTAGCGGCCCGGGCCGTAGGAGCGCGAGAACCGGACGTCGAGCTCCTTCTCGTAGTAGGCGTTCCACGGCAGGTCGAGCTTGGTCTTGCCGATGTCGACGACCCGCGCCCGGTCCCGCGCGAGACGTGCCGCGAGCTCCACCGGTCCATTGCTGTCGCCCCCGGCCGCCAGGTAGATCTGGTCAGCGCCGAGGCCGCCGGTGGCCGCGCCGATGACCTCCTCGAGGTATGCCGCGCCCTCGGCATCCGGGCCCACGCAGGCGATCGCGCCGGCCTGCTCCGCGAGGCGGCACCGCTCAGCCACCGTGTCGACACCCACGACGCGGACCCCCGACGCGACGAGCAGGCGCACGACGAGCTGGCCGATCAGCCCGAGTCCGATCACGCACGCCAGCTCCCCGAGCTCCGCCTCCCCACGCCGAACCCCTTGCATCGCAATGGCGCCCACGGTCGCGAAGGCGGCGTGCTCCGGTGCCACGCCCTCGGGCACAGGCACACAGAGGTTGGTGGGCACCCAGTTCAGCTCGGCGTGCAGCGCGAACTCGTTGCCGGCAGCCGCCACCAGGTCCCCGATCGCGAACTCCTCCGCGCCGGGGCCGACCTCGACGACGACCCCGCACAGCGAGTACCCCAGCGGCGTGTAGCTGTCGAGGGTGTTGATCGCCTTCTTGTACGTCGCCACGGGGCCCTGCTGGGCCATCGAGTCCAGCGCCTTCCTGACCTGGTCCGGCCGCGCCCGCGCCTTCCCCAGGAGCGAGAGCCGCGCCTCGGTCACCTTCATCAGCTCGGTGCCGGTCGAGATGAGCGAGTAGAGGGTGCGCACGAGGACCCCACCGGGCTTGCAGGCCGGAGCCGGCACGTCGAGCACCACCAGCTCGCCCGAGCGGTAGTTCTGAGCCACCTGCTTCATCGCGCTTCGCTCCTCATGACGTGCCCACCCCGGCCGACCGGGCGTTGCGGTACCAGAGCTCGAGCGAGAGCAGCTGCCAGAGCTGCTTGGACTCGTCGCGGCGACCGCTGCGCTGGTCGTCGACCAGACGGCGCAGCGGCTCGGGCCGCAGGAACCCCGTGCCCACGAGCTCGCCGCGCACCAGGACGTCGTCGATGAGCTCGCTCAGGTCGTTGGTCACCCAGGCCCGCAGCGGCGCCCCGAAGCTGGCCTTCGGCCGGTCGATGATCTCGTCGGGAAGCCAGGCCCGCGCAGCGTCCTTCAGGGCGGCCTTCTGCACGCGCCCCCGGATCTTGTCCGACCCGGGCAGCGAGAAGGCTGCTGCGAACACGAGGGGATCCACGAACGGCACCCGCACCTCGGTCGACGCCGCCATGCTCGCGCGGTCGGTGTAGGTGAGGTTGAGCCCCACCATGAACATCCGGGTGTCGGCCAGGCACATGCGGCTGACCTGGTCGGTCAGGCTCGTGTCCTCGTAGACCGCCCGGTGCCGGTCCACGACCGCCTCCACGTGCGTGGCCAGCCCGGGGTCGAGCAGACCCGACAGCTCGTCGGTGTCGTAGAGGGTGTAGCTGCGCCGGAACGCCTCCTCCTCCGGGAGCTCGGCGAAGGTGAGAAACCGCTGCGCCCAGCGCACGGTCCGCAGGCCGTGCTGGCCCACGGCC
Organism: Nostocoides sp. HKS02; assembly: GCF_009707485.1. Taxonomy (NCBI): domain Bacteria; kingdom Bacillati; phylum Actinomycetota; class Actinomycetes; order Micrococcales; family Intrasporangiaceae; genus Nostocoides; species Nostocoides sp. HKS02. The sequence goes on along the minus strand of NZ_CP046121.1, from coordinate 3,327,359 downwards.
ACGGGCAGGGCACGAACAGCCGGGGCCACCAGACCGGTGCGCAGCGGCTTGGGCACCCGGCGGTAGCGCCCCGTCATGAGGGTCGCGAGGTGCTTGCGGTAACCGCCGAACAGCTCGTCGGCCCCCATGCCCGACAGGGAGGACCTTGACGCCCGCTGCTCGGGCGGCGTCGCACATGAGCAGGGTGTTGATCGCGGCCGGGTCACCGATCGGCTCGTCCAGGATGTCGACCATGCGCGGCAGGAGGTCGACGACATCGGGGTTGAGCTCGATCTCGTGCAGCCGAATCCCGAGGTGGGACGCCATGATCCGCGCATAGCGGGCGTCGTCCGGCATCGCCTCCATCCGCTGGTCCTGCGCGCGGAAGGCAATCGTGTACGCCTCGATCGAGGGGTCTCGCCGGTGCGCGAGGGTCGTGATGATGCTGGAGTCCAGGCCACCACTGAGGAAGGACGCCACCGGCGCATCGGAGATGAGGTGAGCCTCGACGGACGCCTCCACGACCGCACGCAGGTCGGCGCGCGGCCCCGCCGCCGCCCGGGCGGCCTCGTCCGCGGTGTTCCAGTACTCGCCCGAGGTCGTGGAACCGTTGCTGGAGAAGGTGCTCCACGTGCCGGGGGGCAGCTTGTAGACCCCCTGGACCGCGTCGTACTCCTGGGGCAGCCAGTAGTAGAGCGCCGACGCCACCATGGCCGCCGAGTTGACCCGCAGCTCGGGCCCGACCGCCGTGAGGATCGCCTTGAGCTCCGAGGCGAAGACGATGCCCTCGCCGCGGCGCATGACGTACATCGGCTTGATGCCCAACGGGTCCCGCACCAGGGTGAGGCTCCGGGTCCGCTCGTCGTGGATGGCGAAGGCGAACATGCCCCGGAACCGGCGCAGTGCGCCTGTCCCCCAGGCCCGCCAGGCCTCCAGGACGACCTCGGTGTCGGACTGCGTCGCGAACCTGGCGCCGAGTGCCTCGAGGTCGCGCCGCAGCTCGCGGTAGTTGTAGATCTCGCCGTTGTAGCTGAGCGTGAGCCCGCCCTTGACGAAGGGCTGGTCCGACGCGGTGCTCAGGTCGATGATCGAGAGCCGGCGGTGCCCGAGCACGACTGAGGTATCGGGGTCGACGAGCTCGAGGACGCCGCGCGCGTCAGGACCCCGGTGGCCGATCCGGTCGACCATCGTCGAGACGATCACCTTGCCGTCTGGTTGCTGAAAGGCCCCTGCGACCCCACACACGGCTAAGCCTCCGTGCGGGCGAGATTCGGGGGCGGGGCCGACCCGGACCCCGAGGCGATCGGCTGGCTGCTTCCTGGGGCGCCGGCTCGTCCGGCCAGCTCGTCGAAGACCGCAAGGTAGCCGGCACGCTGGTGGTCCCACGCCAGCTGCTGCTCGACCCGCTCGCGACCGCGCCGACCCATGTCCGCGCGCGTGTCGGGGTCGTCGACGAGTTCGACGATCGCCCGGGCGTAGGCCTCGACGTCACCCGGCTCGACGTACCGGGCCGCGTCCTGGGCGGAGACCTTCGTCTCCCGCAGGTCGAAGGCGACGACGGGGATGCCGAACGCCATGTACTCCATCGTCTTGTTCATGGTCGACAGGTCGTTGAGCGGATTGAGCGGGTCGGGCGAGAGGCCGACCTCCGCCGTCGAGAGGACCGCCATCACCGTCTCGTCCGGCACCCGGCCCGGCAGGTCGACGTGGTCCTGGAGACCGAGCCGGTCGCGCTCCGCCACGAGGTCGGCATAGCAGTCCCCCGACCCCATCAGCGTGAACGCGATGTCGGTGCGTCCCCAGGTGTTCACGATGACATCGGCGGCCCGCACGACGATGTCCACACCGTCCTGGGGTCCCATGACCCCGATGTAGCCGACGAGGTGCCCCCGGCCACGCCGGAGCTGCGGGTCAGGTTCGGTCCGGCGCAGGCGTTGCGGGTCGGGCCCGGTCCGCACGACGGTGACGTGCTCGGGTGCCTTGCCGCCCCGGGAGGTGGCGATACCGGCATACGACGCGTTGGTGGAGGTGACCCGGTCCGCGGTACGGAAGGTCGCCCGCTCGAGGAACAGCAGGCCCCGGAGGAAGGCGCGCGAGCCGTTCGGGAACCGCGACTCGAACAAGCTCCGGGCACAGGTCGTGGTGGTCGAAGACGAAGCGCGAACCGTCCAGCACCCGCAGCGCCCAGGCGAGCGGCCAGAAGATGTCCGGCGGGTTGCACGCCTGCACGACGGTGAAGGCACCCCGACGCCGGGCCCTGAACGCGAGCCAGGCGGTGGCGAGGAACGAGTACGCGTACTCCAGGAAGAAGCCCGCCGCCCCACCACCCGGGGCGTACGGCGGGTAGGCCAGGATACGGACGCCGTCGACGACCTGCTCGGCCCCCGTTCCCTCGCCGCGGGGGCACACGACGGTCACGTCGTAGCCGGAGCCGACCAGGCTCTGGCACTCCAGCCACACCCGCCGGTCGAACGGGACCGGAAGGTTCTGGACGATGATGAGGACCCGGGGCGGGTCGGCGTCGCGACGACGTCCGATCACCAGCTGACCCCCTCGTATGCCGGGAGTCGCTCGATGTCCTCGCCGAGCCGGCCGTGCAGGTCGATGACCAGACGCGGGTCGGCCGCCTTGAGGGCCGCGAGCGCAGCCGGATGGGAGGAGGCGACGATGACGACCTCGGCACCGTCGAGGGCCTCCTCGGGTGAGGCGGCCAGCAACCGGTTGACGTGCGAGAGCTTGCTCTGCAGGTACCGCAGGTTGGCGCCGACGAGCAGGTCGGGGTTCACGATCGGGTCGTAGATCCGCACGTCGAGACCCTTGCCCACGAAGCGTTCCGCGACCTCGAGGTTGGGGCTCTCGCGCAGGTCGTCGGTGTCCATCTTGAAGCTGAGGCCGAGCAGGCAGACGCGCCGGTACCCCGTGCCGAGCACCCGGTCGACCAGCGAGCGCACCACGATCTCGTTGCTGGTCATCGTGGCTCCGACCATGGGGATCTCCACGCCGTTGTAGCGGGCCATGCTCTGCAGCGCCCGCAGGTCCTTGGGCAGGCACGAGCCGCCGAAGGCGAAGCCGGGCCGCAGGTATGCCGGGGCGATGTTGAGCTTGTGGTCCTGGCTGAAGATCTCCATCACTCGGCGGCCGTCGACACCGAAGGCCGCGAACACCCGCCCCATCTCGTTGGCGAAGGTCACCTTGACCGCGTGGAAGGCGTTGCAGGCGTACTTCAGCGACTCGGCGGTGGCCAGGTCGACGTGGTGGATCTCCTGACCGAGGAACGCGAAGAGCTCGGCGAGGGAGTCTCGGGTGCGCGGGTCCTCGGTGCCGACCACGACGAATGGCGGCGCGAAGAAGTCCTGGACGCCCGAGCCCTCGCGCAAGAACTCCGGACACATCGCCGTGGCGACCGACCACTGGCCCGGGAGCTCGTCCTCGGCGAAGGTGGGGGCCACCACCGACGCACAGGTGCCTGGTGGGACGGTGGAGCGGATGACGACCGAGTGGATGCCCGCTGCTGGCGGCGTCGCCACGGTCATCGCGTCGCGCAGGTCGGACAACGCCCGGCGGATGTAGGTGAGGTCGGTGTCGCCGCGCGGCAACGAGGGCGTGCCGACGCAGATGAGCGAGATGTCGGCGTGCTCGAGGGCCAGCCGCGCGTCGGTCGTGGCCTGCAGCCGACCCGCGGCGACGGCGCTGCGGACCAGGTCGTCGATCCGCGGCTCGACGACGGGGCTGTGACCCCCGTTGATGGTGTCGACCTTCATGAGGTCGACGTCCACTCCGACGACCTCGTGTCCCTGCGAGGCGAGACCCGCAGCGGTGACCGTGCCGACGTAGCCCAACCCCAAGACGGCAACCTTCATGAGCGTGACCTCCCGGTCGAGGTCTGGTGTGTGTGGTGCATTCGGCCCTCCCCCAGGTCCGTGCCGGATCGTCGTGCCGGATCGTCGAAATGCGTACGCGCGCTGCGCTTTCGCGTTGCACCCATTCCACACCAGTCCCCGTATGACGCGGGTCGTCCGGATATCCCGGTCGGCACTGGGCCAAATGGCTGAGAAGGGTTGTCGAGCCGTTCAGGGAGTAGGGCTGGGGACCAGGCGGAGCAGCTGGCCGATCCGCCGCGTGTAGCGGGCCGGGACCGGGAGGATGCTCAGACCGTCGCGGATGATCCGACCCCCGATGAGGCGCAGGAGGACGAGGTTCACGACGACCGTCCCGACGGCGGTCACGACCATGCTGGCACCGGTCGACCCGGTCGCGGACATGGACCGGAGGAGCAGGGTGCCCACGACGATGGTGGCCACCGTGGGCACGAGCAGGGTGCCGAACGGCCGGGCCACCGACAGCGCACCGAGCCCGAGCAGTCGGCCGACCAGCACCCAGCGCACGACGGTGGCGAGCACCGCCACGACGACGAACCCCACGGCGACCGCGCCCAGTCCCCACCGCACGGCCAGGGCCGTCATCGCCACAGTGGCACCGTCGACCACCACGGAGTAGCACAGCCACGCTCCGGGACGACCGAGCCCGTAGTACAGGCCGTGGTCCAACATCGCGCCCAGGGTGATGATCCCGGCGGCCGCCAGTGCCTGCGCGGGAAGGACGCTGGCCAGCCACCGGTGGCCGAACAGCACCGGGATCAGGGCCGGCCCCGTCACGATGATCAGGACCATCAGGGGCGACACGACGGCATACACCAGGCCCAGCGCCTTGAGGTAGGTGCTGCCGAGCCTGGTCGCGGACTCACGCACCTTGGCGAACACGACGGTCGACACCGGGGTCAGCGAGGCGGCGGTGAGCTCCTGGGCCACCTGCACGAGCCGCTGGCTGATGTTGAACAAGCCGAGGGCTGTCGTGCCGAGGCTCGCTGCGATGATCCAGGTCTCGGCCCAGACCCGGCTGCTCGCGACGAGGTCGACGGCCGACACCCGCACCCCGAAGACGGCCATCACCCGGAACTGACGCGGTGACAGGGACAGCGACGGCACCCATCTCGCGCTGCGCCAGGCGAGCACCGCGATCACCCACTGGGACACGATGATCTGGCTCACCAGGGCCCACACCCCACCACCCATGAGGGCGATCACCACCGCGGCGACCTGGGCGAGCACCGCTGCGACGAGCGCCTGCACGGCGACGGCCCGAAACGCCATGGCGCGGCGCAGGAGCGCCAGGGGGACGCCGGCGAGCACCGTGGGCACCACGGACAGGACCAGGGCCCGCAGCACCGGCGTGAGGTCAGGCGTCCTGAAGGCCTGCGCCAGGAGCGGTGCGATGCCGAAGAGCCCGGCCGACAGGACCACGCCGGCCGCCACCGAGGTCCAGAAGGCGGTGCTCAGGCTGCGCTGGTCGGCGTCCTCGGTCTGCAGCAGGTAGGTCGAGAACCCGAGGTCGGACAGGAGGTAGACCATCGGGACGACGGTCATCGCCGCGGCGACGACCCCGAACCCGCGCGGCGAGATCTGGTGGGTCAGGACGATGAGCGTGACGAACCCGCTGACGCGGATCGCCCACTTCTGCGCAGCGAGCCAGAGAACGCCCGTGGCAGCCCGCCTGCCGAGATGCTCCTCAGGCGTTGCCCGTTCCTCCACGCTCATCGTGTGCGCACCTCCCGGTCGTCGCCTCAGGCTGGTCAGGCCGACCCGTGGCGCACGGCCTCGAGCAGCACCTCGACGACCCGGTCCTGCTGGGCGGCGGTGATGCCCGGGAACAGCGGCAACGACAGGATCTGCTCGGCCGCCCGTTCGGTCACCGGGAACCGGCCGAGGCCGTACCCGAGCCCCGCCATGGCGGGGGTGAGGTGGATGGGGACCGGGTAGTGCACCCCCGCGCCCACGCCCTCGGCCTGGAGGTGGCGCAACACCTCGTCACGCCGATCGACCCGGACGACGTAGAGATGCCACACATGCTCGTTGCCGGGCAGCGTCTGCGGCAGCCGGACGTGATCGGCTCCGGCAAGCAGGTGGTCGTAGCGGACTGCCGCCGCCCGACGTTGGTCGTTCCACTGCGCAAGCCGGCGCAGCTTCGCCCGCAGCACCACGGCCTGGAGGGTGTCCAGCCGCGAGTTGAACCCGATGTGGGTATGCCGGTACTTCGACGGGCTGCCATGGGCGCCCAGGAGGCGCACCAGCTGGGCGAGGTCGTCGTCGTCGGTGAGGACCGCGCCGGCGTCACCGTAGGCGCCGAGGTTCTTGCCGGGGTAGAAGCTCGTCGCGGCAAGCGCGCCGAAGGTGCCGGCCGATCGTCCGAACCGGGTCGCGCCCTGCGACTGGGCGCCGTCCTCGATGACGGCGATGCCGCGCTCCTCGAGGAGCGCGGAGAACTGCTCGGTCGGGGCCACCTGGCCGTACAGGTCCACCGGGATCACGGCGCGCGTCCGGGCCGTGATCGTGCGCTCGACCAGAGCCGGGTCGATCAGGAGCGCGTCGTCGTCGACATCCGTGAACACGGGCCGAGCGCCGGCTCGCACGACGGCCTCCGCCGTGGCGATGAAGCTGTTGGCCGGCACGACCACCTCGTCGCCCGGCCCTACGCCGAGGGCACGCAGGGCCAGCTCCAGGGCGTCGGTGCCGTTCGCCACGCCGACGCACGAACGCGCACCGACGAACTCGGCATACTCCTGCTCGAAGGCGGCGACGGACTTGCCGGCGATGAAGTCACCGGCGGCCAGCACCTCCGCGAACCCGGCTTCCACCTCCTCAGCGACCTGGGCGTGCTGGACGGCCAGGTCCACCAGCGGAACGGTCGTCATGACGTCTCCTGCCTGCCGTCGGCGCCCATCACGCGGCCCTCAGTCCCGCAGCGCGGCGGATGAGCGTGACCACACGCTGCTGCTCGCGCTCGGTCATCGTGTGGAAGAGCGGGAGGATCAGGGTGTTGTCGGTCAACCGCTCGGTGGTCGTGAGGTCACCGTGGGCGTGGCCCGCGTAGGCGGGTTGCCGGTGGGTAGCCATGATCCCGGCACGAGCCGAGACTCCTTCGTCGGCCAGGGCCGTCAGGAGCTCGTTCCTGCGCAGGGGGTAGTCGTCGCGCAGCTCGACCCAGAACGACTGGAAGTTCGACTCGCCCCAGGGCGGGTCCTGCACGGTCCGCAGACCGGGGACCTCGGCCAGCGCCTCCTGGTAGTTCGAGGCCAGCTCGCGGCGCCGAACCACCATCGCGTCGAGCTTGCCGAGCTGCACCAGACCCACCGCGGCCTGGATGTCGGTCATCCGGTAGTTGAACCCGACCTCGAGATAGCTCTCGATGACCGGCTGCCGGCTCTGGTGACGGTCGGCCGCACTCAGGTTCATCCCGTGTTCGCGCAGCCGACGAGCGCGCACCGCCAGCTCGGCATCCGAGGTCGTCAGCATGCCGCCCTCGCCGGTGGTGAGCAGCTTGCGCGGATGGAACGACCACGCGGCCAGAGCGGCCTGGCCGCCCGCTGGGGCTCCCCGGTAGCGGGATCCGGCCGCGCAGGCGGCGTCCTCGACCAGCGCGATGCCGCGGCGCTCACACAGCTCGCGCAACGGCTGGACGTCCGCCGGCATACCGCCCTGGTCGACGACGACCACCGCCCGCGTGTGATCGGTGAGCACCGGCTCCACGGTGCGGGCACTGACGTTTCCGTCCGCGACCTCGACATCGGCGAACACTGGTGTGGCACCGACGTACACCGCGCTGTTCGCGGTCGCGATGAAGGAGAACGAGGGCACGACCACCTCGTCGCCCAGGCCGATCCCGAGCAGGTGCAGCGCGAGGTGGAGGGCAGTCGTGCACGAGGAGACGGCGACGCCGTGGGGGGCACCGACGTATGCCGCGAACGCGGACTCGAACTCGGCGACCCGCGGTCCCTGCGCGACCCAGCCGGAGGCCACCGCCTCGGCTGCTGCCCTCGCCTCCTCGTCGCCCAACCAGGGCTTCATGACCGGGATCATGTGCGCTTCCCCTCAGCTTCAGATGTCACGGCGGCAGGCCCCCTGAACCGTGTGCGCGGACGTGGCGACCACGAAGCACGGCTACGCCACCGCGCGCCGGATCACCATCCGCCACAACGCAACATGCCACGCGGATCGGGCTCGACGGCTCAGCCAAATGAGGGAGCACGGCACCCTGCGAGAGCATCGGCCGCCGCGACGCGCAGGCGCGTAGTGTCCCCATCGGACGAGGTCTGACGAGCGGCTTGCTGGCGGGTCGACGACCCGCCACGGTGAGGGGGTCGACATTCGCACGCACGGACAGCCTGGGCCCGATGCCGCCGGCTCGGACCAGGCCGCGTCGCTGCCGCTGGTCGTCGCGACCACCCTGCGCCCGGACGGCAACACCGGCATCCACGCCCATGTCCGACAGCTGCGCCAGTACCTCGACCAGCACGGCACCCCGAGCACCCTGGTCACACCGTTCGACTGGGGTGGCCTGCTGCGGTACCCGGTGTTCGGGGCCCGTCGGCTCGCCCTCGACTGGTGGAGCCGCCCCGCCGGGGTCCTGTGGTACCGGTTCTGGCACGAAGAGTTCCTGCGCAGGGCGCTGCGACGACTGCTCGCCAGCCAGGGTGACTGTGTCGTCTACGCCCAGGACCCGCTGGCGGCCGCTGCCGCGCTCCGCGCGCGTCACGGCCCGCACCAACGGGTGGTGCTGGCAGTCCACTTCCGCATCTCCAACGCCGACGAGTACGCCGACAGCAGCGAACTGGCCAGGGGTGGGCGCGCGTTTCGCGCCGTCCGGGAGTTCGAACGCCGGACGATCCCACGCACCGACGGCCTCGTCTACGTCTCGCAATGGGGGCAGGAGGCGCTGGTGGGCTGGCTCCCCGAGGCGGCCGATGTCCCCGCCGCGGTCATTGGCAACTTCGTGGAACCCCTCCCGCCCACGGCGGACCAGGAGCCGCTGGGCGACCTGGTCACCACCGGCAGGCTGGAACCGGCGAAGAACCACCGGTACCTGCTGGAGGTGGTGGCCGAGGCGAAGCGGCAGGGCCGGCTCTTCAGCCTGGACATCTTCGGCGAGGGGCCATCCCGCGATGAGCTGGTCCGGCAGGCCGGCGCGCTGGGCGTGGACGGCCAGGTCCGCTTCCGCGGTTTCCAGCGCGACGTGCGGACCTCGTTGCCGCGGTACCGGGCGTACGTCCACGCCTCCTACTCCGAGTCGCTGCCGCTGGCGATCATCGAGGCCATGGCCGCGGGCCTACCCATCGTCGCCGGCGACACGGGCGGCATCAACGAGCTCTGCGACGACGGGATCGAGGCGAGGTTCTGGCCGCTGGACGACCCCGCTCGGGCCGCCGAAACGCTCATCGCCCTGATGGACAGCGAACCAGCTCGCCGCAAGGCAGCCCTCGCTGCACACGAACGGTTCGGTCGCGACTTCGATGCCGCTGTCGTGGCCCCGAAGCTGATCGCCTTCCTGGGGGCGTCCGCGGCGATCCGGTAGCGCCTGCTGCCTACTGCCCACCCGATTTCCACGACCGGTCGAGCCACCACGACCCGGCTCGTCGGATGGCCGCCGCAGGCAGGACGAACGGCTGGAGGTAGGGCATCGCGCGGGGCCCGATCCGTCGGCGCAACGCCAGCGCGCGGTAGATCGGGAGTCGGCGGGCCTCCGGCCAGCAGTCGACGGCGAAGGCCACCAGCTCGTCGACCGGAGTCTCGCTGGTGCGACCCCGGTCGTAGGCGCGCGCGGCGTTCAGGAGCGCCTTCCAGGCGAGCTTGCGGTGCACGACGTCGGACAGCGCGGACGCCTCGGACAGCTGGTCGTGGCACTGGGTCAGGACGAGCTCGTGGGCCAGGCGAAACTGCGCCAGCGTGGTCAGCTCGGTGTATGCCGTCGACATGTTCTGCCCGTGCCGCCGGTAGTACGCCTGGTCGGCTCCGCGGACGAACCCCACGTCGGCGTGGGCGGCGAGCCGCAGCCACATCTCCTGATCCCCGACATGCGGGAGTCGTGGGTCGTACCCGCCGACGCGCTGCTGCAGGGAGGTCCGCACGACGACCTCGGGTGAGATGATCCCGGTCTGGGCGTGACGGAACCGGCGCTCCAGCCACTGGTGACCGGGCCACACCGACCACCCCCGGGTCCTGGTCCGGGCCTTGGGTAGCGGCGCGCCGTCACTGAACCAGAGGACGTTGCCGTAGGCGAACCCGGTGTCGGGGTGGGTATCGAGCAGGTCGGTGGCGCGCCGAAGCGCTCCCGGCGTGAGCCGGTCGTCGGCCGACATCAGCACGGAGTAGTCGCCGGAGGCCCAGTCCAGCAACCCCTCGTTGTAGGTCGCGATGTGCCCGCGGTTCGCCGCGTGGGCCGCGACCTCGACACGGGGCTCGCGCGCGGCGATCCCGCGAGCCACCTCGGCGCTGTCGTCCGGGGAGGCGTCGTCGATGATCAGCACCCGGACATCCATGCCTGGTTGGTCGTCCAGCACGCTTCGCACGGCGTCCTCGAGGAAGTGGCCGTACCGGTAGCACGGGATGACCACGCTCACCGAGCCCATCGGACCCCCCTCGCCTCGATCCGGCATCCGGCCGTCGCCGCCCCTCTCATGATGCGCCTCCACCGGCCGGGGTCGCGCCGCTTTGGCCAGGGCGGTAGGTGCTGCCGCTGTCCTGACCGAAGGGACCGGCGCAGTCCCCCGACTGCCGTTCGGCGGGCGAGGCGCACTGGTCGCCCTTGCCGACCGGGCCGGTCCACTCCGACCAGCTCACGGGGTTCGCGTGGCTTCCCTGGTTCCAGGCGTAGAACGTCGACGGACCGGTGTAGACGTTGTCGGACCAGTGGTTGCGCTGGAAGAACGTGATCTGGGTGGGGACCTCCCAGCCCTGGGCGTGGCCGTTCGGTCCCCCCGTACTGGCTGAAGACTCCGTTGGCGCCGCACGCGGGCCAGGCCCGCTTCTCGCAACCGGGGATGTGGGCGGGGGTGAAGTCGATCCGGTTCTGGGTGATCCTGACGTTCTGGGTCTCCCACATGCAGCCGTCCCAGTAGTTCTCGCGCGGCTGGCCCGCGAGGTTGCCCCGGTGGGTGGCGGCGTCGAGGGTCGCGCCGGGCAGGTTCGCGGCGCAGCTGGCCATGCTGAACGGCCCGCGGGCGCCGCCCTTCACGAGCGTGCACGCCCCGTCGAAACCGTCGTTGCAGCGACGGTTCGAGTTCTGCCACAAGAAGATTCCCCCGCCGTTGTCCACCAGGGTGTTGTTCCCGATGACCGAGCGATGTGGGTAGCTCGGCATCCGAGACCGGACGCACGACTCCATCGCGCACCGGGGCACACCACCGTTCGCCGTGTCACTGCCCGACTCCGAGATGTAGATGGCAGGCATGGGGAAGCTGGGGTTGCCCGGCCCGTCGGTGAGGTTGTTCCGCGCGAGGTAGTTGTCGGTGATCGAGAAGTTGTACGACGTCTCTTCCCAGATGGCGCCGTTCTCGTTGTCGGTGATCGTGTTGCCGGTCCACGTGGTGTTGGCGTTGTTGGTGTCGGCCCAGCCACCCACGCCCCAGTTGTGGTGGATCCAGTTGTTCCTGATCATCACTCCGTTGGTGGCCCAGAGCTTGAATCCCCCCCTGGTTGCCGTTTCCCTTGACGGCGCCGCAGTTGCTGTTGCGGTACCGCTCCGGGACCGGGTTGTGGTCGCGCAGACCGAGCGCCGGGTTCTGGATCAGCCCGGACAGGTCACAGGTGTCGTTGTAGCTGATCTCGTTGTGCTCGACCCAGACGTTGTACGGACCACCCGTCAGCGAGTCTCCTCGGATCGTCTGCGCCGACTGGAACCCGTACTGGCCGTTCAGCGTCAGGCAGTTGTCCCTGAGGACGTTGTCGGTGGCAGCGAACATCCCCCCGCCCGGGACGTTCATGGTGACCGTGCTGTTCAACAAGCTTCCATCCACCAGCGCCGGTCTGGTTGACGGCGGTCTGGTCCACCGGGGGCGTGAACCTCTGGATGGTGAGGTACCGGATCGTGACGTCGGTCTGCTCGCCTATGCTGATGTTGCTGTCGATGGCCGTCCTTCGGGAGTACTGGCCGTCGAGGACGCTGGCCACTCCGTCGGCATAGCCACCCACGAACACGTCGCCGGTGTTCGCACTGAAGCTGCCGTAGTGCACGCCTGGTGCCAGGAAGTACACCGTCTGGGGTCGCAGCTGCCAGTTCTGGTACTCGGCAGTCTCCGGCGCGAGCACCTGGCCGGCCCTGGCGCCGGGAAAGTCCGTCCCGGGTGCGCCGAACGTCGGCAGACCCGGCGTGCCCGACTGGTACGGACCAGCGGCCCCGCTGTACCCGTAGGGCGAGCGCAGGCTGGGCTGCCCGCACACCGGTCCTCCGACCGGGCCGGCCGAGGAGGCACCAGCGGTGGGCGGTGGGTCTGCGGTGGAGCCCGATCGCAGCCGCAGGCCCACGGTGGTCACCGCGACGAGCAGGACGCCCACCCCGACGAGGGCGAGGAGCCAGCGCACGTCGATCGGCCTCACCTGCGCTCCCCGGGTCCGGTCATCCGGTCGAGAAGACGACGTCGACCCAGTAGTTCGTGGAGTTGAAGCTGTTGGTGGGGAACGCGCTGGTGCTGCCGTACCGGTAGACGCCGTCGCCACCACTGACGCCGTCCTGCAGCGCGTGCAGCGGGCCGTTGTCGACGCCGGAGGTGGCGAAGTACGAACCGTCACCGGCATAGTGCCCGACCGGGGCGAAGTACGACGCGACGTAGACCGTGCCCGCCGTGACCGCCACCGGGCTGGTGAACGTCACCTGTTGCCACCCGGTCGCGGTCTCACCGGTGAAGGTCGCCGAGGCCAGCTTGGTCCCCGAGGCGCTCCACAGGGTCCCGAGGTGGGTGCCGGTGTTGCCTGAGCCCTTGTAGAACCGGATCCCGGTGATCGACCCGTTGACGTCCACCTTGAACTTCACGCCCAGCTCGACGGCTGAGCTGTCCGCGTGGCTCGCGGTCGTCGGGGTCACCGTCGGCGCCCAGATCGTGCAGGCCGTGCAGCTCACCTGGGCGGGTGTCACGGCGTTCGAGGCCGCAGAGTCCGGCCCGGTGCCGATGGCGTTGGTCGCCGACACGGTGAAGGTGTATGCCGTGCCGTTGGTCAGTCCGGCGACCGTGACGCTCGTGGCCGGCGGGCTGCCGTTCACGATCGTCGCGCTCTGGGCGGTCGACCCGATGAAGGGCGTGACGGTGTACCTGGTGATCGCGCTTCCGCCAGTGGGTGGCGCGGTCCAGCTCACGACTGCCGACGCGTTGCCTGCGGCGGCAGAAACACTGGTCGGGGCGGCCGGAGCAGTCGCAGACCCGGCGAAGACGACGTCGACCCAGTAGTTCGTGGAGTTGAAGCTGTTGGTGGGGAACGCGCTGGTGCTGCCATACCGGTAGACGCCGTCGCCACCACTGACGCCGTCCTGCAGCGCGTGCAGCGGGCCGTTGTCGACGCCGGAGGTGGCGAAGTACGAACCGTCACCGGCATAGTGCCCGACCGGGGCGAAGTACGACGCGACGTAGACCGTGCCCGCCGTGACCGCCACCGGGCTGGTGAACGTCACCTGTTGCCACCCGGTCGCGGTCTCACCGGTGAAGGTCGCCGAGGCCAGCTTGGTCCCCGAGGCGCTCCACAGGGTCCCGAGGTGGGTGCCGGTGTTGCCTGAGCCCTTGTAGAACCGGATCCCGGTGATCGACCCGTTCATGTCCACCTTGAACTTCACGCCCAGCTCGACGGCCGAGCTGTCCGCGTGGCTCGCGGTCGTCGGGGTCACCGTCGGCGCCCAGATCGTGCAGGCGGTACACCCGCTGGACACCGGGGTCACCGGTGCGGAGGCCGCCGAGGCAGGACCGGTGCCGATGGCGTTGGTCGCCGAGACCTTGAACGTGTAGGCCGTGCCGTTGGTCAGTCCGGTGACCGTGACGCTCGTGGCTGGTGGGCTGCCGCTCACAGTCGTCGCCGGCTGCGCGGTGGCGCCGATGAACGGGGTGACCGTGTAGCTCGTGATGGTGCTGCCACCGTTGGACGGAGCGGTCCAGCCGACCACCGCCGAGGCGTTGCCAGCCGTCGCAGTGACGTTCGTCGGAGCAGCTGGCGCCGTCGGCGCAGACGGCGTGACGACGTTCGAGGCAGCCGAGTCGGCGCCCGTCCCGACCGCGTTGGTCGCCGACACCGTGAACGTGTAGGCCGTGCCGTTGGTCAACCCGGTGACGTTCGCGGTGGTCGCAGGCGGGTTGCCGCTCACGGTGGTCGACGCCAAGGACGTGGACCCGGCATACGGCGTGACGGTGTAGCTCGTGATCACGCTGCCGCCGTTGCTCGGCGCCGTCCAGGTCACCGTCGCCGACGTGTTTCCGGCGGTCGCGCTGACGCCACTGGGCGCGCCTGGAGCGCTCGCCTGACCAGAGGCGAAGACAACGTCGACCCAGTAGTTCGTGGCGTTGAAGCTGTCAGTCGGGAACGCGCTCGTGCTGCCGTACTTGTAGACGCCGTCGCCACCACTCACGCCGTCCTGGAGGGCATGGAGGGTCCCGTTGTCGACCCCCGCGCTGGCGAAGTACGCGCCGTCTCCGGCGTAGTGCCCGACCGGGGCGAAGTACGACGCGACGTAGACCGTGTCCGCGGTGATCGCGACCGGCGTCGCGAAGGTGACCTGCTGCCAGCCGGTCGCCGTCTCCCCGCTGAAGGTCGCCGACGCCAGCTTCGTCCCGTCGGACGCCCACAGGGTCCCGATGTGAGTGCCGCTGTTGCCGCTGCCCTTGTAGAACCGGATCCCGGTGATCGAGCCGTCCACGTCGGCCCTGAACTTCACCCCGAGCTCGACCGCTGACGAGTCCGGCTGGTCGGGCGTTGTGGGCGTGGCCGTGGGCGCCCAGATCGTGCAGGCTGCGCAGCTGCCCGAGCTGGGCGTCACCGCGGCGCTCGCCGCCGAGGCGGGACCGGCCCCGATGGCGTTGGTCGCCGACACCTTGAACGTGTAGGCCGTGCCGTTGGTCAGTCCAGTGACTGTCGCCGTGGTGGCGGGCGGGCTGCCCGAGACCGTGGTCGGCGGCTGCGCCGTCGCACCGATGAACGGCGTGACGGTGTAGCTGGTGATGGCGCTGCCACCATCGGTGGGCGCCGTCCAGGTCACTGCCGCGGACGAAGGTCCTGCGGTCGCCGAGACACTGCCCGGTGCGGCCGGGGTCGTCGCCGGCGTCACCGCGGCCGACGCGACGGAGTCACTGCCCGTCCCGACCGCGTTGGTCGCCGCCACCGTGAACGTGTAGGCCGTGCCGTTGGTCAACCCCGTCACGTTCGCGGTGGTCGCAGGTGGGCTGCCGCTCACGGTCGTCGACGCCAAGGCCGTGGACCCGGCATACGGCGTCACCGTGTAACCGGTGATCGGGCTGCCACCGTTCGAGGGCGCGGTCCAGGTCACCGTCGCCGACGCGTTGCCGGCCGTGGCGGTCACGCCGGTGGGCGCGCCAGGGGCAGAGACCGTGGCGGGCGTGACGGCATTGGATGCCGCCGACTCGGGCCCGGTACCCACGCTGTTGGTCGCCGACACCGTGAAGGTGTAGGCCGTGCCGTTGGTCAGGCCGGTCACCGCGACGCTGGTCGCCGGCGGGCTGCCGCTCACCGTGACGGGTGCCTGCGCGGTGTTGCCAATGTACGGCGTCACCGTGTAGAGCGTGATCGGGCTGCCACCCGAGGACGGCGCGGTCCAGCTCACCACCGCGGACCCGCTCCCGGCCGTGGCCGTCACCGCGGTGGGGCTAGCCGGTCGCGTCGCCGGGGTGACCGAGGCGGACTGTGCCGAGGGCAGTCCCGTGCCCACTGCGTTGGTCGCCGACACCGTGAAGGTGTAGGCGGTGCCGTTGGTCAGCCCGGAGATCGTGGCGGCTGTCGCGGGCGGGCTGCCACTGATGATCGTCCCCGCCTGGGCGGTCCCGCCGATGTAGGGCGTGACGACGTAGCTGGTGATCGGGCTGCCCCCGCTGGAGGGCGCGGTCCAGCTCACGGTGGCCGACGCGTTGCCGGCGGTCGCAGCCACACCGGTGGGAGCTGACGGGACGGTCGCCGGCGTGACCGGGGGTGACGCGGCCGAGCTCGGCCCCGTGCCGATCGCGTTGGTCGCCGACACCGTGAACGTGTAGGTCGTGCCGTTGGTCAGGCCGGTCACCGCCGCACTCGTCGCCGGCGGGCTTCCGCTGATGGTCGTGGACGCCTGCGCGCTGGAGCCGATGTAGGGCGTGATCGTGTAGCCGGTGATCGGGCTGCCACCGTCAGCGGGCGCAGTCCAGCTCACGACCGCCGAGACGTTCCCCGCCGTGGCGGTCACGGCCGTCGGCGCGCCAGGGGCGGAAACCGTGGCGGGCGTGACCTGGTTGGACGCCGCGGACTCCGGGCTGGTGCCGATCGCGTTCGTGGCCGACACCGTGAAGGTGTATGCCGTGCCGTTCGTGAGGCCGGTCACCGCGACGCTGGTCGCCGGCGGGCTGCCGTTCACGGTGGCTGGTGCCTGCGCGACGGACCCGACGTACGGGGTCACCGTGTAGAGCGTGATACCACTGCCACCGTCGGACGGCGCAGTCCAGCTCACCACCGCAGACCCACTGCCCGCTGTCGCGCTCACTCCGGTCGGGGCGGCCGGCGCGGCCACCGCCACCGGGGTCACCTGGTTCGACGCCACGGACTCCGGCCCGGTGCCGGCCGTGTTGGTCGCCGACACGGTGAACGTGTACGACGTGCCGTTGGCCAGACCGCTCACCGCGACGCTCGTTGCGGGCGGGTTTCCGCTGATGGTCGTCGACGCCTGCGCGCTGGATCCGATGTAGGGCGTGATCGTGTAGCTCGTGATCGGGCTGCCACCGTTGGCGGGCGCAGTCCAGCTCACGGTCGCTGACGCATCGCCGGCAGTGGCCGTGACCGCAGTCGGTGCGGCGGGCTTGCCGACCGGGGTGACCGCCGCCGAGGGGGCAGAGTCCGGCCCCGTGCCGACGGCGTTGGTCGCCGACACCGTGAACGTGTAGGCCGTGCCGTTGGTCAGCCCGGTGAGCGTCACACTCGTCGCCGGCGGGCTGCCGCTGACGATCGACGGGGTCTGGGCCGTCGCGCCGATGTAGGGGGTCACCGTGTAGCTGCTGATCGGGCTACCCCCGGTCGAGGGCGCGGTCCAGCTGACGACCGCCGAGCCGGCGCCGGCCGTCGCCGTCACCGTGGTGGGCGCACCCGGGGTGGTGGTCGGCGTCACCGCGGCCGACGGGGCAGAGTCCGACCCCGTGCCGACGGAGTTGGTCGCCGACACCGTGAACGTGTAGGCCGTGCCGTTCGTCAGCCCGGTGACCGTCGCCGTGGTCGCGGGCGGGCTGCCGGAGATCGTGGTCGGGGCCTGTGCCGTGGTCCCGACGTAGGGCGTGACGGTGTAGCTCGTGATCCCGTTGCCGCCGTTGCCGGGCGCGGTCCAGCTCACCACCGCGGACGCGTTCGCGGCCGTGGCCGTGACGGCCGTGGGGGCACCAGGCGGCGACACGGAGAACGGGGTGACGGCGGTGGAGGCCGGCGAGTCGGGCCCGGCGCCGACGGCGTTGGTCGCCGACACCGTGAAGGTGTAGGCCGTGCCGTTGGTCAGCCCGGTCACCGCTGCGCTGGTCGCCGGCGGGCTACCACTGACCGTCGTCGGCGACAGAGCCGTCGACCCGGCATGCGGGGTGACGGTGTAGCTCGTGATCGCGCTCCCACCGTTGAAGGGCGCGGTCCAGCTCACCGCGGCGGAGCCGCTGCCCGCGGTCGCCGAGACGTTGCTCGGAGCGGCCGGGGCGGTCGGACCGTTGACGAACGCGATGTCGACCCAGTAGTTCTCGGAGTTGAAGGTGCTCGTCGGGAAGCCACTGGTGCTGCCGTACCGGTAGACGCCGTTGCCACCGCTGACGCCGTCCTTGAGGGCGTGCAACGGCCCGTTGTCCACCCCGGAGGTCGCGAAGTAGCCACCGTCACCGGCATAGTGCCCGACCGGCGCGAAGTAGGACGCGACGTAGATGGTGCCTGCGGTGACCGCGACCGGGCTCGCGAACGTGAGCGTCTGCCACCCTGTGGCCGTCTCGCCGCTAAAGGTCCCGGTCGCCAGCTTGGTCCCCGTCGACGTCCACAGGTTGCCGACGTGCGTGCCGGTGTTGGCAACGCTCTTGTAGAAGCGCATGCCGGTGATCGACCCGTTGACGTCAGCCTTGAACTTCACGCCCAGCTCGGTCGACTGGGTGTCTCCCTCGTCGGGAGAGGCTGGCGTCGCGGTCGCCGACCAGATCGTGCAGGTCACGGCACAGCTGGTCGTGGCCGGCACGACAGGGTTGGAGGCCGCGGACGCCGGCCCGGTGCCGACCGAGTTGGTGGCCGACACGGTGAACGTGTACGCCGTGCCGTTGGTCAGGCCGGTCACGGTCATGCTCGTCGCGGGCGGGCTGCCGCTCAGGGTCCTGGGGGCCTGCGCGATCGACCCGATGTACGGCGTCACCGTGTACGTCGCGATCGTGCTACCGCCGCTGGACGGTGCGCTCCAGCTGACCAGGGCAGACCCGCTCGCAGCACTCGCGGTGACGCTGGCCGGCGCCGCCGGAGCAGTCGGCACTGCCGGAGTCACTGTGGTCGCGGCCGAGGCGGGGCTGCTGCCGACGGCGTTGTTCGCGGTGACCGTGAAGGTGTACGTCGTGCCGTTCGTGAGACCTGTCACCGTGCCGATGCTCGGCGGCGGACTGCCGCTCACCGTGGTCGACGGCTGGGCGGTGGTCCCGACATACGGCGTCACCGTGTAGCTGGTCAGCGGGCTGCCGCCATCAGCCGGCGCGGTCCAGTCGATCGTGGCCGACCGGTCCCCGGGGGACCCGATGACGCCTGTCGGCACGTCCGGTGTGGTCGCCGGGGCCGTGGCGAAGGCGACGTCGACCCAGTAGTTCTCGGAGTTGTAGGTGTTGACCGGGAAGACGCTGGTGCCGCTGTAGGTGTAGACGGCGTTGCCACCGCTGATCCCGTTCTGCAGGGCGTGCAGCGGCGGGTTGTCCACGCCGGCGGACGCGAAGTAGCCGCTGTCCCCGGCATAGTGACCGGCCGGCGCGAAGTAGGACACGACGTACACGGCGCCGGCCGTGACCGCAGCCGGGGTCGCGAAGGTCAGCTTCTGCCAGCCCGACGCGGTCTCGTTGCTGAACGTCCCAGTCGCGAGCTTGGTCCCGTCGGCCGCCCAGAGGTTGCCGATGTGCGTTCCCGTGTTGGCGACGCTCTTGTAGAACCTCATCCCCGTGATCAGTCCGTTGAGGTCCGACTTGAACTTCACTCCCACCTCGATCGACTGGGTGTCGGCCTCGTCAGGGGTCGCCGGCGTCGCCGAGGCCGGCCAGATCGAGCAGGCACTGCAGCTTGTCGACGAGGGCGTCACCGCATTCGACGCCGGTGAGGCGGCGCCCGTTCCGACCGCGTTGGTCGTGGACACCGTGAAGGTGTATGCCGTGCCGTTGGTCAGTCCGGCCACCGTCGCCGAGCTCGCCGGCGGGCTCCCCGTGACTGTCGTCGGAGTCTGGGCGACCCCGCCGAGGTACGGCGTGACCGTGTAGCCCGTGATGACACTGCCGCCGTCCGAGGGGGCAGTCCAGGTGACGACCGCAGACGAGTGACCCGGAGTCGCGGTGACCCCGGTCGCCGCCCCGGGGACCGTCGCCGGGCCGGTGTTCAGCGTGAACATGACGTCGACCCAGTAGTTGCGTGCGGTCGTGCTCCCTGCGGGGAACGTGCTGGTGCTGCTGTTCTGGAAGACGCCGTTCACCGTGCCGCCCGCGTTGCGGAGCGCGTGCAGCGGAGGGCTGTCGACGGTGCTGTAGGTGTCCGGCGTCGGGGACGGGTTGGGATAGAAGTACGAGTCGTCCTGGGCCGTGTGCCCGACCGGGGCGAAGTAGGAGGCGACGTACGTCGTGCCGGCGTTGATCGCCACCGGGGTCCCGAACGTGGCCTGCTGCCACCCTGACGAGGACTCGCCCGTGAACGTCACGGAAGCCAGCTTCGTGCCCGTAGCCGTCCACAGGTTCCCGACGTGGGTGCCGGTGTTCGTGCTCGCCTTGTAGAACCGGATCCCGGTGACCTTGCCCGAGACATCGGACTTGAACTTGACGCCGACCTCGACCGCAGTGGCTGTGCCGGAGTCGGTCTTGGTCGGCGTGGTCCCCGTCCCCCAGATCGAGCAGGTGCAGCCCACGTTGACCACCACGCCGCCGCCAGGAGTCTCGAGGTTGCCCGAGTCGTCCACCGCGCGCGTCTTGATCGTGGTCGTCGGGTTGCCGTGCGCCACCCAGCTGTAGGTCCAGCTCGTGGTGCCGGTGGCGGGATGCCAGCTGGTCCCGCCGTCGGTGGACACCTCGACCCCGGCCACGACGCCGCCGCCGGTGTCTGCGGCCGTGCCGCTGATGGTGATCCTCGTGCCGTCACCGAGGTTCGCCCCAGCAGCCGGCGAGGTGATTGTCGAGGTCGGCCCGCTCGTATCGGTCGTGGCCGTGGCCCGGGTGACCCCGGCGATCGGCGCATACGGCTGGGCAGCCATGTCCGCGAACAGGTTCACGGTGGCCTGTTGCATGGTCGGGTCCGGCGTACCCCCGGCACTGTCGAGCCCCCAGGACCACTGGACAGTCCCGGCGCCGAACACCAACGCCCCGCTCGGCGCGCGATAGAGCGACAGGTGGTGGGTGGCCGTCCCTCCGGTCTTGGTGTTGCTGCCGTAGTCGGTGAACACCTCTGCGGAGGTCGAGGTGGTGGACGACAGGTCGAACAGCCCAGCCGGGCGCGACCCGTTGTCGGGCTCGGTGTCCCACTCGTACCCGAGCGTCCCGACGCCCGGGCCCAACGTGACCGACTGTGACCCGGACAGGTTGGCCACGGCCGTGTTGCGCCAGAACCGCAGCTTCGAGTACTGCGCAGGCACCTTGATGTCTGTGGTGCCGGAGTTGACGACGAACAGCTGCCCCGTGAGAGCGTTCTGTGGCCGGCCGCCATCACCGGGCGGGCTGAACCGCGGGTCCTGGAAGGTGCCGGTCCAGGTCGGCGGGTCCTTGGGGTCGACCACGCCGTCGTAGTGCGTCTCCTTGT
Source organism: Nostocoides sp. HKS02 (assembly GCF_009707485.1). Taxonomy (NCBI): domain Bacteria; kingdom Bacillati; phylum Actinomycetota; class Actinomycetes; order Micrococcales; family Intrasporangiaceae; genus Nostocoides; species Nostocoides sp. HKS02. Next base: position 3,306,348 of record NZ_CP046121.1, on the reverse strand, counting down.
AGCAGACCAGGGTGCGGTTGGCAGTGGCCGAGCTGTCGATGCTCGGCTCGGTGCGCGTCTTCCAGAACACCTCGTTACCCGTGAAGAAGGCGAGGTTCACCCCGGCGTCTCGCGCTGCCTCGACGTTGGTGCGTTGCGGGCCCGACCAGTACTCGTCGTGGCCGGCGGTCATGAACATCTTGTGGTTGGTCAGCAGGGCTCCGCCGGATGCCGTGCCGACATCCATGCCCGTCGTGTAGGAGACGTCGTAGCCGTTCGCCTCCATGAACCGGATCATCGGGTACTCGGCATACATCAACCAGCTGCGGCCCGAGTCGTCGTCGGCGCTGTGGAACGGTCGGTTGTACGAGACCTTCGCCGCACCCTTGTAGGCCTGCGGACTCCCCCGCCGGGCAGTTGATCGTGCAGGAGTAGAGGCTGTTGCCGCCGTAGGTGTTGTAGGCCTGCCACGTCTCGTCGTCGGTCTGGAACAGCACGTCCGAGTGGCTCGCGTCGTTGCGAACGATGAACACGATCTGGCTGGCACCGGCGGTGTCATCACGGACGAGGTGGGCGATGTAGACCCCGGACACCGCCGTCGTCGGCACGGTCCAGGAGGCGGAGACGCCCCAGTTGCCACAGTCGATCAGCCCGGTGGGGTTGGTGTCGTTGAGGCAGTTGGGCTGGGTCTGGGGCAGCACCGCGGTGGGGTGCAGGCCAGACGCCACCTTCCGGGCGCCGTTGCCCTGGTAGTACCCGAGCCGCAGGATGTCGAAGTGGTAGCCCGTCGAGGGCGTCTTGATCTTGAACTGGACCGTGTCGCCCGGGTTCACGCTCATCGACGTCGCGAAGCCCTGGATCGTCGTCGATCCCGAACCGGTGATCTGCCAGTCGCTGGCGGGATCGCCCTGCAGGGTGTTCTCGCACGCGATCACGTTGACCACCGGGGGCCCGCATGGCCCCGCGGCAGCCGCCGTGTCGGCGAGGAGGACCTGCAGCGGCGCGAACGCCAGGGCGGCAGCCGCCAAGGTCGCCGCGAGAGCACGGCCGACCCGGAAGCGCTTGAAGCGAGGTCCACTCATGACACGCGTTCTCCCCTGCCGGCGGCGACGGCTTCTCGTTGCGGCTGCCACCACGTGACCAGCTCACGAAGTCCTTGCTCGAGGCCGACTTCCGCGCAGAAGCCCAGGTCGGCGAAAGCAGCTCGGGTGTCCGCGAGTCGACGGGTGACGCCGTTGACGGCCCGATCGGGACCGTGCTCGACCGACAGGTCGGAGTCCATCGCCCGCAGCAGTGCCTCAGCCAGGCCGAGCAGGCTGGTCTCGGTGCCGCTGGCGATGTTGTAGATCCCTTCGCGGACCCCGCTCGTGGCCGCGAGCAGGTTGGCGCGGGCGATGTCCCGGGTGAAGACGAAGTCCATCGTCTGCAGCCCGTCGCCGAAGATGAGCGGCGGCTCACCGTCGGCGACCCGCTCCATCCAGCGCACCAGGACCTCGGTGTAGAGGCCGTGCACGTCCATGCGCGGCCCGTAGACGTTGAAGTACCGCAGGCCCACGTAGTCCAGTCCGGTCATCGCCCGGAAGCTGCGCGCCATCCCCTCGTTGAAGGACTTGGCGGCGCCGTAGAAGGTGTCGTTGTTGTGGTGGTGGTGCCGCTCGCCCGTCGGGAACTCCTCGGCCAGGCCGTAGACCGAGGCCGACGACGCGAAGACCAGCTTGTCGACACGGTGCTCGCTCGCCGCCTCCAGTACCGTGAACGTGCCGTCGACGAGCACCTCGAGGGCCAACCGCGGCTGCTCGGCACACTGCGTGATCCGGATCGCGGCCTGGTGGAAGACAAGGTCCTTCCCGCACGTCACGTCGTGGACGAGGTCGCGGTCGCGCAGGTCGCCCTTGACGAGGCTGACGCGCCCCGACGCCAGCGCCCAGCCGAGGTTCTCGACCCGTCCTCGGACGAGGTTGTCGAGGACGTCGACGTGCGCGACCCCAGCCCGGAGCAGCTCGTCGACGATGGTCGAGCCGATCGTTCCCGCGCCACCGGTGACCAGCACCCTTGCGCCCTGCAGGGCGGTCACCACGCGCCTCCCCAACCGACGCCGGCCGACGTCGCAGCCAGAACCCGGCCCATCGGCATACCCACCGGGGCCATCGCTCCCGCGCGGCGCTGGCTCTCGGACGCGGCCTCGAGCACGGCGAGGACCCGCAGCCCCGCATTTCCGTCCGTCAGCGGGGTCCGGCCCTCGGTGATGGCACCCGCGAACTCGGCCACCATGGCGCCCAAGGCCTCTCGCTCCGGCAGCGCCGGCGCGTGCATGTCGCCGAGCCGGTAGTTCACGTTGACGGCGCGCCGCTCCGCCGCGTCGGCGGTCTCGGCGGTGAGGTCGAGGTCGACGCCGCGGTCGTACACCGAGAGCCGCTGCTGGGGGTTCAGGTCGTCCCAGACGACGGTCTTGCGGCTGCCACCGATGACCGTGTGGCGGATCTTCGTCGGGCTCAGCCAGTTCACGTGGACGCTTGCCATCCCGTGGCCCGGCAGGGGCATCGTCAGGTACCCGAGGCACGAGCGACCTGCGCCGATCGGGTCGGCACCGTGTGCCGACACCTCGAGCGGCGAGAGCCCCTGCGGGAGGATGAAGTCGAGGATCGACAGGTCGTGGGGAGCGAGGTCCCAGAAGACGTCGACGTCCGCCCGGACCAGACCGAGGTTGATGCGCACCGAGTCGACGAACAGGATGTCGCCGAGCTCGCCGCTGTGCGCGAGCGCGCGCAGGTGCTGGACCGCGGGCGTGTAGCAGTACGTGTGGTCGCACATGAGGACCAGGCCCAGCTCCTCGGCGGTCGCCACCATCCGCTCGGCGTCGGCACGCGTCGATGCGAGCGGCTTCTCCACGAGGACGTGCTTGCCGGACGCGAGCGCTGCCAGGGCGATGGAGCAGTGGCTGGCAGCCGGGGTCGCCACGGCCACGGCGTCGATGTCGGTGCGTGCGAGGAGCACGTCCAGGGACGTCTCGACCTCGACGGTGCTGCGGTCCCCGATGACCCGCCGGGCCCGGTCCTGATCCAGGTCGCACACGGCCACTAGGTCCCAGTCCTCGCTGGCGCGGAAGCTCCGCACGAGGTTGGGACCCCAGTAGCCGGCCCCCACCACTCCGACACGAAGCGTCATGCCACAACCCCTTTCGCGGACCGCTCTGCGGCCCCTGCGGAAACACTGGCCGGACGGTGGATCAGGCGCCTCGTCCTAATGCGGTAGTGCGTACGTACTGCAACGGCGGCAAATCCCTTGCAGGACAGTGCAGGCAGGTATGCCGCGTGGCGCGGCGGAGAGCCGGCGCGGCTCCCGTGGGGACCGGTCCGCGCCAGCTCCGTCTGCGACCTCGTGATCGCGGACGCCCCTGCACCGCTCATCACTAGGCCCCTGGGCTGCCCATCAATACGCTCCTGCCCCGCGGAACACGGCTTTCGCTGTGCGGAAGAGGATCTGGAGGTCGAGCACAAGGCACCAGTTGTCCACGTACCAGAGGTCGAGCCGCAGCGACTCGTCCCACGACAGGTCGCTGCGACCACTGACCTGCCACAGCCCCGTCAGGCCAGGCTTCACCCGCAGTCGGCGCACGGCGTCGGGTTCGTAGGCGTCGACCTCGCGCATGAGCGGTGGCCTGGGTCCGACGAGGGACATCTCGCCGCGAGCGACGTTGATCAGCTGGGGCAGCTCGTCGATCGAGAACCTGCGCAGCACCCGGCCCACTCGGGTCACCCGTGGATCGGACTTCATCTTGAACAGGACGTCGTTGCCGGCGTCCGCCTGCAGCGCGGCCAGCCTGGACTCGGCGTCGACGCACATGGTGCGGAACTTGACCATGGCGAACTCACGGCCCTGGGCGCCGACCCGCTTCTGCCGGAAGAACACAGGGCCCGGTGTGTCGAGGCGGATCGCCACCGCGACGACGAGCAGCACCGGCAGCGCGAGCAGCGCCAGCGTGACCGTCAGTACGCGGTCCACCACGGCCTTGACCACTCGCCGCCCCCCGGACATCACGGGCCGCTCGACGTGCAGCAGCGGCATACCCGCGGTCGGACGGATGGACAGCCGAGGACCGGCGACCCCGAGGAGACCCGGAGACACGACGAGGTCGACCTCGCGTTCCTCGAGGGACCAGGCGAGGCGGCGCAGCTCGGGGCCGTGCAGGTCAGGGTCGCTCGAGACGGCCACCACCTCGGCGTCGAACAGGTCCACGGCCGACATCGCCTCATCGGGGTAGCCGAAGACGGGCACGCCCTCCACCTCGGAGGGCCCGTCTCCCGACAGGTCCAGACCCGAGACGCAAGCGGCCACCACCCGCAGTCCCTGGTCGGGCGCCCGCCGGATCTCGCGGATCATCGGCACGACAGACCGGGCGTTCCCGATGATGACAGTGGCCTGCGTCTCGAGACCCTCCGCGCGCCGCCGGTAGAGGTCACGACGCAGCCCGTGGCGCACACACAGCCCCAGCGCGGCCAGCAGGCTCGTCACCACGACGACCACGTCCCGCGGGGCATCCCAGCGCAACGCGTAGGAGACCAGTGCGGCGACCCCGACGAGGATCACGCTCGAGCGCACCACGGCCCGGTACTCCTCGGGGCCCGACCCCAGGTAGCGGCGCTCGTACCCGTGGACCAGCGCCAGCGTCGCGACCCAGGCGACCGGGACGACGACGAGGAGGGCGACCCGCAAGCCGACCGGGTTGTCCAGAGCAACGGAGAAGGAGGCGACCACCCCGGCGATGGTGGCGACGACCAGGTCGCCGAAGAAGGCCCGGCGACGGTAGTGGACGTCCCACGTGCTCCGCCGGACGGCCCGCTGCGGCACTGCAGCGTCGCCGGCACTGCGCGACACGACCCGCGGGGCACCACCACTGGGTCGTCGGGCCCAAGCGGCCACCGACCACCCCGACAGGTCGGATACCTGACTCGACACGAGCGCCTCTCGCCGCCCCCGCCCTGCAGACTCAGTCATACGTGCCTCTCCCCCGAGTGGTTCTGCGAGCACGCTAGCCCCGGCCCCGACGGCGCCCATAGACCATTTGGTGGAGGAACCCGCCGTCGAATGGGCCTATGCCACAACGGAATTCGGCCGATACGCCAGTCAACTGAGCCGCTGCTACCGAGGTCGTCCTACGTCGCCAGCCGTAGCGGAGTCATCCAGGAGAACGAGAGTGGATGACCTCGACCGCGCGGTCGGGTTCGATCTCGTGTGTTTGCGTCCGGCACGCGAACGACGGCCCCGCACCTGCCCCAGGAGCGAGCCCCATCCCTGTCGACGCAAAGATGGTCAGTGACTAGTCACTGACCATCTTTGCGTCATCGGACCCCTTCAGGAGCCACTGCGGCATCACCGGGGACGCGCCGGCACGCCGACCCAGGTCTGCCCCGCGGGCACGTCCCGGGTGACCACCGCGCCCATCCCGAGCACGGCCCCCGCACCCACCGTGACCCGTTCGCGCACCGAGCTCGCCATCCCGAGGTAGGCACCCCGGCCGACCCGGACCGAGCCACCGAGGGTGACGCCGGCGCAGAGCGTGGCGAAGTCCTCCACGACGTCGTCGTGGGTCAGGACGACCCGCGGCATCGCCACGACGTGCCGGCCGACGCTGACGGAGGCGGTGAGCACGACCCCCGCGAGCAGGACGGAGCCCGGGCCGACCGAGCACGAAGCCGGGATGCTCACGGAGGGGTGCACGATGCGAGCAAACCTCGTCGCACCCACGCCCGCCGCCTCGAGGCGCGCGGCGAGCTGTTCACGCACGCCGCCCTTGCCTGCGCACAGCACCAGAGGTGCCTCGGCTCGCGAGACGACCTGCTCGAGGCCGCCCAGGACGGGCAGCCAGCCGCCCGCCGCCGTCCCCCACAGCGTGGCGTCGTCATCGACGCACCCGGCGACCTCAACGCCAGCCGCCAGCGCGGCTTCGGCCACCTCCAGTGCGAGGCCGCTCGCCGCGATCAGGACCAGTCCGCTCGCCACGTCGTCCACGGTAGGACGCGGCCAGCGCGCCGCGCAGCGGTTCGGGCGACCTCAGGCCGGACTGTGGAACTTCTGCTGCGCCACCGAGAGGCCCTCGGTGACCACCAGCTCGACCGCGTCGGCCGCATCGTGCACGAGGAACGGCAGCTCCTTGCGCTCGGTGGGCGAGAAGTCGCGCAGGACGAAGTCGGCGGCATCCATGCGTCCAGGCGGTCGACCGATGCCGACCCGGACCCGCAGGTAGTCCTTGGTCCCCAGGGACGAGCTGATGGAGCGCAGCCCGTTGTGACCCCCCTCCCCGCCCCCGCGCTTCAGGCGCACCTCACCGGCCGGGATGTCGAGCTCGTCGTGGACCACGACCAGCCGGTCCGGCTCGGTGGAGTAGAAGGTCATCAGGGCCTTCACCGGCCCGCCGGACTCGTTCATGTACGACGAGGGGACGGCCACGATGGCCGCCGGCCCCGGCGCACCCCCGGGCAACGTCCCGATGCGCACGGTCGCGGCGACGGCGCGGGCCTTGTGGGTGGTCAGCTTCACCCCGGAGCGCGAAACCAGCTCGTCGACGACCATGGCGCCGACGTTGTGGCGGTTACCGGCATAGCGCGGCCCGGGGTTGCCCAGCCCGACGACGAGCCAGGTGCCCTGGCCTTCAGCGTTCACGGGCGGCAAGTATGCCGCACGACCGGACGGTGACCTGCGGAAGGCCAGGTCCGCAGCGGACCTGGCCTTCCGGCATACGACAGCGGTCAGGCCTGCTCGGCCGTGGCCTCGCCCTCGGCATCCTCGGCGGCAGGAGCCTCGGCACCCTCGGCCGCGGGCTCGCCGGCCTCGTCGTGCTCGATGCCAGCCTCTTCCTCGGCCTCGGCCAGCTCGGCGTCCAGCGCCTCCTGGGAGATCTGGGCGGTGATGTTCACGACCAGGGTGTCCTCGTCGACGACCAGCGTCGAGCCGCGCGGCAGGTCGAGCTCGGACGCCTTGATCTGCGTACCGGCCTGGAGGCCCTCGACGGACACGACGATGTTCTCGGGGATGTGCGTCGCCTCGACCTCGAGCTGCACGGTCTGCGCGTCGAGCGTGACGACGGTCTCCGGAGCGGCCTCGCCCTCGATGTGGACCGGGACGTCGACGGTGACCTTCTCGCCCTTGCGGACGACGACGAGGTCGACGTGCTCGATGACGGGCTTGATGGCGTCGCGCTGGACGTCCTTGGCGAGCGCGAGCTGCTCCTCGCCGTCGATGACGATGGTGAGCAGGGCGTTGGCGACCTTGAGGGCCATCATCGTGTCGTGGCCGGGCAGGGTGATGTGCACCGGATCGGCGCCGTGGCCGTACATGACGGCCGGGATCTTGTGGTCGCGGCGGATCTTGCGGGCAGCGCCCTTGCCGAACTGGGTGCGCGTCTCAGCGACGAGCTTGTTGTCAGACACGGAAATCTCCTGTGCGGTGGGGGACTCGAGGATGCGGTGGGCCTCGACGCGGGGCGCAGCACGGAGACCACACCGCGTCGAATCACGGACGTGCCGGGCCGTGGTGCAGGATGGCCGTGCAGTGTCCCTCGCCGAGGCAACCCCGAGAGTCTAGGCGACGCCTGCGGGCAGAGGGAAATCCGTGTCCTCCGTGCTTGTCGTGACGCCCGCCAGGCGCTGGCGACGCAGCTCGCCGACTCGGACCGCCGCGACCCCTGCGACGATGCAGACGCCCCCACCCAGCTGCATCACACCGGGCAGCTCGCCGAGGATCACCCAGGCGAACAGCACCGCGAACAGGACCTCCGTCAGCCCGACGAACGAGGCGACCGTCGACCCGAGCAGGCGCGCGGCACTCACCCCGAGCAGGTATGCCGCCGCCGCCGCCACGAGGGCCAGCTCACCGACCGCGGCCCACCAGGGCGCCAGGTGGCCCATGAGGGCGACGTCACCGGAGGCGAAGGCCAGCGGGACGACACCCACGGCGCCGAGGAGGCCGAGCAGCACCGCGCCCGCCCCCATGCCGAGGCCGGCGAGCGCCACCGGCGGCAGGCTGCTCTCCTCGGCCGCCAGGACGAAGAACGTGGCCAGCCCCGCCGCAGCCACCAAGCCCCAGCCGACGCCGACGAGGTCGGGACGGGTCTTCCCGGCGAGGTCGAGCACGAGCACGAGCCCCACCACAGCGAGCAGGACACCGAGGCCGGTCAACCCGCTCGGGGCACGACGGGTGCGGATCCACACCCAGAGCACGACCAGCACGACGCCGAGGTACTCCAGCAGCAGCGCCACGCCCACATCAAGGTGCTGGACGGCGTGGAAGTACGCGACCTGGCATCCCGCCACCGCCACGGCGCCGTAGGCGAGGATGGTCGGCGCCGCTGCTCGAGCGAGGTGCCAGCGGCCACGCAGCGAGAGGAAGGTCGGAATGGCCAGCACCAGCGTGGCACCGGTGATGCGGAGCAGGACGATCGCCCCCGAGCTCCAGCCCTCGAGCAGGAGGGACTTGGCAAAGGGGCCGCTGCTGCCGAACGTCGCCGCGGACGCCAGGGCCAGCCACAAGCCGAGGCCGGTCGGTCGCCGGTGGCCGGTCGGTCGCCCCGTCATCGCAGCCTCCACCTGTCATGAGCAAAACGGTTTATACTCATGACGCTAGCGAACGGGGAGGTCAGGAGTCAAGATGCTTTTTGCCCATGACACGGAAATGGCGCTGCGCGGTGCGGCCGCCCTGGTCAACACCGACGCCACCCTGCCCACCGACTCCGACGACCTCACGACCGTCGACCAGCTCGACCGGTTCGTCGCCGAGTGGGAGTGGACGGGCTCGCGTGAGCACGACGAGGCGGAGCTGCGCGCCGTCCGCGCCCTGCGGCCCCGCCTGCGCGCGTTCTGGACCGCCGATGTCGACACTGCCGTGCACGAGGTGAACGCGCTCCTCGCACAGGCCGGGGCACTCCCCCAGCTGGTCCGCCACGGCGAGTGGACCTGGCACCTGCACGCGACGCCGCCCGAGGCCCCGCTGGCCACCCGCATGGCGGTCGAGGCGGCGATGGCCCTGGTCGACGTGATCCGGGCCGACGAGCTCAGCCGGCTGCGGGTCTGCGCCGCCGACGACTGCGAGGACGTCGTGGTGGACCTGTCGAAGAACCGCTCCAAGCGGTACTGCGACGGGGGGTGCGGCAACCGCCGCAACGTCGCGGCATACCGCGCACGCCGGTCCCACCCCGCTCGCTGAGCCGCGCCCGCCCGCTCGATCCCGCCTCCGCAGCAACCTCTGCTTGCAGAGGTTGCTGCGGCACGAGGATGGTGCAACGTACGCCAGCGGCAGCAACCTCTGCTGAGCGCCGGGGAGACCCGCTCAGGCGTGACCGTCGAAGAGGCTCGTCACCGAGCCGTCCTCGAACACCTCCTGGATCGCCCTGCTGATCAACGGCGCGATCGACAGGGTCGTCAGCTTGTCGAACTCGTGCGCCGCATCGATCGGCAGCGTGTTGGTCACGATGACCTCGGAGGCCGTGCACGCCTTGAGCCGGTCGATCGCCGGCCCGGACAGGATCGCGTGGGTGGCCGCGATGACCACCCCCGCCGCGCCCTCGGCCATCAGCGCGTCGGCGGCCTTGGTGATGGTGCCACCGGTGTCGATCATGTCGTCGACCAGCACGCAGATGCGACCCTGCACCTCGCCGACCACCCGGTTGGCCACCGTCTCGTTCGGCCGGTTGATGTCACGGGTCTTGTGGATGAAGGCCAGCGGCGCCCCGCCGAGCCGCTCGGACCACTGCTCGGCCACCTTGATCCGTCCCGCGTCCGGGGACACGACCGCGAGCTGCTCATGGCCGTACTTCTTGCGCACGTACTCCGACAGGATCGGCAGCGCCATGAGGTGGTCGACCGGCCCGTCGAAGAAGCCCTGGATCTGGGCTGTGTGCAGGTCGACGGCCATGAGCCGGTTGGCCCCAGCCGTCTTGAACAGGTCTGCCATGAGCCGTGCCGAGATCGGCTCGCGACCGCGGTGCTTCTTGTCCTGGCGCGCGTAGCCGTAGAACGGCAGGACGACCGTGATCCGCTTGGCCGAAGCGCGCTTGAGGGCGTCGACCATGAGGAGCTGCTCCATGATCGCCTCGTTGATGGGCGTCGTGTGACTCTGGATCACGAAGGCGTCCGACCCGCGCACGGACTCCTCGTAGCGGACGTAGATCTCACCGTTGGCGAAGTCGTACGCACTCGTGGGCACGAGCTCGGTCCCCAGCATGGCCGCGACCTCGCGCGCCAGTTCAGGGTTGGCGCGCCCCGCGAAGACCATGAGGTTCTTCTCGTTCATCTTGAGAATGCCGGTCACGCTGGGCCCTGCCCTTCGGTGGATGCATCGGTATGCCGCGTGGCGGCTGTCGCGGCCTCGACGGCGCCGTGCGCCGCCGCCTCGGCCGCCTCGGCGGTCTTCGTGCCCGGTCGCGCCCGGGCGACCCAGCCGTCGATGTTGCGCTGACGCCCGCGCGCCACGGCGATCTGCCCCGGGTCGACGTCCGCGGTGACGGCCGACCCCGCGCCGACGTACGCGCCGTCGGCGATGGTGACCGGCGCGATGAGCACGGAGTCGGAGCCGACGAAGCTGTGGCGGCCGACGGTGGTGTGGTGCTTCGCGACGCCGTCGTAGTTGGCGAAGATCGTGCCCGCCCCGATGTTGGCGCCCTCACCGATGGTGGCGTCGCCGGCATAGGTGAGGTGCGGCACCTTCGCGCCGGGGCCGATCTTGGCGTTCTTGGTCTCGACGAAGCCACCGATCTTGCCCTGCGCGCCGAGCTCGGTGCCGGCCCGCAGGTAGGAGAACGGGCCGACGCTGGCCTGCGCCCCGATGACCGCGAGGATCGCCTCGGTGCGCTTGACCTCGGCGCCGTCCCCCACCTCGGTGTCGGTGAGCGTGCTGTCGGGCCCGATGGTGGCGCGCTCCCCCACCGTGGTCGCACCGAGCAGCTGGGTGCCCGGGAGGATCGTCGTGTCGCGCCCGATGGTCACGTCGGCGTCGATCCACGTGGTGTCGGGGTCGACGATGGTGACGCCCTCGCGCATCCAGCGCTGCGTGATCCGGCGGTTGAGCTCCTTGCCGAGCCTGGCCAGCTGCACCCGGTCGTTGACCCCCTCGGTCTGCCACAGGTCGTCGATGAGGTGGGCGCTCACGCGGCCGCCCGCAGCCCGGGCGATGGCGAGGACGTCCGTGAGGTACTTCTCGCCCTGGGCGTTGTCGGTGCCGACCTTGCCGAGGGCCTGCTGGAGCACCTGGGCGTCGAACGCGTAGATCCCCGAGTTGATCTCGGTGATCGCTCGCTGGTCCTCGGTGGCGTCCTTCTGCTCGACGATCCCCTCGACGTCGCCCGCGGGTCCGCGCAGGATGCGGCCGTAGCCGGTGGGGTCCTCGAGCTGGGCCGTGATGACCGTGACCGCGCTCTGGGTCGCGACGTGCTCCGCGACGAGCCCGTGCAGCGTCGCACCGTCGAGCAGGGGGATGTCGCCGCAGGTGACCAGGATCGTGCCGTCCAGCCCGCGCGGCAGGGCCTCGAGCGCGCACTCGGTCGCACGCCCGGTGCCCTTGACCTCGTCCTGGTCGGCGATCACGGCCGCCGGGTCGACGTCCGCCACGTGGGCGGCCACGAGGTCGCGCCCGTGCCGGACCACGACGGCGAGGTGCTCGGGACTCACGCCCCGACCCGCTGCGATCGCGTGCCCGAGCAGGGTCCGCCCGCCGATCCGGTGCAGGACCTTGGGGGTCGAGGACTTCATCCGGGTGCCCTCGCCGGCGGCGAGGATGATGACGGCGGCAGGGCGGGGCGAGCCGGGGGCTGGGTTCACGCGCGAGGCTCCAACGGTCTGGTCGGGTGCGACGGGACGGCGTCATGCTACCTGCCGGTTCCGTGCCCCGGGCGTGGAGGTGCGCCGCCCGGCACGCGACAGCGAGCCTCGGTCAGCGAGTCACTTCACGCAGGGTATGCCGCCGCCGGCCAGGTCAGTCAGGGCGCTCGGCGGGGGCCCGCTGCGCCCGCCGCCGACGGCGGAGACCGCCTTCGCCGGGGGCGCGGCCGTGGCGCGGGTGGTCGGCAACCCGGCGCCGGCAGGCGGGTTGAAGTCGGTGCCGATCACCAGGCGCAGGCTGCCCGGGGCGACGCCCGCCCGGATCCGGGTGGGCAGGCCGCCGAGCAGGCTGGACAGTGCGGTCGCGGACGCCTGCTCGCCGGGGGCGTAGTCGATCACCGACGTGGCCAGCTGGGTGGGGTAGGTCGAGGCCTGGCCCTGGGTGTAGCCCTTGCGCGCCAAAGCCGCGAGCACCGAGTGGCCCACGCCCGTGCGACCCGAGGCGTTGACGGCCTCGACGACCGCATGCGGAGCCGGTGCCGTGGTCGTGGGCGAGGAGGTCGGCTTGGGCGAGCGGGGCGAGCTCGTCGCCGCGCCATAGAGCAAGGTGTGCACCGTGCTCTGGATCACCGGCAGGTCGACGATGTTCACCGACTCACCACGCGGATCCGTGCCGAACCGGGCCACCGGCAACGTGAAGAAGTGGAGGTTGCTGCCCGACAGGCTCGCGGCATCCCTGGCGAGCGAGAGCAGGTCGAGGCGGCTGTCGATGGCGGTGTTCTGCTTGGCCACGTCGAGGATGCCGGTCAGCTTGGCCGGGTTGGCGAACGTGTCCGCCTGCTTGAGCTGGTAGAACAAGCGAGGCGATGAAGGCCTGCTGGCGCCGGGACCGGTCGAGGTCGGTGAAGTTCAGGTCCGGGTGCACCGTGTCACGACGCTGACGCACGAAGGCGATGGCCTGCTCCGCGCTGATCTGCTGGCGACCAGCGTGGAACCTCGCGCCGGAGTAGCTGTCCTGGGTGTTCTGCTTGACGCAGACCGTGATCGGCTGGACGACCTGGGAGACCTGGAAGAAGGCCGCCATGGTCACCTCGACGAAGTGGTCGATCGGCACGCCTCCGAGGAACTGCCGAACCGTGTCCATCTCGGCCTTGCGGCCGGCATCGCGAGCCTGCTGTTCGCGGCGCAGGCCGGTCACGCCCTGCTGGGTGAGGCGGTTCGCCGCCTGGTCGAAGGCCAGCCCGTAGGCCTGCTTGATCTTGCCCATGCACTCACCGTCAGGGCAGCCACTCAGCGCCACGTAGTCGTCGCGTGGGATCGAGATCGCCGTGGCCTTGCCGCCGTTGCCCGGGATGTGCAGGAGCATCAGGACGTTCGAGTTGAGGCCACCGTTCGCCTGGTCGCCGGCGTGCAGGGCGGCGTAGAGCTGCTTCGGCAGCGGCTTGCCGTTCTCGTCGAGCCGGCTGTCGAGGCCCATGACGAGGATGTTGATGTCGCCGTGGGCCGACTTGCCGCCAGCGGCCACCACGTCGGACCTCTTGATGCCCGACATGAGGCCCTCGTACTGGAGCACGAAGTAGCCCACCAGCGCGACGACCAGCACGACGGCGGTGAGGGCGGCGATGGTCAGCGGGTGGCGGATGCGGCGTCGACGGGGCGTTGCGTGCACGGGCTGGGGCTGCACCTGAGGGGGCCCTTGGGGTTCACCCGGCAACGGATGCTCCTTGCGTCAGGTCCCGTGGCGCAGTGGTCCACGAGGAGGGATACGGGCCCGGCGATCGTACGGTCCGATCCTTGTGTGCTCACTGAGAACGCGCCCACCCCTGCTCCCCGGGTAGGAATCGAACCTACGTCGCTTGTCCTGATTCAAAGTCAGGCGGGCCCTGCCAGCAGACCAACCGGGGAACGCCCCGTGCAGCGCCTGCCGGGACTCGCCAAGGGTAGCCAACCGAAGACTCGACCCAGGACGCCTCGCTGGTGATGACACCCTACGTATCCGTAGGTTACGGTTGCGTAGGTTGATGGCGTAGCCCCAGACGCCCGGTTCAACGGAAAGGCCCCCGCGATGACGACCGCGACCCCTACCGCCCGCACCACCTCGTCCGCTCCGCCCACCGCGGACCAGGATGAGGCAGTCGCCCCGGAGCGCAAGCACGGTGGCGAACAGGTTGCCCTCGCCCTCTTCATCGCCATCCCGTTCCTCGCGCTGCTGGCGGCCGCACCCGTGGCGTGGGGATGGGGCCTGGGCTGGCACGACATCGTGATCGCACTGGTCATGTATGCCGTCGCCGGCCACGGCATCACCGTGGGCTTCCATCGCCACTTCACCCACGGGTCGTTCAAGGCCCGGCGTGGCCTGAAGATCGCGCTGGCCGTCGCGGGTTCGCTCGCCATCGAGGGCCCGGTCGTGCGCTGGGTGGCCGACCACCGCCGCCACCACGCCTTCTCAGACCGCGAGGGCGACCCGCACTCGCCGTGGCGCTACGGCGAGACCATCCCCGCCCTGGCCAAGGGGCTCTGGTGGGCCCACACCGGCTGGCTCTTCGACGTCGAGCAGACCCCGCGCAGCAAGTACGCGCCCGACCTCATGGCCGACCAGGACCTCCAGCGCGTCGACCGGGCGTTTCCCACCCTCGTGGCCGTCTCCATGCTGCTGCCACCCGTTGTCGGTGGCCTCTGGTCGATGAGCTGGGCGGGCGCCCTGACCGCGTTCTTCTGGGGCTCGCTCGTCCGCGTGGCCCTGCTCCACCACGTCACGTGGTCGATCAACTCGATCTGCCACGCGATGGGCGAGCGGCCATTCAAGAGCCGCGACCGGTCCGGCAACGTCTGGTGGCTCGCCGTGCTCTCCATGGGCGAGTCGTGGCACAACCTGCACCACGCCGACCCCACGTGCGCACGCCACGGCGTGGAGAAGGGCCAGGTCGACTCCAGCGCCAGGGTGATCTGGGCCTTCGAGAAGCTCGGCTGGGCCCGCGACGTCAGGTGGCCCTCGGCCAAGCGCCTCGACGCCCGCCGCGTCGCTGCCTGACCGGTCCTGGTCGTCCTGACCGTCCCGACCGTCCCGGCCGGTCCCGGCCGGCGCCGAACGGCGCACGAGGCATGATGGACCGTGTGACCGAAGCCCAGGACAAGCCGACCACCACGAGCTCGCGCTCCCGGATGACCGGCAAGCAGCGGCGGGAGCAGCTGATCGAAGTGGGTCGAAAGCTGTTCGCGGACAAGGGGTTTGAGGGCACCACCGTCGAGGAGATCGCGGCCAAGGCGAGCGTGTCCAAGCCGGTCGTCTACGAACACTTCGGGGGCAAGGAGGGGCTGTATGCCGTGGTCGTCGACCGGGAGATCGCGGCCCTCCTCGGTGGCATCACCGGCGCCCTCAGTGCCGAGCTCGGCAGCCGCGAGACCCTTGAGCGCGCCGCGGGGGCTCTCCTCGACTACATCGAGAGCAACACCGACGGCTTCCGGATCCTCGTGCGCGACAGCCCCGCCGGCCAGTCGACCGGGTCCTTCGCCAGCCTGATCTCGGATGTCGCCAGCCAGGTCGAACACATCCTCGCCGCCGAGTTCAAGCGCCGAAAGCTCGACCCCAAGACCGCACCCTTGTATGCCCAGATGCTCGTCGGCATGGTCGCGCTGACGGGCCAGTGGTGGCTCGACTCGCGCCGCATGAAGAAGGCCGATGTCGCCGCCCACCTGGTCAACCTCGCCTGGAACGGCCTGGCCGGCCTCGAGAAGAAGCCCTCTCTCACGGGCGACCGGTAGGCCCCGCCACGGGCCGGTGCCCCACGGCGAACACCCGCCGGAACGGGAAGATCACGCCGACCGAGGTGCGGGGGTATGCCGCGCGGAGCCGTGCGTCGTACTCGCGCAGGAACGCCGCTCGTTCGCCCGCGTCCGGCAGCGCCTCGAGGACCGGGCGGAGCCCCGTGCCGGACACCCACTCCAACACCGGGCTGTCTTGCCGCGCAAGGGGATCCAGCACGTGCTGGTAGGTCGTCTCCCACGCGTCCACCTCGAGCCCAGCCGCGCCGAACAGCTCGACGTACGCAGCCGGGGTCGCCACCTCCAGCCGGGCCAGGGCCGGGCGCAGCCGGTCCGCGGCGGGGTGTGCCTGCGCAACCTCTCGCATGAGTGCGTGCGACGGGGCGTCCAGGTTCGCGGGCACCTGCATGGCCAGCCAGCCGTCTGGCGCCAGGGCAGCAGCCCACCGGGTGAGCAGGTTCAGGTGGCCGGGCACCCACTGCAGGGTGGCGTTGGTGACGATGACGTCCGGTGCCGCGCCGAGGGTCGACACATCCCAGGTCCTCACGTCGGCCTCGACCAACTCGACCAGGCCGTGCGAGTCGAGGTCACGGGCGGCGGCGAGCATCTGGGGCGAGTTGTCGACGCCCACGACGCGCGCCCGCGGCCAACGCTGCGCCACGCTGAGGGTCGACGGTCCGTTGCCGCAGCCGAGGTCGACGACGAGCCGCGGAGAGGTGGCCCCGACCCGCCCCAGTAGGTCACCTAACGGGCGCGCCCGATGGTCGGAGAACAGGGCGTACTGCTGTGGATCCCACGTCGTACTCATGCGGCCTTCCTATCTTGATATCAAGATACTTGATGGAAGGTACGCTTCCGGACATGACTCCGCAAGGCGTGGGCGGGCCGACGACGCAGGCCGACGATGTCGACCAGATCGTCGACGCCTGGCGCCGCGAGCGTCCCGACCTCGACGTGGCGCCCCTGCACGTGTTCTCCCGCGTCTCGCGGTTGGCGCGCCGCCTCGACCTCGACCGCGTCCAGGCCTTCGCCAGGCACCAGCTCGAGGGCTGGGAGTTCGACGTGCTCTCGGCGCTGCGACGCGCCGGTGCGCCGTACGAGCTCTCCCCCGGCCAGCTGATCCGGCAGACCCTGGTGACCAGCGGCACGATGACCAACCGGGTCGACCGGCTGGAGCGGCGCGGCTTGGTGGAACGCAGGCCGAGCCCGAGCGACCGACGTGGGGTGATCGTCCGCCTGACCACGGGCGGCCAGGCGACCGTCGACGCGGCCATGGCCGACCTCCTCGACCGCGAGCGCGACCTGCTGGCCGAGCTGCCCGCACGCGACCGCGAGGAGCTGGCCGGCTTGCTGCGCCGGCTCCTCTCGCCGTTCGAGACCGTGTCGGCAGAGACCGCCTCGGCCTAACCGACGATCTCGGCCGCCGCCAGCCACTCGAGCTCGAGCACCTCACGCTCATCCACGATGTCGCGCAGCTGGCCGTTCAGCTCGAGCACCTTCGCGTGGTCGGTCGCGGCCTCGGCCATCGCTGCGTGGATCCGTTCCTCGCGCTCGCCCAGCCGGGCCAGCTGCTTCTCGATGCGCGCCATGTCCTTGCGGGCGTCGCGCAGCTCGGCCGGGTTGGGCGGAGTACCAGTCGACCCCTCACCACCGGCGGACTGCGCTGGGCCGCCCCGGGTGGTGCCGGTCTGGCGCGAGTTCGTAAGTGCTTGCGCGGCAACGGAATCCGCGGCGTGACGCAGTTCGAGATACTGTTCCACGCCACCGGGCAGCTGCCGGATCCTGCCGTCACCCAGCAGGGCCACCTGCGTGTCGCAGACGCGCTCGAGCAGGTACCGGTCGTGCGACACGACGAGCAGTGTCCCGGCCCATCCGTCGAGCAGGTCCTCGAGGGACGTCAGCGTCTCGATGTCGAGGTCGTTGGTCGGCTCGTCGAGCAGCAGGACGTTCGGCTCGTCCATGAGCAGCCGCGTCAGCTGCAGCCTGCGCCGCTCACCGCCCGACAGGTCGCTCACGCGGGTCTGCTGTCGACCGCCGGTGAAGCCGAGCCGTTGGGCCAGCTGCGAAGCGCTGACCTCCTTGCGGCCGAGCTGGATGTACTTGCGCACGTCCTCGATCGCCTCGATGACGCGCCAGTCGGCATACCGCTCGAGCTCGCGGACCTCCTGGGTGAGGTACGCCAGCCGGACGGTGACGCCCTGCTTGCGCTTGCCGGAGGTGAGCGCCACCTGTCCCGCGATCGCGCGCAGCAGCGTCGACTTGCCCGCACCGTTGACCCCGACGATTCCGATGCGCTCGCCCGGCGCGAGGTGCCAGGTGATCCGGTCGAGGAGCAGCCGGTCGCCCAGCGTCACCGACGCGTCGAGCAGGTCGATGACGTCCTTGCCGAGCCGCGTCGTGGCGAAACGCATGAGCTCGACGTCGTCGCGCGGTGGCGGCTCGTCGGCGATGAGGGTGTTGGCGGCCTCGATGCGGAACTTCGGCTTGGTGGTGCGCGCCGGCGCCCCTCGCCGCAGCCAGGCGAGCTCCTTGCGCAGGAGGTTGTCGCGACGCTCGGCAGTGACCGACGCCATCCGTTCGCGCTCGGCCTTGGCCAGCACGTATGCCGCGTAGCCCCCCTCGAAGGCGCTCACCGAGCCGTCGACGATCTCCCAGGTGGTCGTGGCGATGGCGTCGAGGAACCAGCGGTCGTGGGTGATCGCGACCACGGCGTTGTCAGGGCGAGCGCGGTGGCGCACCAGGTGCTCCGCCAGCCACGCCACTCCCTCGACGTCCATGTGGTTCGTGGGCTCGTCGAGCAGGAGCACGGTGGGGTCCTGGACGAGCAGGCGCGCGAGGGCCAGCCGTCGTCGCTCGCCGCCGGAGAGTGGGCCGACGGTCGCGTCCAGCCCACCCATGGCCTCTGCGGCGATTCCCCCGAGCAGGCCGGTGAGCACGTCGCGGATGCGCGGGTCCCCCGCCCAGACGTGTTCGGCCAGGTCGCCGAGCACCGCCTCGCGGACCGTGTGGTCGGGATCGAGGGCGTCCTCCTGGGCCAGCACACCGACGGACGCGCTGCCCGTCCGGGTCACCCGGCCGGAGTCGACCTCGCGCAGCCCGGCCAGGACGTGCAGCAGCGTCGTCTTGCCGCCGCCGTTGCGGCCCACGATGCCGACCCGGTCGCCACCGAGGACCCCCAGGGAGACCTCGTCCAGGACCCGGGCCGTGCCGAGGGCCAGCGAGGCGCGTTCGACCGAGATCAGGTTGGCCGCCATCAAGCCGTCACGCCGGCCGGGAGGCGGTGAGGACATGCGCGCCGTGCGCCGGCCCGGTCGCCCGGCGGACGTCCTGGACCGTGCCCGAGGCCGTGAGCGAGACAGCGAGGTCCAGGGCGGCCTCGTGGTCCTCCGCGAGAAAGGCCACCGTCGGTCCTGACCCCGAGACCACGCCGCCGAGTGCGCCGAACTCAAGCCCCGCGTCGATCACGTCGCCGAGGGCGGGCATGAGCGAGATGGCAGCCGCCTGCAGGTCGTTGTTGAGCGCGGCGCCGAGGGCCCGGGCATCACCGGAGCGGAGCGCGGTCATCATCTCCTGGCTGGGCGACGGCTCGGGGATGGTCCGGCCCACGCGCAGCCGGTCGCACTCGGCATACACCTCGGGGGTGGACAGGCCGTTCTCGCTCACGGCGAACACCCAGTGGTACGTGCCCCGCGCCAGCACCGGTGCCAGGACCTCACCGCGCCCGGACCCCATTGAGGTGCCGCCGGCGAGGAGGAAGGGGACATCGCTGCCGAGCTCGGCCGCCACCTCGTCGAGCCGGGCGCGAGGCAGCCCGAGGCCCCAGAGGGCGTCACAGGCGACGAGGGTCGCGGCGGCATCGGCCGACCCCCGGCCATGCCGCCGGCGACGGGGATGTCCTTGCGGATCGTGATGTGCACAGGCCCCTCGACCTCGCCGAGCTCGGCCAGGCGTCGCGCCGCGCGCGCGGCCAGGTTGGTGCCATCGACGGGCACGCCCAGCGCCTGCGAGCCGGACACCGTGACTCCCCACTCGGGGGCGTTCGTCACGGTGACCTCGTCGTACAACCGCACGGCGTGGAAGATCGTCGACAGGGGGTGGTAGCCGTCGGGTCGCGGCGCTCCGACCAGCAGCTCGAGGTTGACCTTGGCAGGCACCCGGGCCGTCACCGACGACGACACGGGAGCAGCGGAGGTCATGTGCGCCACCCTAACGGGGTGATGGCGAGCCGCCGGTTCACGCGGTCAGCGCCGTCCGCGCGGCGGTGATCGCGGCGAACTGCGTGATCCCGAGCTGCTCGCCGCGGGTCCGTGGGTCGATGCCCGCCGTCCGCAGGCACTCCTCGGCCCGCGCTGCGGATCCGGCCCACCCCGCGAGCGCGGCCCGCAGGGTCTTGCGGCGTTGGGCGAACGCCGCGTCGATGCACGCGAACGTGTCGGCTCGGCTCGCTGCGGTGTCGGGCGCGGGCCGACGCTGCATGGACACCAGCCCCGAGTCGACGTTCGGCACCGGCCAGAAGACGCTCCGGGGCACCGTGCCAGCCAGCCGCACCGCGGCATACCACGCCGTCTTGACGCTCGGCACGCCGTAGGTCTTGGACCCCGGGCTCGCCGCCAGCCGCTCCGCGACCTCGAGCTGCACCATGACGAGGACGCGCTCCAGCGTGGGGAACGCCTCGAGGAACGAGAGCACGACGGGCACCGAGACGTTGTACGGCAGGTTGGCGACGAGCGCCGTCGGCTGGGGGTCGGGGAGCTCGCGCAGGTGCATCGCGTCCGCGTGCACCACCGTGAGCCGCTCGGCGTATGCCGGGGCCAGGCGACCCACGGTGCCCGGCAGCGCCTGCGCGAGGGTCGGGTCCACCTCGACGGCGGTGACGTGTCCCGCGGCGGGCAGGAGCGCGAGCGTGAGCGAACCCAACCCCGGCCCGACCTCGACGACCGAGTCCTCGGGCGTCACCGCGGCGAGCCGGACGATGCGCTTGACGGTGTTGGCGTCGACGACGAAGTTCTGGCCCCACTGCTTGGTCGGCCGCATCCCGAGCCCCGCGGCGATCTCGCGGATCTGCGCGGCCCCGAGGTACCCACTCGCCACCTGCTCGACCATGCCGCCGACTCTAGGGGAAGGCGACAGTGCCCCGGACCACACGGGTCCGGGGCACTGTAGGGGTGCGTCAGGCAGTGCCGAGGTCGGCGCTGAGGTCAGGCCGCGTGCGCACAACCCCAGGGGCCGAGTCCGGCCTTGGCGTAGTAGCGGTTCGCCACCGTGATCTGCTGCTCCCGAGAGGCCAGGTCGGCGCGCGGTGCGAAGTCGGCGCCGCCGTTGGCCAGCCAGGAGCCGGAGTCGAACTGCAGGCCGCCGTAGTAGCCGTTGCCGGAGTTGATGTGCCAGTTGCCACCGGACTCGCACTGGGCGATGCGGTCCCACATCGCCGCGTTCGAGAGGTTCAGCCCGGCGCCGGAGGTGTTCCCGGCAGACGGGGCCGGAGCGGCCGGGGCAACCTGGGTGCCGACCGCGACCACGCGGCCGACGGGCTGCTGGGTGACCTGGCTGTCGAGGATGCTCTTGGTCTCGACCTTGCCGTCGACCTTGGTGATCTTGTAGGTCACGAGCTTGGCGCCGTCGGAGCCGGCCTTGAGGGTCTTGGACTGGCCGACGGGCAGGCTCGAGTCCTTCTGGGTGGTCACGGGGGCGGGAATCGCCTCGGTGACCTTCACCTGGGTCGACGTGACGCGCTGCACGGCGATCTTGAGACCCTCGGTGACGGCGGTGGTCAGCGCCGGCTTCACGCGGTCGGCGGAGCCGAGGGTGACACCGAGCTCGGTGAGGACGTCGGACACGGTCGCGCCGGTCGAGGTCTGGGAGAGGTTCTTGCCATCCACCCGGACGGTGACGTCCTTGGGCGTGGTGACGGACAGGGTCAGCCCCTGGCGGCCGAGGGGCTCGGAACGCGAGGCGGAGAGGCGCGCCGAGTCGGCGCGGATGCCCAGCTCCTGCAGGGCGGCGGCGACCGTCGTGGCGGTCGTCCAGTACTCGCGGGTCTTCCCGTCGATCGTGACGGTCAGCTTGCGGCCGTACCGGACGACGATCTTCTCGCCGTCGGTCACCGGGCTGGCGGGGCCGGGAACGACCACGTCGTGCTCGTGCACGGAGATCTTCTGCGCGCTGAGGATGTCGCCCACCGTGCTACCGAAGGCGTGGACCGTGGAGGCCTTGCCATCAACGGAGAGGACGACGGACTTGTCGAACTGTGAGACGGCGAGGGCGCCTGCGACAAGGGTCGTCACGACCGCGCCTTGGGCGATGCGCCGAACGGGAAGGGTGATCACGGTGCTCCAGAGGTCGTGCTCCCCGGGCATCGGTGTGGGCGTCGTGTCCAGGCCGCCGGGCAACCGGCGGCAATGGAAAGGGGGCGGTTCAGGTGCCGCCGTCCTGGCGGTCTGAGCGCCCCCGCTCACGTCGCCCGGGAGGGTCCGACCCCGGCCAACAGTCATCCACCATGACGACCCTTTCGCGAAAGGTCAAATTTCGGTAACGGTCGTTCCAAGTTTCCCCCAAGATGACACCGGTGGCATTACCGAGGGCGTATCCGGGCAACTCGGACGCGTCACCAGGGGCCGTAGACGGCCTCGGAGTTGGCACTGATGGCTTGGCAGAGGGTCGGCACGGCGACCCCCAGCACGCCCGCCATGGAGCGCACGGTGAGCGGCACGAGGTAGGGCGCGTTGGTCGCTCCGCGCCACGGCGCCGGGGTGAGGTACGGCGCGTCGGTCTCGACCAGGACACGCTCCAGCGGGGTCACCGAGAGCGCATCGCGCAGGCCCCGGGCGTTCTTGAAGGTCACGGTCCCGGCGAACGACAGGTAGTAGCCCCGGTCGACGCACGTGCGGGCCATACCCACGTCGCCGGAGAAGCAGTGCAGGACCGTCTTCTCCGGGGCGCCTTCCTCCTCGAGGATGCGCAGCACGTCCTCGTGCGCGTCGCGGTCGTGGATCTGCAGCGCCTTGCCGGTGCGCTTGGCCAGGTCGATGTGCCACCGGAACGAATCCTGTTGCACCCCAACACCATCGGGGCCGGTGCGGTAGTAGTCGAGCCCGGTCTCACCGATGACTCGCACCCTCGGGTGCGCGGCCAGTTCCTCGATCTCCGCGTATGCCGCGTCGAGCTGGCCCGTCTCGGCCAGCCGGGGCGCTTCGTTCGGGTGCAGAGCCACCCCGCCGAGCATCGCCGGATGACGCTCGACCATGTCGACGGTGAACCGTGCCCCAGGCAGGTCGCACCCGATCTGGACCAGCCGGTCGACGCCGACCGCCTTGGCCTGCGCTACGGCGGCAGCCACGTCGACGGCGGGTTCGCCGTCCCGGGCGATGTCGAGGTGAGTGTGGTTGTCGACCACCGCGATGG
This sequence comes from Nostocoides sp. HKS02, assembly GCF_009707485.1. Classification (NCBI taxonomy): domain Bacteria; kingdom Bacillati; phylum Actinomycetota; class Actinomycetes; order Micrococcales; family Intrasporangiaceae; genus Nostocoides; species Nostocoides sp. HKS02. The sequence continues at coordinate 3,283,399 of NZ_CP046121.1, read as the reverse complement.
GGAGCGGGTCGGGGGCGGTCGGGACCCGACCGTGACCGCCCGTGCCCGGGTCAGCCTTCGCCATCACCAGCGAGGTCGTCGCGCAGGCGTGCCAGCTCGTCGTCGACGACGGTCGGGTCGAGCTTCTGGAAGATCGGTGTGGGCTTGTTCACAGTCGCGCCGACCCGCACCGGACGCGACTCCCAGCGCGGCGTGGTGGAGTACTCGCCCAGGATCACCGGGTAGCTGCGGTCGGCATCGTCGGCGTCGAGGCCCGTGACGGTCTCGAGCCTGGGCATCGGCATGAACTGCCCGTCGCCTCCGAACGTCGCGTGCACGGCGTTGGAGGAGCTCGGCAGGAACGGGCTGAGCATCGTGTTGAGGTCGCTCACGCACTGGGCGAGTGTGTGCAGGACCGTCGCCAGCCGCTCGCGTTGCTCCTCACCCTTGAGCTTGAACGGCTCGGTGTCGGTGACGTACTTGTTGACCTCGCCGACGGTGCGCATCGCCTCGGCCACGGCCGCCTTGATGCGCTGACGGGCCAACAACCCGCCAACGGTGTCGAAAGCGGCCAGCACCGTGCTGCGGATCGCCTCGTCGACCGGCTCGAGGACGCCCGGCTGCGGGATCTCGCCGAAGCTCTTCGCGATCATGGACGCGGTGCGGTTGACCAGGTTGCCCCAGCCCGCGACGAGCTCGGAGTTGTTGCGCTGGACGAACTCGGCCCACGTGAAGTTGGCGTCCTGGTTCTCGGGGCCCGCGGCGCAGATGTAGTAGCGGATCGCGTCGGGGCCGTAGCGGTCGAGCACGTCGCGGATGTAGATGACATACCCGCGCGAGGTCGAGAACTGCTTGCCCTCCATGGTCAGGTACTCGCTCGACACGACCTCGGTCGGCAGGTTCAGGACCCCGAACTCACCGGGCTCACCACCGCGACTGCCCTTGCCGGCATACCCGAGCAGCTCGGCCGGCCAGATCTGGGAGTGGAAGGTGATGTTGTCCTTGCCCATGAAGTAGTACGACAACGCCTCGGGGTCGTTCCACCACTCGCGCCAGCGCTCGGGCTCGCCGAGGCGGCGGGCCCACTCGACCGATGCCGACAGGTAGCCGACGACCGCGTCGAACCAGACGTAGAGGCGCTTGGTCGGCTGGTCGCGCCAGCCGTCGAGCGGCACGGGGATGCCCCAGTCGATGTCGCGCGTCATCGCCCGCGGCTTGATGTCGTCGAGGATGTTCAGGGAGAACTTGATGACGTTGGGTCGCCAGGTGCCGCTCGCCTCGCGGCCCTCGAGCCACTCACGCAGTGCCTCGGCGAGCGCGGGCAGGTCGAGGAAGAAGTGCTGGGTCTCGATGAACTCGGGGGTCTCGCCGTTGATCTTCGAGCGGGGGTTCTTGAGGTCCTCGGGCTCGAGCTGGTTGCCACAGTTGTCGCACTGGTCGCCGCGCGCCTCGGGGTAGCCGCAGATCGGGCAGGTGCCCTCGATGTAGCGGTCGGGCAGGGTGCGTCCGGTCGACGGGGAGATGGCGCCCTTGGTGGTGCGCTCGACCATGTAGCCGTTCTTCCAGACCTGGGTGAACAGCTCCTGCGCGACGGCGTAGTGGTTGGCCGTGGTCGTGCGCGTGTAGAGGTCGTAGGAGCAGCCGAGGTCGGCGAGCTCACCGGCGATGATCGCGTGGTTCTTGTCGACCAGCTCTCGGGCCGTGACCCCCTCCTTGTCGGCCAGCACGAGGATGGGGGTGCCGTGCTCGTCCGAGCCACTGACCATCAGCACGTCGTGACCCGCCATCCGCATGTACCGGCTGAACACGTCGGAGGGCACGGCGAACCCGGCCACGTGGCCGAGATGCCGCGGGCCGTTGGCATACGGCCAGGCGACGGCGGAGAGGACTTTGGTCACAAGGGGATCCTAAGGGTGGCGGGCAATCCACTTTCGGCCGCACGCAAGCGTGGCCAGCTGGCTCCGGTTCGGCGTACGACGGACGACGGCTCGGCCACGGAACCGCGCGCCTCGGCCCTTCGTCTTGTAGACATGTCCCGACAGGTATGCCGTGCCCCTGGAGGTGGCCGATGTTCGCCGCTCTGACCGGCATGGGGCTGTCTGCGGCTGCGGGCCTGAACGCCTACATCCCGTTCCTGGTCGTCGCCCTCATCGCCCGGTTCACCGACTACCTGACCCTGCCCCAGGGGTATGCGTGGATCGAGTCGTGGTGGGCCATCGGGATCGGGGCGGTGCTGCTGCTCGCCGAGGTCGTGCTCGACAAGATCCCGGCGGTCGACACGGTCAATGACGCGGTGCAGACCTTCATCCGCCCCAGCATGGGCGGGCTGATCTTTGCTGCGACGTCGGCTGCCGGAAACCTCGACCACTCCACCTGGATGACGCAGAACCCCTGGGTGGGGGTGGTCCTGGGCATCGTGACCTCGGGCCTGGTCCACGGCGGCAAGACCCTCGCCCGGCCAGCCATCAACGCCGGCACACTCGGGTTCGGGGCTCCCGTCGCGTCGACCGTCGAGGACGGCGCGTCCATCGGGCTGAGCCTCGTGGCCGTGTTCGTGCCGGTCCTGGTCATCGTGCTGCTCGTCGCCCTGGCGTGGGTGCTCGGGTGGCTGTGGCTGACCGTCCGACGGTGGCGCCGCCGGCGCGACCGACGCACGGCGGTCGCGTGAGCGCCGCCGTCATCCCCGCCCCGCCGACGCGCCGACAGCTGCTCACCGAGACGGCACTCGTCCTCGGCGTGAGCCTGGGCGCCTCGGCGGTGTGGTCGCTGCTCTCGCTGGTCAACAAGCTCACCCAGCACGTTGCCCTCAACCGCCAGACGACGGCGATGAACAGCTCCGTGACGCCGGACCGGCCATGGCTGGACCTCACCTACCAGCTCGTGGGCATGCTCATCGCGTTGGTGCCCGTCGCGCTCGCCCTGCACCTGCTCACCCGCGACCGCGCAGACGCCCGGTACGCCATCGGCTTCGACCTGCGCGCGCCCGGCAGGGACCTGTGGCGGGGCCTCGCCCTCGCCGCCGCGGTGGGCCTGCCCGGCCTGGGGCTGTATGCCGCCGCGCGCGGCCTGGGCCTCAACACCACCGTCGCGGCGGCGAACCTCTCAGACACCTGGTGGACGGTGCCGGTGCTCGTCCTCTCCGCCGCGCAGAACGCGGTGCTCGAGGAGGTCGTCATGGTCGGCTACCTGTTCACCCGCTGGCGTCGAGCCGGTTGGTCTGTCCTTGCCGTCGTGGTCGTCTCGGCCATGATCCGCGGCTCATACCACCTGTACCAGGGCTTCGGCGGCTTCGTCGGCAACCTCGTGATGGGCTTGCTGTTCGGCTGGGTCTACACCCGGACCCGGCGGGTCGGGCCGCTGGTCGTCGCGCACACGGTGCTCGACGTGGTCGCCTTCGTCGGCTACGCCCTGCTCAAGGGTCACGTGTCCTGGCTGCGGTGAGCCGCGGCGGAAGTGCCGCGTTGTAGAGCGCCGTCTTCGACAACCCGGTGCTGGCCGCCAGGTCGGCGCACACGTCCTTGAGCCGCTCCCCGGCGGCGACGCGTTCCCGGACCAGCGGCACGGCATCCTCGAGGCTGACCACCTGGGCACGGGCTCCCCCGACGACCACGGTGATCTCACCGCGCACCCCCTCGGCGGCCCATGCCGCCAGCTCGGCCACCCCGCCGCGCCGCACCTCCTCGTAGGTCTTGGTGAGCTCGCGGCATACAGCGGCGGGGCGGTCAGCGCCGAACGCCTCGGCCATCGCGGCCAGGCTCAGGTCGATGCGGTGAGGTGCCTCGAAGAACACCATCGTGCGCCGCTCGTCCGCGAGGCCGGCCAGCACGCGGGCGCGCTCTCCCGGCTTGCGCGGCAGGAAGCCCTCGAAACAGAAGCGGTCGACGGGCAGCCCCGACACGGCGAGCGCCATGAGTACAGCGCTCGGGCCGGGCACGCAGGTCACCCGGACGCCCGCCGCGACCGCCGCGTCGACGAGGCGGTACCCCGGGTCGGACACCGACGGCATACCGGCATCGGTGACGACGAGGACGCGATCGCCGGCCGTCAGGCGCTCGACCAGCTCGGGGGTGCGCGCGGCCTCGTTGTGCTCGTGGTAGCTCACGACGGCGCCGGAAGGGGTCACGCCGAGGTCCGCGCAGAGCCGGCGCAGGCGACGGGTGTCCTCGGCCGCGACCACGTCAGCGGTCGCGAGCTCGTGGGCGAGCCGCGGCGCGGCGTCGCGAGGGTCGCCGATCGGGGTGGCCGCGAGGACGAGCACGCCGGCAGGTGGGGTCACGGTGTCATCCTGTCAGGCTCGGTTGCATACGATGTCGCGCATGACTCGCGCCGAGCAGCTGCGCTCCCGCCTGCTCGGGTTCCGGCCAACAGACACGCTGTGGGGGTGGTTGGGCCCTCTCTTCTTCGCCGCAGTGGGCGGGTTGATGCGGTTCTGGGCCCTCGGACGGCCGCACCAGCTCGTCTTCGACGAGACGTACTACGTCAAGCAGGGCGTCTCGATGCTGGACTACGGCGTCGAGATGCGGGTGCCCGACTCGCTCAAGAAGCCTGACGAGCTGTTCACCGCCGGCACGCCCGACGTGTTCGGCAGCGAAGGCGACCTCGTCGTGCACCCCCCGGTGGGCAAGTGGATCATCGCCATCGGCGAACACCTCTTCGGCCAGACGTCCTCGTTCGGGTGGCGGTTCTCGGTCTGCGCGCTCGGCACGCTCTCGATCCTCATGATCGGGCGCGCTGCCCGCCGGATGTTCGGGTCGTCGCTGCTGGGCACGCTGGCCGCGTTCCTCGTGGCGTTCGAAGGTCACCACTTCGTCCAGTCCCGCACCGGCCTGCTCGACCTCATCGTGATGTTCTGGGCGCTCGCCGCGTTCTGCGCGCTGCTGATCGACCGCGACCGGTCGCGGGCATTGCTGGCCGAGCGGGTGGCGGCGATGTCGCCGCGCGAGCTCGCCCGCGGCACCGGCCCCAGCCTGGGCGCGCGTCCCTGGCGCTGGGTGGCCGGCGTCTGCCTCGGACTGTGCACGGGCACGAAGTGGTCCGGCCTGTTCTTCCTCGTGGCGTTCGGCCTGATGACCGTGCTGTGGGACGTGGGGGCCCGTCGGGCGGCCGGCGTGCGGCACTGGTTCTGGGGCGCGGTCCTGCGTGACGGGTTGTGGGCCGCGCTCGTGATGTGCGGCACCGCCCTGGTCACCTACCTCGGCTCGTGGACGGGCTGGTTCGTCTCCAGCGCCGGGTACGACCGCCAGTGGGGAGCCACCCACCGCTCGGCGTCCACCGCGTGGATCCCCGATGCACTGCGGTCCCTGTGGCAGTACCACGTCGAGATCTACCGCTTTCACGTCAACCTCCACGACAACCACCCGTACAAGACCAACCCCTGGTCCTGGATCATCCAGGGCCGCCCTACGTCCTTCTTCTACGAGGGGCCCAAGGCCGGCGCCGACGGGTGCACCGTGGCGCAGTGCTCCAAGGCGATCACCTCGATCGGCACCGTGTCGATCTGGTGGCTGGGCGCGGCGGCGATCGTCGTCCTCGCCTACTGGTGGCTGTTGCGCCGCGACTGGCGAGCCGGAGCGATCCTGGCGGGCCTCGCGGGTGGCTACCTTCCGTGGTTCGCGCTCGAGGAGCGCACGATCTACTCCTTCTACACCGTGGCGTTCGAGCCCTGGGTGATCTTCGCGGTGGTGTTCGTGCTGGGTCTGGCGCTCGGCCCCGCGACCGCCTCGCGGCGGCGGCGCGAGATCGGCCTGTATGCCGTCGGCGCCTACTGCCTGCTCACGCTGGCCCTCTTCGCGTTCTTCTGGCCGATCTACACCGCTCAGGTGATCCCGCAGTCGCAGTGGTCGGCTCGGATGTGGTTCCCCAGCTGGATCTAGTCCCATCCCCGGTTGGCCACCATTTCGGGAATAGGTGCAGGCCAGCGCCTCGCACTGCCATCATGACCACGTGACGGAGCAGGCAGGGGACGAGCCGCTGGGCAACCGGCTCACCCGGCTTGCCCGCGTGACGGCCTCGCTCGTGCGGGCCGAGGACGTCGCCACCGTCGTCAAGATCGTCGTTCAGCAGAGTGCCGATGCCGTTGGCGCGACGATCGCCTCGATGTCGCTGCGCCAGGGCGACGACCGGGTCGCCCTCATGGGGCTCAGGGGTGGCCTCGACGGCGAGGAAGAGCTCTTCGGGAGCTATCCGATGTCGCTGCGCACGCCGACGACCGACGTCATCCGGTCCGGGCGCCGGCTCATGCTCAGCGACCGGGCCGAGATCCTCGCGCGCTACCCGGAGATCCCGAATGTGGACCGCGGAGAGCGCTCGATCGTGTGTCTGCCTCTCCATGTGCCGACCGGAACGATCGGGGCGATCGGGCTGTCGTTTCCCGGACCCAGGGTCCTGGACGCCGCAGAGCTCGACTTCTTCGAGATCCTGGCCGACACCTGCGCTCAGGCGCTGGTGCGCATCAACGCCGAGAACGACGCGGCCGAGCGCCAGGCCAAGCTGACCTTCCTCGCGGAGGCCTCGGGCGAGCTCAGCAGCAGCCTCGACTACGAGGCCACCCTCGCCAAGGTCGCCCGCTTGGCCGTGCCCACCTTCGCGGACTGGTGCGCGATCGACCTCGTCCGGGATGGCGACCTGCACCGCCTGGCGGTGGCCCACGTCGACCCCGACAAGGTCGAGCTCGCCCGCGAGCTGGCCGAGCGCTACCCCGCCGACCGCGACGCCAAGAACGGCCCGTGGCACGTCCTCAAGACCGGTGAGAGCGAGATGCTGGAGGTCACCGAGGAGATGCTGGTGGCCGGCGCCCGCGATGCCGAGCACCTTCGGATCGCGCGCGAGCTCAACCTGCGTGGCGCCATCACCGTGCCGCTCATCGCCCGCGAACGCGTGCTGGGCGTCATCACCTGGGTGACGGCGGAGTCGGGACGCGTCTACACCACCGACGACCTGGCCTTCGCGGAGGACCTGGGCAAACGCGCCGCGATCGCCATCGACAACTCCGAGCTGCACAGCGAGACGCTCGCGGCAGCGGTGCGCCTCCAGCACGCCGTGCTGCCGGACTCGATGCCGACGGTGCCCGGCTGCGACATCGCCGCCTTCTACAGCCCGTCGGGTCGCACGGACGTGGGCGGCGACTTCTACGACGTCGTGGTGCTCGACGACGGTCGGCTCGCGCTGTTCGTCGGCGACGTCATGGGCCGGGGCGTTGCCGCGGCGGCGGCGATGGCACAGATGCGGTCAGCGGCGCTGGCGTACATCGCGCTCGACCCCACCCCCGAGGTGGTGCTCGAGCGCCTGGACCGCATGCTCCTGCAGCAGGGGGGCGACCAGCTGGTCACGCTGGTCTACCTGCTGGTCGACCTCGACCGCGACGAGCTCCTCGTCGCCAACGCAGGCCACCCCGCGCCGGTCATTCTGCGGGCGAATGGGGGCCACGCCCAGCTTCCGGACGCCGACGGCACCCCCTTGGGCATCATGCGCCAGGAGCGGCTCCCCCACGCTGCACCCTTTCACCCGGGGGACACCGTCCTCGTGTTCACCGACGGCCTCATCGAGCGGCGTACCGAGGACATCGACCGCGGCCAGGCACGGCTGCTCGGCGCCCTCGCAGCGTTGGCCGCTCCGGACCTCGACAAGGGGCTCCACACCGTGGTCTCGCAGGTCAGGGACCTGACCCGCGACGACGATGTCGCTGCGCTGGCGATTCGCCGACAGGTGCGCTGAGCGACGCTCGCTCCTCGTGTCGGCTCTCCGCCGTCCCGAGAGCAGTCGGAGCAAAAGCCCCCGTTCGGACAATCATCGGCCTATCGTCAATGAGGTGCAGGCAAGCCCTCCGCTGGCGTCGACGCACGCACACGCGGTGACTTTTTACGATGACGACCTCGAGGCCGTCGACGGCATCGTGTCGTTCCTCCTCGAAGGGCTCCTGCGCGACGAGGGAGTCGTCGTGGTGGCCACGGCCGACCACCGCGCGGCGGTCGACGAGGCGCTGCTGAGGCTGGGCGCCGACCCGGGTCGTGCCAAGCTCGCCGGTCGGTACCTCAGCGTCGACGCCGCCGAGACCCTCGCGGCGTTCATGGTCCACGGAGCGCCCCATCCCGAGAAGTTCGCCGCGAGCGTCGGCGGCCTGATCACCGACGCCGCGAAGGACGGCGGCCAGGTACGCGTCTTCGGCGAGATGGTCGCGCTGTTGTGGGCTGACCACCAGGTCACAGCGGCCCTCGAGCTGGAATCCCTGTGGAACAGCCTTGCCGACCATCACGAGTTCTCCCTGCTCTGCGCCTATCCGACCAGTGCGCTGAACGAGGCTGGTCTGAGCGAGGTCAGCCAGGTCTGCGACCTGCACTCGCGGCTGCTCCCGCCGACCCGGTACGACTCGGCGCCGCGCCGTGACTCCGGCGCGGCGGGCTGGCAGCGCACGGAGGTCTTCGTCCCGGTGCCGGAGGCTGTTGGTGCCGTGCGGCGGCTCGTCACCCAGGCGCTCGAGGAGTGGGGCGAGGACCTGATCGTGTACGACGCGGCACTGGCCATCTCCGAGATGGCGACCAATGCCGTCACCCATGCGCGGTCTCCGTTCCGCGTGTTCCTGCACCGCTCCCCCGAGGTCGTCATCGTCGCCGTCAAGGACGCGAGGGTGGGCTCCCCCTCGCGCCCACACCGCCGACAGCCAGGACCCGAGCGGACGAGGGCTGACGATCGTCGAAGCCGTCGCCGATCGCTGGGGTTGCGACACCCTGGAGAACGGCAAGGTCGTCTGGGCGGAGTTCGTGGTGTCCCCGGCGCTGGCTTCCCGCGGCCACACCTTGCGGTCGGCGCAGCTCAGAACGTCGCCGTAGCCCAGAACACGCCGTAGCTCAGAACACGGTGTAGCCCCCGTCGATCGTGAGCACCGAACCGGTCATGTATGCCGAGGCGGGGCTAGCCAGGAAGACGACCGCCGGGGCGATCTCGTCCGGGGTGGCGGCCCGCTGCTGGGGCGTGTCGTCGATCCAGCGACTGCGGAACTCGGGACGGTCGATGGGAGTCATCTCGGTCCGGACGTAGCCGGGCGCCACCGCGTTGACCCGCACCCCGAGCGGAGCCCACTCCGCTGCCAGCGACCGGGTCAGGTGGTGCACCGCCGCCTTGGACGCGTTGTACGCGGGCTGCCACTGCGGCCGGTTGACGATGTCGCCCGACATCGACCCGATGTTCACGATGACGCCACCCCCCGCCTCGACCATGCGCCCGCCAAAGACCTGGCAGCCGTTCCAGACCCCGGTGAGGTTGACGTCCAGCACGCTGGACCACTCCTCCTGGGTGACCTCGAGCGCCGCACGGTGGATGCACGTGCCGGCGTTGTTGACGAGTACGTCCACGGCGCCGAAGTCCGACCAGATGTCTTCGGCCGCGGCGTGCACGCTCGCCCGGCTCGCGACGTCGCCCTGGTAGGACCTGGCGACGATCCCCTTGGCCTGCAGCTCGGTGAGGACCTGCGCGCTCACGTCGCGGTCGCGAGCCAGCACCGCGACGGCCGCACCCGCCTCACCCAGCGCATGGGCGAACGCCCTGCCGAGGCCACGGTTGCCGCCGGTGACGACGGCGACCTTGCCGGTGAGCGCGAAACTGTCGAGAACTCCCATGGCACTGCTCCTTGGTGTGGTGGGCCCTCTGGTGGGCCCTGTGGTGGCCCGGTGGTGGGCCGCTGTGGCGGTGTGGTGGGCCCTGTGGTCGGCGTCAACGGGTCCAACGCTGCGCGGCGGCGACCGGGTCGCCGGCATACTCGTGCAGCAGGGCGAGGTTCGGTCGCGAGGGATGCGTGCGGCCAGCGGGGCCGGCCGCGAAGGCGCTGAGCAGGTTGGTCAGCTCGCCCCCGACCACCTGCGCGGTCACTCCGCCTGCCCCGGCCTCGGGCAGCCCGTGCGTGAACCAGTTGCTTCCTGCGGCGAACACGCCTGCTCCACTCCTGACGGTGTAGTAGGCACTGTCGGCGAAGCTGTGCACGCCGCGGCACGTCACCGGCGAGTGCGTCAGGACTTCGATGGTGGCGGGCGTCGGGACGATGGGGTTGACCCGGTCGTACTCGGGCCCGACCAGGTGCGGCAGCCGCAGGCCCCGCCGTGCCGGAGTGTGCGCGAACAAGCCAGCTCGACGGGTCGGTGATCACGAGGTCCGCATCGACGGGGTTGCACTCGTAGAAGACGCCGGTCAGCGTGCTCTCTGGCCTCGGGACCGGGGGCTCGCGCCAGTCCACGGTCACCTCACTGTCGTCGCGCCCGTACCACGGATCCGAGAGCCGCTTGTAGTCGATCTCGAGCCGGTCCGGTCCGAACCACGTCGAGCCGAACCGCATGTGACGGAAGACGGCATTGGCGCCGAGGAACGCGACGTTGGCGCCCGTGTCCCGCGCCTGGGTCACTGCCGCCCGCATGGCACTGGACCAGTACTCGTCGTGGCTGAGGCTGACGAGCCCGGCCGCCCCCGTGAGCAGGCCGGCCACGGCGTGGACGTCGACATCGGTGGCGTAGGCGAGGCAGAGCCCGAGGCGCTCGGCGTGCGCGATCGCGGGCAGGTCCTGCTGGAGGAAACCACCTGACCCGTCGCCTGCGTACGGACGGTCGAAGGAGACGGCCCGGCTCCGGCCAGCGAAGTCGACCTCGCCGCCGAGGCCGTGGTAGAGGCTGAGACCACCCCACTCGTTGTACGCCTGCCACGTGGTGACGTCGTCGACCAGGACCAGCCGCCCCCGCGTGTCGGGCGAGCGCACCGTCAGCGGCACGAAGCGCTGTCCCCGCCTGGAGTCGAGCCGGATCAGGTAGGCCCCCGGCGGCCAGCTGGCGGTGGGGAGGGCCAGGGAGGCCGGCCAGGTGGTCGTCACCGTGCGCGTCGGGGAAGCCATCCAGGAGGCCGTCGAGGGGCGGGCGCGCACCCGTCCGATGGTCCCTGGCGACCGCCACACGCGGGCACCCCCGGCTGCGCCGTACCACCCCATCCGGTATGCCGTGGCCGTGAACGTCGGGGCCGCGCTCGAGACGTGGAGGGCCACGGGTTCACCGGGCAGGACGCTCGTGCGGTCGGCCCACCCCTCCAGGTCGGCCGGCGCGCCGGGCCGGACGATCCGCCAGTGCGGGTCCAGGGTGAGCTCGGGTGGAGCGCAGGGGTTCGCCGAGGCCGGGGCGCCGGAGACCACCGATGGGGGCGCCGCCGGGGTCGCCGGCGTGGTGACGCCCGACCCGGGTCGGGAGCTCCCGGGCACGCCCGGTCGCGCGGGAGGGGCGGCGCTGCACCCGGCGACAAGAAGGCCGAGGAGCAGCGCGACCGGAGGGCACCGTCGCCTCATTCCCCAAGGGTAGGCGGCACCCTCCGACCCGGTCAGCGATCGATGACCACCATGGCCCACGCCTCGAAGGAGGGGACCTCGATGGTGACGACCTCGCCGTCCCTCGTCGCGGCCAGCTCCCGCAGACCGGGGCCCGCGCCGGGGTGTCCGCCGCGGACCCGGACCGTCTCCGAGGCGACGCGCACCGCGAGGCGCACCCCGGTGACCGGCACCGTCTCCTGACGCGGGACGTTCCACCGACCGTCGGCCTGGGACGTGTAGTCGACCAGCTGGATCACGAGCCTGGCTCCGCAGGTGGCCGCCCTGACCCACACCGCGCCGGCCGTGGGACGCAACGCGACCGGGACTCCCTCGACCGTCACGTCCCCGTTGATCCCGCCGACGAGGTGGGTCGTGGCCTCGAGCAGGTCTGGGTCGAAGAGCAGGTCGCCGTTGGCCACCGAGAAGTCGACGAACGCGCGCAGCTCCCTGGTCGCCGGCTCGGTCAGGGTCGCGTAGTTCGGGTAGTACGGGTGCACCAGCACGCCCGCGGACTCGCCGAAGAGAAGGTACTGGCCGCCCTCCGCCCACGTGGTCGCGAGCGCCAGCTTCGCCGCCGCGAGCTCGGCCGGACCGCAGCCGTTCGCGAAGGGTTCGAGGTATGCCGCCAGGATGACCGGGCGCGATGGCGCCAGCGCGCGGGCCCCCCGCACGAGGTCGACGAGGTCGGCGTGGTCGTCGTGGGGCGACCACACCTCGATATAGGTGGCATCCTGGGCCGCCGTGACGGTGGTGCGGGTCGGAAAGTTGTTGACGTTGTTGAAGATCAGGGTCGCGGCAGGCAGGCGTCGACGGACCGCGTCGATGAAGGCCGGGAAGGCTGCTGCGAGGTCGAGTACGCCGCCGGTCGCGGTCGTCGCGAGCTTGGGGTCGCCGTACTGGTCCAGGTGGAGCCCGTCGAAGCCGACGATCTCCACCGCCAGCCCCATCTCCTCGACGATGTGCCTCGACCACGACGAGCCGGCGCTGAGGTCGGTGTTCCAGAGGAAGTCACCGAGCATCCACGGGCTTCCGTCGGGGTGGTGGATCAGCTCCTCCGGGTGGGCGGCGGCGTAGTCCTTGCCCGCCGCGTACACCGCGGCATACGCGAGGGCCTCGGCTCCGGCGTCGTGGACCGCCTCGATGAAGTCGCGCACCACGGCGAGGGACAGCTCGCGACCCAGGGTGTCGACGAAGACGTCCTCCGGGGGCAGCAGCTCGGCGTGCCGGTACATCCAGTCGTAGAACTGGACGTGTGTGAGGTGGAACGCGCGCAGCGACTCGGCCACGGCCTCGCCGTCCGACCGGCCTGGCCGGAAGTCCGTCACGAAGCCGTACCGCGGACGCGTCGCCCGGTCCTCGAGCACGTCGTATGCCGTGTGCGCGACGTCGTCGTCGACCCGCACGGTGACGGCGTAGGAGCCTGCGTCGAAGCGACCCAGCACGATGCGCTGCCGCCCTGCCACGAGGTCGATCTCCCGAGTGAGGATGCGATCTCCGAGGCTGGTGACCGTGAGGCTGGCGCTGCGGGTGGCGGTTGGGGTGGTCGCCATTGTCGATGGCGTGTCGAGCAGGAGCACGACCTCGTCCTGCGGGCGAGCGTCAGAGCGCTCGAGCCTGAGGTCGAGGAGCGTGCTCATCGAAGCCCCAGCTCGTCGACCAGGGTGAGGTACATGGCGTGAGACCACAGCAGGGGTGTCGCCGACGGGCCCCAACGGTCCACCCACTCGGCCACGTGCCCCGGACTCTGGGGATGGGTGTCGACCTGTTCCGGGAGGTCGAGGGACGCGGTCGCCGTCGACTCGACCCATTTCAGGCACTCGAGGGCAGCGTGCTCCCGCCCAGCGGTGTGGTGCGCCCACCCGAGCCAGGCCGTCAGGATGACCCACTCGCCACCCCCGTAGAACGTGTCGCCGAGGTAGCGACGCACGCCGCCAGCCGGCACCTGCAGCTCGCGCTCGACGCGCGCGACGGTGCCCAGGAACAGCGGGTCGTCCGCGGCGACCACTCCGAAAGGAAGCGCAAGCCACAGCAGCGACGCGTCGACCGCGGTCGACCCGTCGTGCTTGACGAACGCACCGTCACGGCTGAAGTCGCGTACCAGGATCTGCTCCAGGCTCACAGCGGTGTCGCGAAATGCGTTCTGCTGCAGCAGGTCCCCGGCGGCCCGCAGTCCCGCGGCGCAGGCCGCGACGGTCGCGGCGTGACGGTGTTCGACGTGCTCCTCCCAGCAGTCGTAACAGCTCTGGTCCCGGGCCGCGTCGAGGTACCGGGCGATGAGCTCTACCGCTTCGAGCTCGTGCGGGCGCGCGACCTGACGGGTGCGGCGCAGGTGCTGGGCGAACGACCACAGCCAGGTGCCGTAGCCGTCGAGCTGGAAGTTGGGCCAGTCCTCCTCACCGGACTCCTCGCGGCCGTCGAGCTCGAACCGCGTGGGCAGCATCGCTGCGACGTCACCGCCACTGGCGGCCGCGACAGCTCGCTCGACCCGGGGACGCATCTTGAGCACCGTGCGACAGACCCAGGCGTGGAACCGGGCCGCCGCCTCGGTCTCGCCGAACCGGTCGAGAGCCTCGGCGACGAAGCTGCCGTCGCGCAGCCAGGCGTAGTGGTACGTGGCGAAGGTCGGGCTGGCCACGAACGCGCCGCTCGCGGCCTGGCCGGCCATGAGCACGCGCAACGAGTGGTCGACCAGCGCGGTGCGGGTCGGCGAGAGGGCGATGGTCATCCCTTGAGTGCTCCTGCCTGGACGCCAGCGACGAACTGCCGCTGGAAGATGATGAACACGGTGATCACGGGCACGACCGCGATGACGGAGGCGGCGAAGACCAGACCCCACGACGTCGCGTGCTGCCCCTGGAACAGGGCGATGGCGATGGGAAGCGTGCGCTTCTCGGGAGAGTCGATGACGGTGACGGCCCAGACGAACTCGTCCCACGCACCGAGGAAAGAGAAGATGCCTGCCGTGGCGAGCGCCGGCCGGCACAGCGGCAGGATCAGGCTCCAGAAGATGCGGAACCGGCCGGCCCCGTCGATGAGCATGGCCTCGTCGAGGTCCCGCGGGATGGTGACGATGAACCCGCGCAGCAGGAAGGTCGTGAACGCGAGCTGGCCCGCGACGTAGAAGAGCACCAGCCCGAGCCGCGAGTCGAGGACGTGCAGGTCCTTCGCGACCAGGTACTGCGGGATGATGAGCATCATCCCCGGGATCATCAACGTCGCGACGAGCATGAGGAAGATCGGGCGCTTGCCCGGGAACTCGAACCTCGCGAACGCGTAGGCCATCATCGCGCCGATCAGCAGGACGCCGGCGACCGTGGACACGGCAACGAGCACGCTGTTGAGGAAGTACGTCGCGAAGCCCGTCGAGCTCCACGCCTGCTGGTAGTTGGCCAGCGTGGGGTCGTGCGGAATCAGCTTCGGCGGAACCTCGAGGACGAAGGTCTGCTTCTTGAACGACGTCGAGACCATCATCAGGAACGGCACGCAGGTGACGACCGCGCCGACGATGAGCACGGCATACCGGAACCACGGCGTGCCGCTGCGCCGTCCTCGGGAGGTGACCACCGCTGTCATGAGCCGACCTCCTGGTCGTAGCGGAACAGTCGCATCTGGGCGAAGGAGAGCGCGAAGATCACGAGGGCGAGCAGGTAGGCGATCGCTGACCCGTAGCCGAAGTCGAGGAAGGTGAAGGCCTGCTTGTACATGTAGGTGAGGACCACCTCGGTGTCGTTGGCCGGCCCTCCGCCGGTCATGATGAAGACCGAGATGAACACGTTGAACCCCCCGATGACGAGCATGACCGTGACGAAGGCGACGACAGGCCGCAGCAGCGGCAGGATCACCGAGAAGAACTGCCGCACCGGCCCTGCGCCATCGACGGCGGCGGAGTCGAGCAGCTCTCTCGGCACCGCCTGAAGCGCGGCCAGGAAGATCAGCATCGACCAGCCGACGCCCTTCCAGATCCCGAGCAGGCTGAGGGTGACCAGGGCCGGCCAGCGCGAGCCAAGCCAGTCCACCGGTGCGCCGATCACGTGAAGCCAGTCGACCAGGACGTGGTTGACCAGTCCGGCCTGGGTGTTGAACAGGTACTCGAAGACGAGGGACACGACCACCCAGCTCGTGATGACCGGCAGGTAGTAGAGCGCCCGGAACACCACCCGCCCGCGGATCGCGCGGTTGAGCAGCAGAGCCAGCGCCATGCCGATCGCCAGCTGTGCCGGCACGGTCGCCACGAGGTAGAAGACGGTGTTGACGGCGGCCTTGCGCAGGATCGGGTCACCCAGGGCGCGGGTGTACTGGTCGAGGCCCACGAACGGGCTCACGGCGCCCTGCACGACCTTCCAGTCGTAGAAGCTGATGCGTAGCGCCAGCAACACCGGGTAGGCGATGAGCGTCACGAACAGGACCAGACCCGGGGCGAGGAAGAGGTATGCCGTGCCGGTCGAGCCGCCCCAGGCCCGCCCGCGCCGCCAGGGGAAACGGCGCGGACGGACCTGGGTGTCTGCGGGAATGGTCATCCGGCGAGGAGGGGGTCGATCTGCTTGGCCGCGTTGTCGAGGGCCTGTTGCACGCTCTGCTGGCCCTTGAACGCCTTCTGCACCTCGGTCGAGATGATCGACTCGATCTTCGGGTACTGCGGGTGCGGGAGCCGGGCCCGGGCCGACTTCAGCTGCTCGGCGAAGATCGCGTAGTACGGCTGGATGTCGGTGAGCTTGCTCCCGAGGTCGGCGAGCACCGGCATCTGGCCCACCTTGGCCATGGCCGTCTGGGCGTCGTCGCTGAGCATGTACCGCGCGAACTCTGCAGCCTGGTCCTTGTGGTCACAGCTCGACGTCATGACGAGGTCCTCGCCGCCGACGACCGACACGGACCCGCCGGGACCGGCCGGCACCATCGCCGTCTTGAGCGCGAAGTTGGGGTTCTGCTTCTGGAAGATCGGGAACATCCACGGTCCGTCGAGGATCGAGGCGTACTGCCCGCTGGGGAGCCCGACCGAGGTGTCGATGCCGCCCTTGCCGCCGAGGATCAGGTCAGGCACCTGGCCCTGCTTGTGCAGGTCGACGAGCAGCTGGACGCCCGCGACGGACTGCGGCGAGTTGAGGTAGCCGGTCGCCTTGGTCATGCCCTTGTCGGTGATGTCGCCGCCGGCCGACCAGATCCAGGGGAAGAGGTTCCAGCCGCTGGTGCCGTTGTCGGCGAAGGCGACGTCCTTGCTGCCCTTGAGCTTGTCCGCGAGGGCGCGCAGCTCGTCGAAGGTCTTGGGGGGCGCGTTCATCCCGGCCTTGGCGAGCGTGGCCTGGTTGTACATCAGGACCCGGGTGTTGGTGTCGAGCGGCAGGCCGTAGTGCTTGCCCTTCCACACGGTGGTCGCCAGGGCGCCGGGGTAGGTGCGGCTCGTGACGGCGTCATAGTCCTTCATCACCCCGTCGAGTGCGGTGATGGCTCCGAGCTGGGCGAGCTCGGGCACCCAGATGATGTCGCTTCGCACCAGACAGGGCAGGGTGCCGCCCGCCGTGGACGTGAGCAGCTTCTGGTGGAGCTGGTCGTAGGGGAAGGCGACCGCCTTGACCGTGATGTTGGGGTGCGTCTTCTCGAACCCGGGGATGACCACCGTGGTGAGGGTGTTCACCTCGGGGCTGTCGGCGCTGTACGCGTGCCAGTAGGTGAGCGTCACCTTCTGGTTGGCATCGGACGACGTGGCGGCCGTGGACCCGCCGGCACAGGCCGCCAGGCCAAGCACCGCGGTCCCGACGACAGCCCACCGGGCGAGGGGGGGATGCATGCGCATGACTCCTCCTTGAGCATGAGCGGGGCGAGAGGGAAGGCGAGCGCCATCCGTCGGTGTTATTTTCACCACGGAACTTAGTTGGCGTCAATAGCTTCCACGACACGACTTGACGCGGTGCATTAGCATCATGCTGAAACGAACGATCAGGATCACGACCGATCACCAGTGGACGACGGCAACGGAGGAAGGCGGGGGCATGGGGACCGACACGGCTGAGGGGCCCTGGACCGGGGCCGCGGGGAGCGGGGACCTTGACGGCCTGGCCCGCGACCTCGCGCTCACCGTCCTGATCCATGGTCCCCTGTCGCGACGGGAACTCGCGGACCGTCTCGGCGTGTCGGCTCCGACGCTGACGCGCCTGAGTGCGCCCCTCGTCGAGCGGGGACTGCTGGTGCCCGCCGACGAGCCGGTCGTCGGCCGCCTCGGGCGCCCGGCGCGACCGCTCGACATCGCCGCGGGCGCCCACTCGTTCATCGGCGTCAAGCTCGCCGGCGACACGCTCCACGCCGTGCGCACCAACCTGCGCGCCGAGATCCAGGCTGCGGCCGAGGCACCCCTTCCCTCGCAGGACCCAGCCGACGTGGTCGAGGCGATCCGGACGCTGCTCCCGCGCCTGGGTGACGTCGACCGCGTCAGCGGGCTGGGCCTGAGCCTCGGCGGAAGCACCCCCGACCACCGGCTCGTCACCCGCGCGCCGTTCCTGCACTGGACAGACGTCCCGCTGGCCGACCTCGCCACCCAGACGCTGGGGCTGCCCACCGTCATCGAGAACGACCTGGTGGCGCTCACCGTGGCCGAGCAGTGGTTCGGAGACGGCCGTGACGTGGACAGCTTCGCCATCCTCACCATCGGCGCGGGGGTCGGCTACGGCCTGGTCACGCACCGCCGCCTCGTCACGAGTCCCGATGCCGGCGTCGGCCTGGTCGGCCACTTCCCCGTCGACCCCGACGGACCGTGGTGCGCCGATGGCCACCGCGGTTGTGCCGACACCATGCTCAGCATCACCGGCGTGACCGCGCAGGCGGCGCTGGCGCTGCGCCGCGACGTGACGTACGACGAGGTCATGCAGCTGGCGCGCGCGGGGGACCCCGCCGCTCGGGCCATCGTGCATGCGTCGGGCCTCGCCCTCGGGCGGCTCGTCGCGGCGGTCGCGAACCTGACCATGTGCGAACGGATCTTCTTGTCCGGCGAGGGAATCGACCTGGCGGTCGTCGCACGCGATGCCGTGCTCGAAGGCGTGCAGCGCGACCGAGACCCGAATGCCGCGCCCGTGGACCTGGTCATCCAGCCGCACGACGCCGACCTGTGGGCGCGCGGCGCGGCGTCGGTCGCGATTCAGCAGTTCGTGCTGTCCCGCGACTCCTAGCCGAGGCCTACCGTGCCTCGATCAGCGTCTTGGCGGTGTCCAGTGCTGCCATCTCGCCGTTCATGGACTTCTGGACCTGCCCGGACATCAGGAGCTTCTTCAGCCCACTCAGCTCGGCACTGAGCGAGAAGGTGACCTCGGTGCCCTCACCGGACGGAGCGAACCGGAACTGGCCCGACGGACGGGCCGGGCCTGCCACCACCTGGAAGGCGTAGAGGCTGGATGGTTCATACCCGGTCACCTCGATGTCCGCCGGGATCCCCCGGCCGCCTGGGCCCTCGATCACCTGGTGGATCTTGGCGCCCGCCGTGGGGGCACCCTGCGCCGAGATCTCCTTGACCTGGGGGCGCCAGGTGGGGTCGTTGGCGGGGTTGGTGAAGAAGGCGAACACCTCCTCGACAGGACGGTTGATCACCACGGTGCGTTGGGCGTTCGGCATCGGCTGCTCCTCGGGCTGGCACAGGCGGAGGCGGTCCTCCGGCGCTCATCGTCGCAGGTCGGCCCGCCGGTGACCACGGGCGCCTCAGTCGGGTCGCCGCAGCCGCTTGATCTCGGAACGCCGCTTCTTGCCCGCGATGCGCCGCTCCACCGACGCGCGGGTCGCTCGAGTGGGGCGTCGCATCCGAGGGGGTGGGGCGATGGCTGCCGCGACTTCCAGCGCGAGTCGCCGCTGCGCGGTCTCGCGGTTGCGCAGCTGGGAGCGCTGCTCGGATGCCGTGACCGAGAGGACCCCGTCGACGAGCCGCCCGGCGAGCCGCTCCAGCGCGCGCGCCCGTTGCGCCGGGCTCAGCGCCGTCGAGTTCGCCACGTCATAGCGCAGCTCGACTCGTGAGTCGGTCGTGTTGACGCCTTGGCCGCCCGGGCCCGACGACCGCGAGAAGCGCCAGACGAGCTCGGCCTCGGGGATGACCACCGAACCTCGGACGTGCAGCGGGCCCGGCATCTCAGCTCCTCGTCCTCCTCGCCGCTGCCACTCAGGAGCGGCCGAGGCGGACCCAGGTCTCGACGACGGAGTCAGGGTTGAGGGACATCGTGTCGATGCCCTGCTCGAGCAGCCATTCGGCGAGGTCGGGGTGGTCGCTCGGGCCCTGACCGCAGATGCCGACGTACTTGCCGCGCGCCTTGCAGGCGGTGATCGCCATGGCCAGCATCGCCTTGACGGCGGGGTCACGCTCGTCGAAACCGGCCGCGACGAGGGCGGAGTCGCGGTCGAGCCCGAGGGTCAGCTGGGTCATGTCGTTCGAGCCGATCGAGAACCCGTCGAAGTGGTCGAGGAACTGGTCGGCGATGACGGCGTTGGAGGGGATCTCGCACATCATGATGACCTGCAGGTCGTTCTCGCCGCGCCGCAGCCCGTGCTCGGCGAGCAGGTCGATGACCCCCTTGGCCTCGGTCACCGTACGCACGAACGGGATCATCACCTTGACGTTGCTCAGCCCCATCTCGTCGCGGACGTAGCGCAGCGCCTCGCACTCCATCGCGAAGCACTCGCGGAACTCCTCGGACAGGTACCGCGAGGCGCCGCGGTACCCGATCATCGGGTTCTCCTCATGCGGCTCGTAGAGGTCTCCCCCGACGAGGTTGGCGTACTCGTTGGACTTGAAGTCCGACATCCGCACGATCACGTGCTTGGGCGCAAAGGCCGCGGCGATGGTCGCCACACCCTCGGCCACGCGCTGCACGAAGTACTCCCGCGGCGAGGCGTACGGCGCCACCGCCGCGTCGACCTGGTCGCGCACCGTCCCGGTCAGCAGCTCGTGGTCGAGCAGCGCCTTGGGGTGGATGCCGATCTGCCGGTTGATGATGAACTCCAGCCGGGCCAGCCCGACCCCCTCGTTCGGCAGTCGCGAGAACGCGAACGCCTGGTCCGGTGTGCCGACGTTCATCATGATGCCGACCGGGATCTGCGGCATGGCCTGCATGTCGGTCTCCTCGACCGCAAAGTCGAGCAGTCCGGCATACACGTAGCCGGTGTCGCCCTCGGCGCACGAGACGGTGACCTCACGCCCGTCGGCCAGCTCGCTCGTGGCGTTCCCGGCACCGACGACAGCCGGTATGCCGAGCTCGCGGGCGATGATCGCGGCGTGGCAGGTGCGCCCACCCCGGTTGGTCACGATCGCGCTCGCGCGCTTCATGATCGGCTCCCAGTCGGGGTCGGTCATGTCGGCCACGAGGACCTCGCCGGGCTGGAAGTCACGCATCTGGTCGGCTGAGGCCAGCACCCGCACCGCGCCGGCGCCGACCTTCTGCCCGATGGCGCGTCCCTCGACCAGCAGCGGCCCGCTCCCGGTGATGCGGTAGCGGGACACGGTGGTGGCGGACTGGCGCGACTTCACCGTCTCGGGCCGGGCCTGGAGGACGTAGAGCTGCCCGTCGAGGCCGTCCTTGCCCCACTCGATGTCCATCGGGCGGCCGTAGTGGTCCTCGATCACCAGCGCATGCCGGGCGAGCTCCTCGACCTCGGCGTCGGTCAGGCTCAGGAGCCGTTGCTGAGCGGGCTCGACATCGACGAACTCGGTCGTCTTCCCCACCGCGGCGTCGGAGGTGTAGACCATCTTGGTCGCCTTGCCACCCACGGCACGCTTGAGGATCGCGGGGCGACCCGCACGCAGGCCCGGCTTGTAGACGTAGAACTCGTCGGGGTTGACCGCGCCCTGGACGACTGCCTCGCCCAGGCCGTAGGACGAGGTGATGAACACCGCGTCGTCGAACCCCGACTCGGTGTCCATGGTGAACATCACCCCCGACGCCCCGATGTCCGAGCGGACCATGCGCTGCACCCCGGCCGACAGCGCCACCGTCTCGTGCTCGAAGCCGTGGTGCACGCGGTACGCGATCGCCCGGTCGTTGTAGAGCGAGGCGAAGACCTCCTTGATCGCCTGCAGCACGGCGTCGATGCCGTGGATGTTGAGGAAGGTCTCCTGCTGGCCGGCGAACGACGCGTCCGGCAGGTCCTCGGCCGTCGCACTGGAGCGCACCGCGAAGGTGGCCTCCGGGTTGTCGGCGACGAGCTGGTCGTAGGCCTTGCGGATGTCGGCCTCGATGTCGGCCGGCAGCGGCTGGTTCACGATGGTCGCCCGCACCCGCTGACCCACCTCGGCGAGCTGCATGACGTCCTCGGTGTCGAGCTGGGCCATCTCGCCGATGATCGTGTCGGCCAGCCCGGACTGGGCGATGAACGCGCGGTAGGCGTCGGCGGTGGTCGCGAACCCGTCCGGCACCCGCACCCCGGCCGAGGCCAGGTTGCTGACCATCTCACCCAGGGAGGCGTTCTTGCCGCCCACCTGGTCGAGGTCCTTCATGCCCAGGGTGGAGAACCACAGCACGTTGCTCATGTCCGGCTTCTTTCGCGAGAGGGTCGGGAACCAAGGGTCTGGAGGATCTGGGTGGACATCTCCTCCACCGACCTCGTGGTGGAGTTGATGACCGGTATGCCGTTGGCACGGTAGAGCGCGTCGGCGCGGCGCAGCTCCCGGGTGCACTGCTCCAGGGAGGCGTACGTCGAGTTCGGTCGACGTTGCTGGCGCACCTCGGACAGCCGCGCCGGGGTCGCGATCAGGCCGAAGCACCGGTCCCCCAGCTCGGCGATGGGCCGCGGCAGGTCGGTGCTCTGGAGGTCCTCGTCCAGCAACGGGTAGTTGGCCACGAACAAGCCCATGCTGCAGAGCCAGGTACATCGTCGTCGGGGTCTTGCCGCACCGGGAGGGCGCCACGAGGATCACCTCGGCCCGGTCGAGGGCGCGCAGGCTCTGGCCGTCGTCGTGCTCGATGGCGTACTCGATCGCCTGCATGCGCGTGTTGTAGCGCTTGACGTCTCCCACCCCGTGCAGCCGGGCAGCCACCCGGGCCCCCGAGACGCCGAGGATCGACTCGACCCGCTCCATGTGCATCTCGAAGAAGTCGATGATGGGACACCGTGACGTCCGCAGGACCTCGCGGACCTCCTCGGTCGCGGCCGTCGTGAACGCCAGCGGGGTCACCGGCCCCTCCATCGCGGCGTCGAGGATGGCGACGACCTTGCGCGCTTCCTCTGCGGTGGCGATGAACGGGATGAGTCGGCGCTCGAACCGCAGGTCCGGGAACTGGATGAGCAGCGCGTTGCCCATCGTCTCCGCACTGATGCCGGTGCTGTCGGAAAGGAAGAAGACAGGAATGGCCTCAGGCTGCACGGCGCCCTCCTCTCGCGAACCACGACTCCCCGTGCAACCTATCGACTCGGCGCGAGTCGCGTGACAGCCAGGGTGGCTTCGCTACAGGTGGAGGCTGTTGATCTTGTCCACCACCGCCTTGGTGATCGCCGCCGCATCGGCTCCCTTCGCCTGCGCCAGCGCCTGCAGCGCGGTCGTGAGCACCGCCACCTGCCCCTCGAGCCGGCGGACCTCACGCGAGTTGACGGTGCCCTCCACGACGGTGCGCCAGATGGTCTGGGCGCCGCCTTGGACGTTGTCCACTCCGGGGAACCCCCAGATCTTCTTGACGTCGTCATCGTTCAGGGGCATGTCGACCTCCAGAAGGGATGGGTTGGTGGTGAGGGCGATGAGGTCGTCGAGGGTGCCGTTGAACCGGTTGCCATCACAGGGCTTGGCGATCCCGGGCCACTGTGCGGCGTCGGTGTTCTGCCAGAGCAGATGGGGCTTGGTCGGCTCGTTGTCCTGGTATGCCGCCAGCCAGTCGATCGCGACGCCCGGCAGGTGGTGCTGCGAGAAGTCGAGGCCCGAGTAGGTCCACTCGACTGGCGCGTGGAGCTCGTCGAGGAACTCGGCCCGGCGAGCCGACTGGTCGCCGTCGCCCTCCTCGAGGTCGAGGATGGCGACCTCGCCGGGCAGCAGCGGGCCAACGGTGTCGGCGAACAGGCGGGCCGCCCGCCGGGGGTTCGCCGTCGCGTCCAGGTAGAGGTAGAAGCCGCGCCAGTCGCAGTGCGTGCGGGCACCCGGGAGGTTCTGCGCCCACGTGAGGTCTGCCCGGTAGATCGTTCGCTGCTGGTGCCTCGACCAGAAGGTGACCGCGGCCCGGACGATCACCGCACGGTGGGCTGCGCCGTAGGCCGTCCAGTCGATGTCCTCCTGGAACTCGGAGACGTCCGCGAAGAGCAGCGTCATCAGCGCTCCCGTCCCTCGACCGTCGCTTCGCCCTCGTTCCCCCGCAATGTGCCACCGGCATCCTCGCCGGGCCTCCCCCATCTGACGCAGGCGCATCCCGCTGCGTGCGCTTGACCTATCGGACCCCGAGCTGGACCTCGCGGACCCCGAGCGGGACTCAGGGTCGACTCAGGGTGAGTCTCCGGCGCCTCCCCGATGTGTCCACGTGGCCGGCGACGCCACGATGCTCGGCATGATCACAGTCGAATCACTCACGAAGACCTACGGACGCGGCCTCACCGCGGTCGACGACGTCTCGTTCACGGCGGCCACCGGCAGGGTGACCGGCTTCCTCGGCCCCAACGGTGCAGGCAAGTCGACGACGATGCGCATCATGGTCGGCCTCACGCCGGCCACCTCCGGATCCGTCACGATCGACGGACGCCGCTTCACCGACCTGCCCAACCCCGGCACCGAGGTCGGCGTCCTCCTGGACGCCTCGGCCCAGCACGCCGGGCGCACCGGTCGGGAGATCCTCACCCTCGTGCAGCGCACGATGGGCCTGCCTCGAGCCCGGGTCCAGGAGATGCTCGACCTCGTCAGCCTCACCGCGACCGAGGCCGACCGACGGGTGCGGGACTACTCCCTCGGGATGCGCCAGCGCCTCGGCATCGGGGCAGCTCTGCTCGGGGACCCGTACGTGCTGATCCTCGACGAGCCAGCCAACGGCCTCGACCCAGCCGGCATCCGCTGGATGCGTGACCTCCTGCGCGGGTATGCCGACCGGGGCGGCACCGTGCTGCTCTCCAGCCACCTGCTCCACGAGATCGAGGTCATTGCCGACGACCTCGTCGTCATCGGCAAGGGCCGCATCGTCGCGCAGGGCACCAAGGCCGACCTGCTCGCAGCGGCGGGCACCGTGGCGCGCGCTCGCGACGGCGCGGCGCTCGTCGCGGCCCTCGAGCGCGGCGGCCTGTCGGCCACGACGCATCCCGACGGCAGTGTCCACACCGACGCAACCCCGGACCGGGTGGGCGAGGTCGCGCTTGCCGCCCGCCTGGCCCTCACCGAGCTCCGCGCCGCCGACGGGGCCGGGCTCGAGGAGATGTTCCTCGAGCTCACCGCAGACACCCAGCGTGAAGGAGCAGTCGCATGACCACCACCATCCACCCGAACCGGGCGTCCGAGTCCCCCACCACCGCAGACCGCGGGCCGGACCGCACGGCAGACGCCCGGATCCCGCTGATCCGCATCATCGGGGTCGAGCTGCGCAAGATGTTCGACACCCGTTCGGGCTTCTGGCTGATGGCCAGCATCGTCATCACGAGTGTGCTCGCCACGGCGGCGCTCATCGTGTTCGCCCCTCACGACCAGCTCACGTTCGACAACTTCGCGGCCGCCATCGGGGCGCCGATGACGGTGATCCTGCCGATGATCGGGATCCTCGCGGTGACCAGCGAGTGGAGCCAGCGCAGTGGTCTGACGACCTTCACGCTGGTGCCGCACCGCGGTCGGGTGCTGGGGGCCAAGTTCCTCGCCGCCGTCACGGTGGGGGTCGTGGCGATGTTCATCGCCCTCGTCGTCGGCGTGCTCGGCACCCTCGTCGGCAGCGCCATCGCCGGCGTCGACCCGGTCTGGAACGTCACCGCGGCCCACTTCGGGCTGATCGTCCTGGGCAGTGTCCTCGGGATGCTGTTCGGCTTCATGCTCGGCCTCGTGATCCGCAACTCGGCCGGTGCGATCGTCACGTACTTCGTGTACACGCTCGTGCTGCCACCGCTGCTCGGCCTGCTGGCGGCCAACCAGAAGTGGTTCGCCGACCTGCAGCCGTGGGTGGACTACAACGTCGCGCAGCGCCCGCTGTTCGACGGCAGCGTCTCGAGCCAGCAGTGGGCCCATCTCGCCGTTGCCGGTGGGCTCTGGTTCGTCCTGCCCATGCTGATCGGGCTGCTGATCGTCCGCCGCGCAGAGGTCAAGTGACCCGAGGTTCCACCGCGCATCCCACCCTGGGATGCGCGGCGGACCTGCTCATCCACAGCCGAGCGGAGGAGGATTGAGTCATGGGACGACAGGCTTGGGTAGCGCTCTACGTGTTCACGATGGTGCTCGTCGTCGTTGTCGTCGACCTGCTGTTCTTCAGGCACCAGGCCTGGGAGCGGCTGGCGGTCAACGTCGGGATAGTGCTGGTGTTCCTCGCGTTCTACTTCCGGTTCCTGAAGGATCGGTGAAGGCGCTCAACCCGCGTCCGGGTACGACGCCGGACGCGGGTCTCGCGGTCAGCCGGCCTGGAAGACGAGCTTTCCGTCGAGGAGGTCGAAGCCAACCGCTCCGGCCGTGAAGGGCAAGGCGCCTGAGTTGAAGTGGTCCGCCGACGTGTAGTTCACCGGGTGCAGGCTGCTGCTCGTCGCGGACCCGATCGGTTGCCCCGTGGGGGTGGCGATCGCCACGCGAGTGCCGGCCGCCACATGGTTGCCCAGGTGGTCGACGTCGGGGAGCAGCGTGGAGGAGACGGTGCCGTTGTTGCCACCGCTGTCGACCGCGGTCGGGCCGCACGTGCGCCGCGCACCAACGCTCCAGCACAGCTGGACATCCTTCGACCAGGAGCTGTGGCCGTTCGGGAAACTCACGCCCGAGCGAGTCAGTGGGACGACGGCGGAGGGACTGGTCACCTGCGGCTGACCCAACCGGAGGACGTGGGCAGCGGGATCCAGCGTGAAGCCGGCCCAGAAGGGCGCGGGCAGCTGAGCCAAGGGCGACATCAAGCCGTAGCTGTGGGGAGCGATGTTCGGCCCCACGCCGAGGATGCCGTACGTCCCGGTGCGCCTCATCGATGCCGACCGGGAGCTGTCGGCGAAGGTGGCCACCGGAATCATGCCCGTCGACAGGGTTCGCGATCCGTCGTCAAGGGTCGTGACCGTCGTGATGATCGAGGTTGCGAGGTTCGAGGTTCCCTCCGTCGCGAAGCCATAATGCCGCTCGAGGTGTTGGCCCGTGGCAGTGAAGGCGCTGCCGACCGCTGCGGAGTCGATGACCAGGCCACTCGATCCCGTGTCGACGGTGACCGGGACCGGCCGTCCGCCGCCGACCTGGATCGAGGCAACGTAGCGTGTGCCGACGGTGGACATCGGGGTCTCAAAGGTTGTGCTCGGCGGGTGAGAGCTGCTCGTGGACCCACCGGCTGGGCGGCTGGTGCACCCGGTGAGCAGACCGACTGCCACCAGCCCCGCGACCAGAGCCGTCACGCCCCGACGACGCACTGTTCCCACCTGATCACTCCCGCTCTACTTGATGCTGCCGCTGGTGAGGCCTGCCTGCCAGTACCGCTGGAGGCCGAGGAAGAGCGCGATGAGGGGT
The DNA here is from genome assembly GCF_009707485.1 of Nostocoides sp. HKS02. Lineage (NCBI taxonomy): Bacteria > Bacillati > Actinomycetota > Actinomycetes > Micrococcales > Intrasporangiaceae > Nostocoides > Nostocoides sp. HKS02. The sequence goes on along the minus strand of NZ_CP046121.1, from coordinate 3,256,505 downwards.
AGAACTCCGAGGAGTGCGCCCTGCAGGACGGCGCCGTACTGCGGGTCGAAGTAGCTCATCATCCCGTAGAGACCCAGGGTGACCGGCTTGAGCTCCGGACTGGTGATCATCATGAGCGGCAGGAGGAAGTTGTTCCACGTCGCCACGAAGATGAACAGGAAGATCGTCACCATCGCGGGGGCGAGGAGCCGCAGCACCAGCGTGCCGAAGATGCGCAGCTCACCCGCACCGTCGAGCCGGGCTGCCTCGAGGATCTCGTCGGGCACGGACGACTCGACGTAGATGCGGCCGAGGAAGACTCCGAAGGGGCTGACGCAGGACGGGATGATCACGGCCCACGGCGTGTTCACCAGACCGATGCCGTGGAAGAGCAGGTAGAGCGGGACCGTGAGCAGCGAGATCGGCATCAGGAGGCCGACGAGTATGCCGAGCTGCACGGCGCCCTTGCCAGGGATGCGGAACTTCGCGAGGCCGTATCCGGCGGCGACCGACAGCAGTGTGCCGACCGCGCCGGCGACGCTCGAGTAGAGCACCGAGTTGGCCACCCACCGCCAGAGGTTGCCCTGGGTCCACGACAGGAGGGCGCTGTAGTTGGCCGCGAGGTTGCCGGCCGGGATGAGGCCGCTGGTGGTGAAGAGCTCGCCATTGCTCTTGGTCGAGGAGACGACGAGCCAGTAGACGGGGCCGAGGAAGTACAGCAAGGCGACGACCAGGACGATCCGGCCGAGGGCCCGCGCCCGGTGCGACGGTTGCAGCGCGGGTGGGAGGTCGGTAGCGCTCACTGGGCACTCCTGCCGGTGAGGACGGCGTAGACCGCGGCGAGCAGCCCCGCGCCCCCAGCCATGACGATGGAGATCGCGGACGCGGGCCCGGAGCCCGACGGGGAGACGCCGCCGGTCATCGAGTTGTAGGCCATCATCATCGGCGTGTAGGCCTTGCCCATCCACGGGTTGACGGCCGCGAGCACCGTCGGCTCGTTGAAGAGCTGGATCGTGCCGATGATCGACAGCAGCACCGCAAGCGTGCTGGCGCGCGCGACGAGCGGCACCTTGATGCGCCGCACGATCGTCCACTCGCTCGCGCCGTCGAGGCGGGCCGCCTCGTAGAGGTCACCGGGTATCGCCTGCAGGGCGGCGAGGAAGATGAGCATGTTGTACCCGGTGAACGTCCACGTCGTCATGTTGGCCATCGAGCCGAGGATGGTGCCGGGGGTGAAGAAGTCGAGGTGGAGGCCGAACACCCCGAGCCCTTGGTTGATCGGCGAGAGGTGGGGGGAATACATGTACGTCCAAACGAGGGCGGCGACGACGCCCGGGATGGCGAACGGCAGGAAGTAGCCGAGTCGGTAGAGGGCGACTCGGCGGACCAGGAGGGAGTCGAGCAGCAGCGCGAGCGCGAGCGCTCCGCCGATCATGACCGGGATCTGGAATGCGCCGAAGAGCAGCACCCTCCCGAGGCCCGACCAGAGCTGGCCGTTCCCGAGAACCTGCGCGAAGTTCTCCCCGCCGACGAAGGTGTCGACCAGCCCGCCGCCCCCGTAGAGTCCCCCACCACGTGGCATGGGCCGGTAGAACGACGCCTTGACGCTGAGCACGATCGGCAGGACGAAGCACAGCGCGAACACTGCGGCGAATGGTGCCACGAAGGCCCACCCGACGCGTGCCTCGCGCCGACGCCTGGCCCGGTTGAGCCGGGCCAGGCCGTCGGAACGACCGAGCGAGCCACGATGCCTCGTGTCGATCGTGGTCATGGCGAGATCGTCACTGGGCCACCGGCAGGCCGGCATCCTTGAGCGACGTGACCGAGCTCTGTTGGGTCGTCGTGAAGATGTCGCCGACCTTCCCCTGCCCCTTGCCGACCTTGTCGGCGATCTGGGCGACATCGCCGCCGATGGTCGGCCAGGTCGGGATGTACGGGAAGTTCGGGTTGAGCGCCTCGTTGGCCTTGGCCAGCTCGGCGAAGACGTCCTGGCCGCCGTAGAAGGACTTGACCGCGTCCGGCGTCGTCATCGCTCCCTTGGCCGCGACGACGAGGCCCTGCGAGACGAGGGCGTCGATCTGGGTGTTGAACCAGTTGTTGAACTCCATCGCCTGGGCGACGTTCTTGCAGCCCTTGAGGACCACGACGCCCGACCCGCCGTCGGGGCCGGTCATCGGCGCGGCTCCGAGCTGGGGGATGGGCGCGACGGCCCACTGGCCCACGTTCGTGCTTCCCGTCATGTCGCCGGACAGCAGGGGCGCCTCCCAGGCTGCACCGATGGTGCCGATGAGCTTCTGGTCGTTGAGGGCCTTCTTGAAGCCGTCACCCCAGCGGTTCTCGACGACGACGGACTGTCCGTCGAGCAGCCGCTGCCAGAGCGTCGCAACGTGCTGGGTTGCGGCGTCGGTCGCGTCGACCTTCCACTTGCCGGCGTCGGTGGAGTACCACGTGGCGCCAGCGGCAGCGGCCTGCGCGGACAACCAGTTCAGCGCCTCGTCGGGCTCGAAGGCAGCGATGTACTTGCCCTTGGCCGCAGCCTTGGCGGCGGTGGCCACGAGCTCGTCGGCGGTCGTCGGCACGGAGAGGCCGAGCTTCGCGAACTCCGCCTTGTTGTAGTAGTAGACGAGTGGGCCACCGTCCTGTGGCAGACCGACGGCCTTTCCACCCACGGTCACGAGCGTGTATGCGCCGGCTGAGTAGTTCGACTTGTACTTCTCGGCCTCAGCCGTGACGTCCTCGAGGAGTCCCTTGGTGAACAGCGAAGGCACCTCGGCATACCCGGCCTGGGCAAGGCACGGGGCCGTGCCGGCCTTGACGTTCGCCTCGAGCTTGGTGATGAGCTCGTCGGACTTGCCGTCGAACTTCGTGGCCTTGACCTGGATGTCCGGGTGCGCGGCATTCCACAGGGCCACGACATCGGCGACCTTGGTCATGCCCTCGCCGTCGGGCAGGCGGTGGAGGTAATCGATGGTGACGGGACCTGCCGACGGGTGGCCACCGGCCGATGTCGACCCCGCGCCGGGCGTGCCTGACGAACACGCGGCGACAAGGCCCAACGCAAGGACGACGATGACGCCGGCTCCACGTGAGGTACGTGAGGTCATGAGCGACTCTGCTTTCTCCTCGATGGCGGCTCGTCTCCATGGACGCGTCCGTGGCGGAATCATGTCCGCTGACCGTAAGTGTGTCAAGACTATGGACATTCCTCGAACAAGCCGGCACGGGACCTCCCCGCGCACGACCGGGGGACGAGGAAGCGTCGCGCTGTCGTCGACGGGGCGATAGCCGAACGCCTCGATGCTGGTGGTGTCCCACTCACGGCGGGAGTTCGCAGACACGCCGAACGGGACCCGGAACCCCGCGGGCGCGCCGAGCGCGACGTCGAAGAGACGGACGCAGTCGCCGTCGGAGAGCCACTGGCCGAGGTACCGGTCCTCGGTCACCGGCCAGCCAGTGAGCCCGAGCCGGAGCGCGACGACCGACGCCCCGGGCACCCGCGCGGCATACAGCCTGCCGAGCGCTTCGCCGACCACCTTGCTCACGCCGTACGCACAGCACGGCCGCGGCGGCAGGTCGGGAGAGACCGGGACATGGGCCGGCCGGTTGTACTCGCCCATGGCGTGGATCGAGCTGGCGAGCACGATTCGCCGTATGCCGTGGCGCGCGGCCGCACGCAGCAGGACGTCGGTGGTCGACACGTTGGCGAAGACCTCGTCCCACGCGGCGCGGGGGTTGCCCAGGCCGGCCAGGTGGATGAGTGCATCGGCCCCGGCCAGCACCGCGTCGAGCTGTCGACCATCACCCAGGTCACTGCGGGTGAAGTCCTCGCCCGCGCCGAGAGGGCCCTCGTCCCGATCGACCACGTGGACCTTCCATCGCCGGCCCAGCTCTGGCCGAAGGATCCGGCCGACCCTGCCGAAGCCGCCCGTGAGCACGACGGCGCCGGGGTCGCGTGGTGACATGTGCCCCTCCCTTCCTGGGCGTCGGATTCTGGGCCGTTCCGGAAACTTGCGTCAAGACAATTGACACTTAGGCCGTGGGTGGGCATAGGGTTCGTCTCACCGACCGCTTGCTCGTCTATAGGGAGTCCGCGCGCCCATGAAGGTGACATCGTTCGAACTGTTCCTGGTCCCGCCGCGCTGGATGTTCCTGCGCATCGACACGGACCAGGGCATCAGCGGCTGGGGCGAGCCCATCCTCGAAGGTCACGCGGAGTCGGTCCGAGCCGCGGTGGAGGTGCTCTGTGACGGGCTCGTCGGTGAGGACCCGACCCGCATCGAGGACCACTGGCAGGTGATGACCAAGGGCGGCTTCTACCGTGGTGGTCCGGTCCTCGCGAGCGCCGTGGCCGGGATCGACCAGGCGCTCTGGGACATCAAGGGCAAGTCCCTCGGCGTCCCTGTCTACGAGCTGCTCGGTGGCCCCGTCCGGGAGCGGGTGCGCATGTACACCTGGCTGCACGGCGCCGACCCGACTGCGCTCGCAGCCGATGCCGACGAGAAGGCAGCGGCCGGGTTCACGGCGGTGAAGTTCGCTCCGGCGGCCCTGCTACCCGCCATCCCCACGGCACGTGAGGTCCGGGAGATCGCGGCCTCCGTCGGTGCGGTGCGTCAGGCAGTGGGGGACGACGTCGACATCTGCATCGACGTGCACGGCAGGTTCACGACCGCAGCGGCCAAGCGCGTGCTGCCCTGGCTCGAGGAGTACCTTCCGATGTTCGTCGAGGAGCCGGTACTCCCCGAGCACGTGCGCAACGTCTCGCAGGTCGCGGAGTCCACGTCCATCCCGCTCGCGCTCGGCGAACGCCTGTACTCGCGATGGGATTTCGACGAGGTGCTGCGCTCCGGTGTCAGGGTCGCCCAGCCCGACCTGTCCCACGCCGGGGGAATCTCCGAGGTGCGCCGGATCGCCGCGATGGCCGAGACGCACGACGTGGTGCTGGCCCCGCACTGCCCCTTGGGGCCCATCGCTCTGGCAGCGTGCGTGCAGGTCGACGTCGCCACGCCGAACTTCCTCATCCAGGAGCAGAGCCTGGGGATCGGTTACCACGCCGAGGTCGACTGGAAGCGGTATGTGTCCAACTCGGAGGTGTTCGAGCTGAGCGGCGGCTCGTTGCGCAGACCGGTCGGGCCCGGCCTGGGCCTGGTGATCGACGAGGACGCCGTTCGCGAAGCGGCCTTCGACGGGCACGGCTGGCGCAACCCCTTGCAGCGACACGCGGACGGGAGCCATGCCGAGTGGTGACCTACCAAATCGCGACGGCCCGGATGGCAATGGCCCGGTTGACGACCAGCGCCGTCCCTAGGATGGCGTGATGGCTACTCGGGGTGGCTCGCTACAGAGTCTCAGGCGCACCAACCAGGAGCAGTTGCTGACCCTCCTGATCACCGAGGGCCCGCTCCATCGGGCCCAGCTTGCCCGCATGGCGGGGGTGTCACGAACCACCGTGTCGACGATCTCGGCTGAGCTCATCGGCCTCGGCCTCGTCACGGAGTCCGAGCCCGGCAGCGGCGTCGACGGGCGTGCGCGGGAGATCCTCTCCGTTGCCCCCAGCGTGGCGGTTGTCGGCGGCATCGACTTCACCCTCACGGACATCCACTGCCAGCTCAGCGACCTCGCCGGGCGCCCGTTGTCCGACGAGGGTACGAAGGTTCCCAGCGACGCAAGTGCCGACCAGCGCCTGGCCGCCGCGATGGCCCTGCTCGACCGCCTCCTCGCGAAGTCCGGTCACGCGCGCAACCAGGTGCTCGGACTGTGCCTGGGCGTCCCGGGCCAGATCTCGCGCGCCACCGGCGTCGTGGGGCTGTCGCTGCCCGGCCAGCCGTGGGTTGGTGTCGATGTCCGTGGCAAGGCAGCGGAGCTCATCGACGCGCCGTTGTTCGTGGAGAACAACACCCGGCTCGAGGCCGTGGCGGAGTCGATGTTCGGGGCGGGGCGCGACTGCGAGAACTTCCTCTACGTCGGACTCTCGAGCGGTATCGGCAGCGGCATGTTCCTGGACGGAACGCTCTACCGTGGCGCCGACGGCGTCGCGGGCGAACTCGGCCACGTGTCCGTCGACCCCCACGGTATGCCGTGCCCGTGCGGCAACGTCGGCTGCTTGGTCCAGTACGCGTCAGTGCCGGCCGTGCTCGCGGCGCTGCGCCCCGTGATGGGCGAGGGCGTCACCGTCGACGAGGTCCTGGCGTCCGCTCAGGAGGGTGGCCGGGCCGCGAGTGGCGTTCTCGCCGACGCCGGCGCCGTCGTCGGGCGCGTCCTAGCCAACCTCGTGAACGTGCTCAACCCGGACCGGATCATCATCGGGGGCGAGCTCGCACGCGCGGGCGAGGTGCTCCTCGACCCAGTCCGAACCTCGATCGCCCGCTACGCCATGAGCAGCTCGAAGAACGTCGAGGTCGTGCCCGCCGTGCTCGAGTCGGGCTCGCGCGCCGGCGCACTCGGTGGCGTCGCGCTCGTCAAGCAGGAGACGCCGGGACTGGCGGCCGCCCTGCTCGCCACCGTCCGGCATACCGATGCGGGTGCACAGGCGGGGGCGTGAAGAACCTCGTCGAGGTGCTGCGGCACGAGAAGGTCGTGGCGATCATCCGGACCGACAGCGCCGAGTCCGCAGTGAGCATCGCCGCTGCCGCGCGCAGCGGGGGTGTGGGGCTCCTCGAGGTCACCCTCAACACCCCCGGCGCCTTGAGCGCGATCGCCGACATCGCGCGGACCAACCCGATGGTCGGAGCTGGCACCGTGTTGACCGCGGCTGACGTTCGCGCAGCCGTCTCGGCGGGCGCGGCCTTCCTCGTCACGCCGGCGGTCGACCCCGAGGTCCTCGCCGAAGCCCGGCGACATGAGGTCGACGTCCTGTGCGGGGCCGCGACTCCGACCGAGATCCTGGCCGCCTGGCGACTCGGGGCAGCGGCGGTGAAGGTCTTTCCCGCGCACAGCCCCGATCACGTGCGCACGCTGCTCGGGCCGCTCGACGACATTCCGCTGGTCGCCGTCGGTGGAGTCCGGGCAGAGAGCGCCGCGAGCTACCTCGAGGCCGGCGCGATCGCGGTCGGCGTCGGGGGCCCGTTCTCCGCGGCCGGGCCTGAGGTTGAGGCCGCGGCCCGGCGGCTCACGTCCGAGCTGGCCGAATGACGCGGCTGTCTGCGTCCCCCGACGTCGTCACTCTGGGTGAGGCGATGGCCGTGCTCTTCGATACCGGCGGTCGTCGCCTGGAGCATCTTTCGTCCCTCGATGTCGATGTCGCCGGCTCGGAGCTCAACGTCGCGATCGGCCTGCGCCGTCTTGGCCATGCGACCGCGTGGATCGGGCGCGTCGGCGACGACGCCTTCGGGCGGCGCATCGAGCACACCTTGCGTGGCGAGGGGGTCGACGTGTCGCGGGTCGTGCGGGACAGCCGCCCCACCGGTGCCTTGGTCAAGGAGCAGGTGGGCGCCGGAGCGGTCCGTGTCGCGTACCTGCGCACGGCCTCGGCGGGCTCGCGGGTCAGCGCGGCCGACCTACCGGCCGACTTCGCGGGTGTGCGGCTCGTGCATCTGTCCGGGATCACACCGGCCATCAGCCAGTCCGCCGCGGCCGCGGTGCGACGCACCGTCGAGCTCACCCGCGACGCGGGAGCGACGCTCTCGTTCGACGTGAACTATCGCGCTGCGCTGTGGCCCGATCAGGAGGCAGCCCGGCACGCCATGTCGGGCATCGCGCAGGAGGCGGACATCGTCTTCGCCAGTGAGAGCGAGCTCGCGCTGGTCGCGGGGGTCGAGCCCGCGGAGCTGGTCGTCACGAGGGGCAGCGCGGGCGCGTCCGTCACCATCGCCGGTGAGACCTGCACGGCTGACGCAGTGGCGACGACCGTCCGCGACACCCTCGGGGCCGGCGACGCGTTCGTCTCGGGCTACTTGAGCGCCTGGCTCGACGGCCTGGCGCCACAGGAACGCCTGGAGCGCGGTGTCCGCGTCGGAGCGTTCGCCGTGGCGAGCCATTCCGACTGGCAGGGCCTGCCCACCCGCAGCGAGCTGGCGCTGCTCGGTCTCGACGGCGACACCGCGCTGCGCTGAGCTCCCACGACCGCCTAGAAGGGACCGATGAGCGCTCTGCTCGCCGAACCACTGACGACCGGTACGCACGAGCTGGCCGAGGGGCCACTCTGGTACGACGAGCACCTGACGTGGGTGGACCTCACGGCCAGCATCCTCTGGCGGGCCACGCTCACGGAGGGTGTGCTGCACGCACCGACCTCCATGCACCTGCCCGGAGAAGCCCTCGGCTGTGCCGTCCCGCGGGCGTCCGGAGGGTGGCTCTGTGCATCGGACGGCGGACTCGTCACGGTCCTCGATGACGGTTCGGTCACGCGCCACGTCGAGATCGAGCGCACCGGGCTGCGACTCAACGACGGCAAGTGCGACCCCGCGGGTCGGTTGTGGGTCGGCAGCATCGGGGTCCCGGACCGTGGAGCGCTGTACCGGGTGGATCTCGACGGCACCGTCCAGGTGATGGCCAGGGGCGTGGGGATCTCGAACGGGCTCGGCTGGTTCGGCGACCGCATGTACTACGTCGACAGCCTTCCCGGCACTCTCACGGTGCTGGACTACGACGAGGCATCGGGCCAGGTCGCGAACCCTCGGGTGCTCAGGCAGTTCGACAAGCCCGTCGACCCGGACGGCCTGGCGGTCGACGAGGAGGGCGGCATCTGGGTCGCCCTGTGGAACGGCTACGAGGTCCACCGCTACGACCCCGAGGGCGGCCTGGACCGCGTGGTCCGGCTTCCCGTCAGTCGGCCGACAAGCTGCTGCTTCGTCGACGACCTCCTGGTCATCACTTCCGCCGGTGACCGTGACATCACGGACGAACCCCTGGCTGGCGCACTCTTCGCGGCGCCCGTCGGTATCCGGGAGGCGCCGGCCACGCCGTTCCGGGGCGCCTTCCCCGGTGAGCACTCCCTCATCATCTGATCGGAATTGTGTCCATACTCTTGACATAGAGTGAGCAGTGGCTCGAATATTCATACCGGCAGCGTGTATACCTGCGAGGGGCGCAAGGGGGGATCGTGGTCCGAGGCAGACGCGCCATGGGCATGGTCACCTCCGCAGCGCTCAGCTGCCTGGTCGCGGCCTGCGCCTCGGCGACAACCCCAGCCGCCCCGACGGTGACCATCGGCGCTCTGGCGCCGGTCGTCGACTCGACGAGCGTGGACGGGCGGACGGTCACGAGCCGGGGCCACCCTGCTCTGGTCAGCTTCCTCGCCCTGGGTCCCGGTGCCGATGGCCGGTCCCGCAGCCAGCTCACCGTGCTGAAAGAGCATGGCGCAGCAGTATGCCGCCCAGGGGCTGGTGGTCGCCGTCGCCGACACCTCCGGCCTGGGCACCGACCAGCTGGTGAACCTCACCTACGACTGGGACCTCCAGGACACCGGCATCGCGCTCCTCACCGCCGCGGCCACGTCGAGGCTGTCGGCGGCATACCACCCGGCAGTGCCGGACACGATCTTGGTGACGCCGCGTGGTGTCGTGCTCGATCGCTGGCAGGGCAGCGTCGCTGTGTCGCAAGAACTGGCCCCACCCATCCAAAGCCTCGTCAACCACAGCTGACACCGTCGTGAGGAGACCCTTCGTGCACCCACTCTTGCAACGCCCCATGGCAGCCCTGGCCGGCCTGGCCCTGACCGCCACCGGGCTCGCGGCAGCGACCGCGATCGTCGCAGCGCCGCCTGCGGCAGCAGTCGGCACCACCTACTACGTCGACTGCTCCGCCGCCAGCAACGGCTCGGGCAGCGCGACCTCGCCCTGGAACACCCTCACCACCGTCGATGCGACCACCTTCGCCCCGGGCGACCAGATCCTGCTGAAGCGGGGCATGACGTGCAAGGGTGTGCTGCACCCGCTGGGTTCGGGCGCCGCAGGCTCGCCGATCGTCGTGGACGCGTACGGCACCGGGACCAAGCCCCGGGTCGCCGGCGGCGGGCTGCCCGATGCCGTGCGCCTGCACAACCAGCAGTACTGGGAGCTGCGCAACCTCGACGTGACCAACCACGGCGCCACCTCGGCCAACCGGCGAGGCGTCTACATCACGCTCCAGGACCTCGGGACCGGCAGCTACTACCGCGTCACGAACCTCACCGTCCACGACGTCAACGGAGACAACACCAAGGACCTCGGCGGCAGCGCCGGAATCGACTTCGACGTCCTCGGAACCACCACACCCACGCGGTTCAACGACGTCGTCATCGACGGCAACACCGTCTACACCGTCGACCGCAGCGGCATCACCATGTCGACGACCTGGAAGTGCCGCGCGTCGATGGGCTGGGACGGCTGTCCGAGCCACGTCGACAACTACTCCCCCTGGCCGGGCGTCGCCGTGCGCAACAACACCGTGCACGACATCGGTGGGGACGGCATCGTCATGCAGTACACCCAGAACGGCATCAACGAGTACAACGTCGCCTATGACATCAACATGCGTTCGGCGAGCAACAACGCCGGCATCTGGGTGTGGAACGCGGACGGGGTGACCTTCCAGTACAACGAGGCCTACCGGGTGCGGCGCCCCTCTGGCGTCAACGACGGCATGGCCTACGACATCGACTACGGCACCAGCGGGACGACGTTCCAGTACAACTACAGCCACGACAACGAGGGCGGGATGATCCTCTTCTGCGGCTGTGGTGGCGCGTCCGTCAACGGCGTGGTGCGCTACAACGTCAGCCAGAACGACAAGTCCCGGATCATCATGGCTGCCGGTGCGACCAACGCGGCCTTCTACAACAACACCGTCTACCTGGCCCCAGGGTCGACCACCAACATCCTCGAGGAGTGGAGCAACGCGAGCTACATCACCATCGCCAACAACATCATCGACAACCAGGGCACCGGCGGGTACTCGTTCGACAGCGCCAGCGCCAGCCACTACACCTACGTCACCAACATCCTCTTCGGCAACCACCCGGGCGGGCCTAGTGGCCAGCTGACGAGCGACCCGCTCCTGACCAACCCGGGCAGCGGCGGCACCGGGCGCGGCACGGTGGCGGGCTACAAGATCGCCGCCGGCTCCCCCGCGATCGGCGCTGGACGCGTCATGGCCCACAAAGGCGGCAAGGACTTCTGGGGCCGCACCGTGCCGCAACGATGCGCACCCGACATCGGCGCGCACCAGCGATCCACCCCCAACGACAGCGCCTGCACCCCGCCCAGCCTCGTCAGCAACGGCGGATTCGAGACCGGCTCACTGACGCCCTGGACCTCGTGGCTCGGCTCGACGGTCGTGGCCGGCAACGCGCGGACGGGCACCTACGCGTTGCAGGTCGGACCCGGTCAGTCCTCGGCCGAGCAGGTGATCACCGTTGCCCCCAACACGACGTACACCCTGTCCGGCTGGGCCAAGTCGCTCACCCCGAGCGAGGAGGTCCGCATCGGCGTGAAGGACTATGGCGGGACCGAGACCTATGCCTCGGTGGCGTCGAGCGCCTACGCCAACGGGTCGGTGACCTTCACGACCGGGCCCTCGAGCACGACAGCCACCATCTACTGCTACAAGCCCGCGGGCAACGCTGACGCCTACTGCGACGACCTCTCCGTCAGCTGAGGAGGTGGTCAGCAGGCGGTCGCCCAGCCCAGGAATCGCCATTCGTGACCCGGGAGGCACAGATGGCCCCGCTCCACCCGAGACAGCACAACGCCCGAACCCTGAGGGGCTCGGGCGTTGTGCTGTCTTGGGTGGAGCTGAGGGGATTCGAACCCCTGGCCTTCTCATTGCGAAGGCATCCCGGGCCCTGACCGGTCTTACCGGCGTGCTCCGGTTGGCGTCGAACTGGATGCATGGACTACCCCGCCCATCACCGATCGTCCGTGCATCGCAGCCTCTGTGGGACGCACTGGAGGAGGCCGGCGGGCTGGTGGATTCTTGGGGTGGTGGAGAGTTCTGCTACCTCTTCCCGAAAATGTGTGCCGCCCTCAAGTCCACCGAGTGAGCCTGCGAAGTGATGGCAAGAACGCACGCTCATGCCGCATTTCGGTTGTACCGAGGAGCGTTCGCACGTCCCGAGCCATCCCCGGCCCACTGCTCATGGACCTCATTCACCTGTCACCGCGTCCGCGATCTGCCGGGCGGCCTGTGCGGGCGTGAGGTGGGCGGTGTTGATGACCTCGGCCTCGTCGTGCAGCCACATGCGCGCCGCCTCGGCGTACGGGCTCGAGGTAGGCCAACCGGAAGGTGGAGGGACCGAGCACCGTGTCCTGCTCGATGCGTCTGCGGAGCGTATCTGCGTCAGCGTGGAGGACAAAGTGCTGTACCGGGATGGCATGGCCTGCAAAGCCGGCGTTGATCTCGCGCCAGTACTGCTCGACCAGGACGGTCATGGGCATGACCAGGGTGCCGCCGGTGTAGTCGAGGATGCGACGGGCGGTCTCGACCACGAGCGGCCGCCACGGGGGCCAGTGCTGGAAGTTGTCTGTCTCGGGCAGTCCCGGCGTGATGTCCATGAGGGTCTCGCCGACCTTCTCGGCATCGAACACCCGTGAATCCGGGATGAGCTGCTGGACGAGTGCACTGGTCGTTGTCTTGCCCACGCCGTGGGTGCCGTTGAGCCAAAGGATCACGGACGTGACACTTCGGCGCGGTGACCCAAACGCCCGGACATGCCCGGTGCGTGCGCTCAATCATGCAGATGAGCGGATGTTGGGTCCGCCCGTGGGAGACTCAGCCCGCGGCTGCGGAGGCTTCATCAGAGTGCTTGACCTCGCGGCTTGCAGCACTGCCAAACCACCAAACCCGAGCAACCCCCGAGACAGGCAATGATCGTCCAACTCCCCAGGTCCGTGCGGTCGTTGTGGTCGCCCGTCGTCGTCCTGGTCGGCCTCCTCTTCTCACTGGTGGGTGTTGCCATGGTGACGATGCCGCCAGATCCCGGCGAGACACGTCCCACCGTCATCAGCGGACTGGTTGTCGGGGCGTTCTGCATCCTGCTCGGTCTGCCCTTCATCTGGGGGGGCGCACGCATGGGCGTTTTTCGCGATGGGGACGGAGTGCAGGTGCGCGAGATTTTTCACGGCGGGCAGTCTTACCCGCCGGAGGAGATCACGGGCTTCAGCATGCGCGAGCAGGAGCATCATTCGGTGCCGCTCACGGTCATCCAGCCGGTCATTGTTCTGGCAAATGGGTCCGAGGTTTGGATCACCTCCCTGGCTACTTATCCGGTGATCCCAGGTGCGCGCAGGCAAGTGCATGCTGCTGCCAGGCGAATGAGCAAGTGGACAGGCAAGCCGGTGCTGCCCGTCCCAAGGGACTAGGCGCAGGGACCTCCGCTCATGCCGCGACCAGCGTGTGGTCGAGAAGCGGTAGACCTACCCTCATGTCATGACTTCACATTGGTCAGGTCCGTCGGGGCATGCGTTCGCTCAGTTGGTCTGCGATCGTCTCGCCGGTGTTCCGGGCTTGCATACCGACGTGCGTCAGATCGACCCGGAGGTATCGACGGCTGCGAGCTTTCTAGTGGACATCTCTTGGTCTGGTGGAGGCGTCCTATGCGAAGTGGCGGACTCGATCGACTGCGTGAGAGTCATGGATGACCACGCCGAGGACGTGCCTACAGAAGCCGCCCTGAGGTACCTGGCGGCGCTGACGGCAGGCACGTCGAGGGCGACAGCGTGGCGACAGGCCGGCTACTGACGGCGGGATGCAACACACTCATCGGCCGCAGTTCGGTCGTGCCGGATTGATTGTGTGACCCGTTCCAGCTTCGAAACTGGGGCTACACCTGGGGCGGACCCTTCCCACCGAACAGGCGGGAGACCCATCGCGGCCACCGCTGCTCCCACTGCCAACGCATCAGATCGTTTGCCACAGCCGTCAGATCCGACAAGGGGAAATTCAGCCCCAGGTGATCGCCACTGCGGGCCAGCCGCTTTCGCAGACCGTCGAGGTCGCGCACGTCGGTCGCCCGCAAGGAGACAGGAGATTCCCGTTCGCCAACGATGGTCACCTCGCGGCCATCGACCGTGAACGCCGCCTCGTACTCCCCCTCAAGCACATCTATCGACTCCATCCACCCCGCGGCGGTCTCAAGGTCGGGAAACGCCATCACGTCGCCGTCCTTGCCGAATACGAAGACGCCGCAGCCGGAGTGCTCCATGAGCAGATCATGCCTGACCTCCTTGTCGAGGAGCGTCGAGCACAGCCGGAACAACGATGTCCGCTCATGCCGCTGGTGGTGACTACCAGCGACAGCGATTCATCCGCTTCACAGCTCCATAGACCTGCCCGCAACGTAAAGGTCTGGTCAAAACCTCACGGGAGCCCTTGCATTCGGTGGACTGCCCAGCGGCGTGCGTGCAGCGTGGATGGTGTCGCACACGAGCGACCAGCCCGCGACTCAAGGGCGAGACAGCGCAACGGAAGGCAGGTGCAGAATGCCGAAGGACTTTGCTCCGGCCGGTGCCTCCGCAAGCGTTCCGCGGCTCCTGACCACAGCCGAGGTCGCAGACCTGCTCCACGTGAACGCCTCGACGCTGTGCCGCTGGCGGCAGCAAGGGATGGGGCCACGGGTGGCGTGGCTGTCGCCGGCCATTCCTCGCTACCAGCTGGCCGACGTCGCGGCGTGGATCGAACGAGCCGCGTCGTGACCATCCGCAAAGAACCGTCGGGCCGCTTTCGGGCTGTGCTCAAGGTGGGTCGCGAGTACGTCGCTGGCCGGACCTTCGACACCAAGCGGGACGCCCAGGCGTGGCTCATCCGCGAACGTGCAGCCCTCGCGGGCGGTGTGGATCCTCGAGCGGGGCGGGCCACCGTGAGATCGCTGCTCCCGGTCTGGCTCGAGGAACGCACACACTCGGTCTCGGCCAAGACCTACACGGCCGACGCCGCACTGGTCCGCCTGGTGCCGCAGTCGCTGGCGGCCCTGTCGGTCAACGTCGTAACCGATCGCGAGGTCACTCGCGTGCTGATCACCCTGACGAGCGACGGCCTGGCGGAGTCATCGGTGCGCCGTTTCAGGGCATCGCTGTCCTCGTTCTTCGCGTGGGCCGTCCGGGAGCGACTGATCCTGGTCAACCCGGTTCTTCGGACACGGGTGCCGAAGGCGAGTGGCCCCAGGACGGAGATGTTTCCGTTCGGCGAGGAGGACCTCGAACGCATCCACCTCAAGGCGGCGGCCATCGACCAGCGGCTTGCTGACATCCTGCTCGTGGCCGGATGGACCGGGCTGAGGTGGTCGGAGCTGCGAGCGGTCCGAGTCCGCGACTTCGTCGAGGTCCCCATGCCGACCTTCGTGGTCCAGCGGGCCGAGCCGGAGGGTGTCGCCACCAAGACGACCAAGTCCGGGCGCTCTCGCCGGGTGCCAGTGGCCGACCGGGTCCTCCCGCTCGTCCTGGCCATGGCGGCAGGCAGGGAGGCCGACGCTCCGCTGTTCGTCACGTCGTCAGGCCACCGGTTGCACGCATCGGCGTTCAAGCGATCGCTGGGCTGGTCGACCTTGGCGGAGGGCCGGCGAATTCACGACCTGCGGCACACCGCTGCTTGCCTTTGGCTTGCGCGCGGGGTTGATCCGGGCACCGTTCAGGCCTGGATGGGGCATGCATCGATTGCCACGACCAACCTCTATCTGCACCACCTCGGCACCCCTGTTGACCGGGCCGGACTTGCCCGGCTCAACCGTCCGGGGCACGCGGGGGAACGTGGAAGGAGGCGGGGTCCGAATGACAAAGGAAGAACCCCGCCCAACCTGGCGCGTTTCCGCTGGTCGGACGGGGTTCCCGTCGGGTGGAGCTGAGGGGATTCGAACCCCTGGCCTTCTCATTGCGAACGAGACGCGCTACCAACTGCGCCACAGCCCCATGATGCGGACGAAACAATAACACCAGCCCCGCCCGCGACGGAAAACGACGGCCGTATGCCGTGGCGCCCCGAGTACGTCGGCCGCGTGCGCCACCCGCGCGGCGTCCGTCCCCCCGAAACAAGCCGGCCGCGGGCGAGGTCAGGTCAGCACCGCCCGCATGACCGTCTGGCCGTCGTCGACCCGCCTGATCTCCACCCGTCCGATCCGCGAGTACGGCACCGGCGCCACACCACCGGGTCGCATGACGCTGCCCGCGCGGGCGGTCCACTCCCGCAGCTCGGTCGCATGCCCGCTGCGCTCGACGACCCAGACGGCGTAGTCGCCGAGCGAGTAGTCGCCACCCTTGCCCGGCCCGGCGTCGGCGGCAGTGCGGGCGTACTGGCACTCCACCGTGACCCGGGTGCTCGACCCGGCCGGCACGACATCCACCACGGCCGTCATCGTCGAGGGCTGGACCGGGGAGAACGCGAGTCGCACCGGTCCCGCGGGGTCGGCCGAGCTCGAGGACACGGCACCGGTCGAGCCCGGGCGTGAGGTCGCGGACACGGCATACCCGCCAGCGGCCCCCACGACGAGGGCAGCCGCCGCGGCGGCGAACGGCACCAGCCACCGCCGCGGCGGCCTCCCGCGACCGAGCTCAGGGCCAGACGTCGCCGAGCTGTCCCCGTCCATCGGCAGGTCGAGCCCGAGCACCTCGCCCGTCGGCACCTGGGCGAGCAGACCCGGGACCCCGGCGAGGTCCGCGACGGCGCCACGGCACTCGACGCAGGAGCTCAGGTGGTCCTCGAACTCCCGTCGCTCCGCCGCTGACAAGGCGCCGAGGACGTACGCGGCGTCCCAGTCGGCATACGTATCGCGGGTGTTCACGACCGGGTCACCCCCTTCTCCTGGAGCACGAGGCGCAGGCTGCGCAGGCCGTAGTGGAGGCGCGACTTCACGGTGCCCTCGGGGATCCGCAGCTCGGCGGCGATCTCGGCGACGGTGCGCCCCTCGTAGTAGGCCGACGCGATCACCCGACGGTGGTCGCTGGACAGCGAGCCCAGGGCGTCCGCGATGAGCCAGCGGTCGAGCACCTCGCCCGAGCGGTCACCGACACCTGGCTCGACCAGCTCGGCGACCCCGACCTCGTGCCGCATCGCGGCGCTGCGCCACCGGTCGACCACGAGGTTCCGCACGACCGTGAACAGCCACGCCCGCGCCTGGGCCTCGCTGCGCGTCGTCAGGTTGGGGTCCCGCCACGCGCGCAGCAGCGCCTCCTGGACCACGTCCTCGGCGACCTGGGCATCGCGAGTCAGCCGCAAGGCGAACCGCCACAGCTCGGGAGCATGACGGTCGTGCAGCACCTGCAGTGCCGCCTCCCGCTGCCCCTGCTCCACGCGCCGCTCCTTGCCTGTCGAGCGCTGCCGCGACCGATGGGACCCGTATGGGGCCTCGCCCTAAGGACGAGAGGCCTCCACCTAGAGTTCACCACGCGAGCACGATCGGGCGCCGGGGAACCCGGCACCGCAGCGTCGACCCGAGGGCTCAGGCGCCGGCGACCCGGCGGACCGGCTCCTGGTCGTATGCCGCGTACTCGGTGTCGGCGTCGCCGACCAGGTCGGCTGCGGTCGGCGCGGGACGTGTGGCGCGCGACTTCATCGTGTACGTCGGACGAGGCACGGGAACGGGGTCCCAGGTGAGCGGGATGTCGTCGTCGTCGACCAGGTGCCTGGCGATGGGCGTGGCGCGAGCCGGCGCGACGACAGGGCGCTCGGCAGCCTCGATGGCTTGCACGTCGTACAGCTCCCCCGCGTTCGGGTCGGGCTCGTCGACCTCCGCACCCTCGACGGGGGCGAGCTCTTCGGCGGCGGTGGGCTCGACGACGGCGGCGGGCTGGTCGACGAGGGCAGTCTCGCGGACGGCGGGGCGGCCAGGGGCGACTTCGCGGCGGGCGCGGCGCTCGGCCACGGCCGTGGTGCGCGCCCAGCCCAGGGCGAGGGCGATGCTGGCAACGGGCACTACCAGGGTCACGAGGGGAAGCAGCGCCAGGGCGACCAGCGGGACTGCCACCAGGACGGTGGACAGCGCGCCCAGCATGATCATCGCCCGCGTCCGGCGAGCAGCAGCCCTGACGGCACGAGGGTCGAGCGACGACTGCGCAGACGGGCCGACCCGTGCCCCGACCGGCTCGGCGGACGGCCCAGCGGACGACCCAGCAGACGGCTCGGCGCTCGCGCGCTTGACGAGGATCTGGGGACGGGCGGGGCGGGCCGGGCTCACGGCATACGACCGGGGCTGCGGGGTGGAGAGGTCAGCGGCGGGCAGCGGGCTGCGTCGCTCGAGGACACGCATCGACTCGGAGAACTGGTCCACGGACCGTGCGGTGGCGAGGTGCTCGCGCCGCGCGACCCAGTGCTGCACGAAATAGGCAGCCCAGACGGCGATGATGACGAGGAAGACGAGACTGCTGGGCTGCACGAAGACGACGTTAGGTGCCCTGCGTCGGCGTCCCGGGGAGGTGGTGCGGTGTGTCGCCAATGTGACTGGTGTGATTGTTGTGCAATCGGTCCATCAGGGTCTGACCGCCGAGGTCCTCGGTCGTGATCGCGAAGGTTCGGTGGTCTCGCCAGGCTCCGTCGATGTGGAGGTACGACCGGCGCAGACCCTCGTCGCGAAAGCCGAGCTTGCGCACCACGGCCAGGCTGTTCGCGTTCTCCGGGCGGATGTTGACCTCGATCCGGTGCAGCCCCAGCGGACCCAGCACGTAGTCGCCCGCGAGCGCCAGCGCCGTCGGCGCGATCCCCCGACCCGCGACCTGCTCGTCGATCCAGTAGCCGGCAGCCGCCGACATCAGGGATCCCCCGGACATGCCGAACACCGACAGCTGGCCCACGATGCGGCCGTCGGCGAGGCGAATGGTGAACGGAAGCATCCGCCCGGCCCGACCTTCGGCGCGGAAATGGCGCACCAGCGCACCGAACGTCACGACGCTCGGCGACTCGTCGGGCGAGGTGGCCTCCCACTCGCCGAGCCAGTCGCGGTTGCGGGACCGCACCTCGCGCCACCGGGTCGCGTCCCGACGCCGCAGCTGGTCGAGCCTGATGGACTCCCCCGAGGGGGTCTCACCCAGGAGCTCGACGGGCCAGCGGTGCATCAGTGGTCGCCACCCCGGACCTGGGACAACGCATGCAGCAGCACGGGTTCGAGCACCGCCAGGCCGTCGCGGACGCCACCGGTCGAGCCGGGCAGGTTGACGACGAGGGTTGGACCCGCGAGCCCGGCCAGACCTCGCGACAGCATCGCCGTGGGGACCCCGTGGCTCACCCCCGCGTGGCGGATCGCCTCGGCGATGCCCGGGACCTCGCGGTCGAGGAGGGGACGCGTCGCCTCGGGCGTGCCGTCGGTGGGCGACAGGCCGGTGCCCCCGGTCGTGATGACCACCGCCGGCTGCTGCCCCAACGCCGCCCGGAGCGCCTCGGCGACTGGCGGCCCGTCGGGGACGACGGTCGGGTCGCCCACCTCGAACCCGAGCTCGCGCAACGCCTCGACGACGATCGGGCCCCCACGGTCGGGATAGACCCCGGTGGCAGCGCGCGTCGAGCAGGTGATGACGACTGCGTGGCCGCTCACGACTGCTCCACCCAGTCGCCAGACCGACCGCCGGACTTGGCGGTGACGCGCACGTCGGTGATGCGGCCGTGCTTGTCGACCGCCTTGACCATGTCGATCAGGGCGAGCGCCGCGACGCTGACGGCGGTCAACGCCTCCATCTCGATACCGGTCCGGTCGGCCGTGCGCACGGTGGCAGTGATCTCCACGGCGTCGTCCCCGATGGTGAGGTCGACGGCCACGGCGTGGACGGCGACCGGGTGCGCCAGCGGGATCAGCTCTGGAGTCCGCTTCACCGCCTGTATGCCGGCGATGCGGGCCACCGCGAGCGCGTCGCCCTTGGGGATCTCGCCATCGCGCAACGCCGCGATCGCCTGGGGCGACAACAGGACCCGACCAGCTGCGCTGGCTTGGCGCGCGGTCACCTGCTTGGCGGACACGTCGACCATGTGGGCGGACCCGTCGGCCCGGACGTGGGTGAGCCGCGGCTCGGAGGCGTCGGTCACGGTCCCTCCCGGCCGAGGAGGGGCAGGCACTCGATGGGATCACCCGGGCGAACCTCGGTGACCTCGGCCGGGATGACGGCGAGGGCGTCTGCGGCAGCGAGCGCTCCGAGCATGTGCGACCCCTGTCCACCTGCGAGCCGGGCCCGGTCGTCGTCGAGGACGACGCGGAGGAACTCCATCTTGCCGGGGATCGACCGGAAGGTCTCCGCGGCGACGGCTGGCAGGTATCCCGGCGGCCACGACGGCTCGGGGCGTCCCGCCATCATGCGCAGGGCCGGGGCGACGAAGACGTGGAACGAGACCAGGGCGCTGACCGGGTTGCCCGGCAAGGTGAACACCGGCACCGACTCCTCGCCGAGCAGGCCGAACCCCTGGGGCATGCCAGGGCGCATCGCTACCTTGTCGAACTGCATGGTGCCGACCCGAGACAGCACCTCCTTGACCGTGTCGTACGCGCCCATCGAGACGCCTCCGGTCGTGATGATGGCGTCGGCGCGGACCAGCTGGCCCTCCAGGGTGTCGAGCAGCGCGCGCGCGTCGTCGGGCACCCCGCCGACCCGGAAGGCCGTGGCACCCACGGCGGTCAGCGCGGCGGTGAGCATGACGGAGTTCGAGTCGACGATCTGGCCGAAGCCGGGCGTGCGACCCACCTCCACCAGCTCGTCACCGGTCGAGACCACCACGACTCGGGGGCGCGGCACGACCCTGACCCGGGCCACCCCCGCGGCGGCCAGGAGGGCGATCTGGCCCGGGCCCAGCAGGGTGCCGCGGCGGAGCACCACCGTGCCTGCCTCGACGTCCTCGCCTTCCTCGCGCACGTGCTGGCCGACGACCGAGCGGGCGGTGATCGCGACCCGGACCACACCCCCGTCGGTCGCCTCGACCGGCACGACCGCATCAGCGCCGCGCGGCATGGGCGCACCGGTCATGATCCGCATGCTCTGGCCGGGCGCGAGCGACAGCGGTTTGGCGTTGCCCGCGGCGATGTCGGTGACGACGGGCAGGACCACCGGCGCCTCGGGCGCGGCGGTGGCCACGTCGGCGGCATGCACGGCATACCCGTCCATCGCCGAGTTGGTGAAGCCGGGCAGCGACCCGCGGGCCGTCACGTCCTCAGCGAGGACGCAGCCCTGGGCGTCGAGCACCCCCTGCTCGAAGGGACGGATGACCTGAACCGTGCGCAGGATGCGGTCCAGGTGCTGCTCGACCGAGATCACCGCTGGCCGGATGCTCGCTGGCCGCTGAAGTCGTCGAGCCACTCGCCGAAGTCCTTGCCGAGCTCGGCGTGGTCCACCCCCAGCCGCACCACGGCCTTGAGGTAGTCGAGCCGGTCACCGGTGTCGTACCGGCGACCGCGGAAGACCACGCCGTGCACGCCGCCGCCCGGCTCGGACGACGAGGCGAGGGTCTGCAGCGCGTCGGTCAGCTGGATCTCGCCACCACGACCGGGCGGAGTGTGCTCCAGAACCTCGAAGACGGAGGGGTCCAGGACGTACCGGCCGATGACGGCGAGGTTGCTCGGCGCCTCGGAGGGGTCGGGCTTCTCGACGAGCCCGGTGATGCGGACGACGTCGCCGTCACGGCCGTCGACCGCTGCGCACCCGTAGAGGTGGACGGACTCCGGCGGCACCTCGAGGAGGGCCACGACGCTGCCGCCCTTCTCCTCGCGGACCCGGAGCATCTCCTCAAGGAGGTGGTCGCGCGCGTCGATCAGGTCGTCACCGAGCAGGACCGCGAACGGGTTGTCACCCACGTGCTCCTTCGCGACGTGGACGGCATGCCCGAGCCCCTTCGGCTGGCCCTGCCGCACGAAGTGGACCTTGAGCACCGCGGACTCGCGCACCCGCTCGAGCCGGTGCAGGTCGCCCTTGGCCTCGAGGGCCTGCTCGAGCTCCCAGTGGTGGTCGAAGTGGTCCTCCAGCGCAGCCTTGTTGCGCCCCGTGATGATGAGCAGGTCGTCGAGACCGGCGCGCACGGACTCCTCGACGACGTACTGGATCGCCGGCTTGTCGACGACCGGCAGCATCTCCTTCGGAGTCGCCTTGGTGGCCGGGAGGAAGCGGGTTCCCAGGCCGGCGGCTGGGATCACGGCTTTGGTGATCGGACGGGACGGCTGGTCGGGGGTCATGCCGCCAACCCTAACCGCCGAGGTCAGGGCAGGATGGGACTCGTGACCGATCAGCCGGCCGGCTCCGATGCGAAGGCCCTCGTGCGCGCCCGGTTGCGCTCGAGGCGCCGCGCCGAGGTGGCCGGCCGCGACCGAGCCGAGGATGCCGAGTCGCTGGCCCTCGACGGTCTGCGCGTGGCCCACGAGGCAGGGCTCGCGCGGGGTTCCTGGGTCGCTGCGTACGAGTCGACACCGCTCGAACCGCCGACGGAGGCGCTCATCGCAGCCCTGGTGGCGCGCGGCATCCGGGTGATGGTGCCGATCACGCTGCCCGACTGGGACCTCGACTGGCGCGAGGTGGGTATACCGGACCCGCTCGGGTCCGCGGCGATCGGCCGCGCGCAGGTCGTGTTCGTGCCGGCGCACGCGGTCGACGGCTGGGGAAACCGGGTCGGCCAGGGCAAGGGCTGTTACGACCGGGTCCTGCCGCGAACCTCGGCCCTGGTCGTCGCCGTCGTCCACCCGTGGGAAGTGCTCGACGAGCCACTCCCCCACGACGCCCACGACCGGCCGGTCGATGCCGTCATGGCCGCAGGCCTGGGGGTGCGGCACCTGGGCGCCCCGGCCGCGGGCTAGCTGGACGACCCGCGCTGGCCGACGGACCTCGCTAACTGTTGGCCGGCGCCGGCACCAGGGTCAGGTCCTCGCCGCCGGCGCTGTGCACGGCGCCCGAGCTGAACGGCCAGTCGAACAGCTCGTTGTTGGCCCAGGCATCGGTCTGGTCGTCGTAGTTCGCGGCAAAGGCGTGGCCACTGTTGCCGGTCTGGTTGACCCAGCGCGAGTGGTCGAGGTTCGACAGGTCGACGACCATGCGCATCGAGGGCGCCCAGTCGACGCTGAACCCGACACTGGCGTCCCAGCCGTTGGCATCGACGATCGCCGAGCCCCCGGGCAGGTCGATCGGACCGCGGTTGAACAGCAGCGAGACGAAGCTGGGGACGTTGGACCCGCCGAGGACCTGGTGACGCAACGTGAGCTGGTGCAGCTCGCCCCACTCCCAGTCGGTCGGCTCCTTGCCGAGCTCGCGGGTCAGCTGGAGCCGCGCGTCGACCAGGGCCTTGCGGAGGATCTCGGACTCGCCCTCGGTCACCCCGGCCGTCCGCTTGTCGTCCCACCACGCCGAGCGCGGCTTCTGCAGCAGACCCGCGACCGCCTGCATCCACTGGCCACCGCCATCGGCGCGCAGGTCCTGGGGCAGCTCGTCGTTGAAGGTCAGGTCGAGCAGGTTGGACCACACGGCGTTGTAGTACGCCGCCGCGGCAGCCGACCGCGAGTTGCCCACCGGGCTGGTGAAGTCCCAGCCGCGCAGGAGGTCCTGCGCCTGCTTGGTGAAGCCGTCGTGCCCGAGGTCGACCTTGAGCAGGGCCTTGACCAACGTGGGAGCGAACTGGTTGCGGACGTCGCCCTGGATCGTCGACATCATCGCCGGCGTGACCTTGCGGTTGTTCTGCAGCAGGTCGCGGATGCGCTGGCTGCGGTAGCCGTAGTCCCACTCGGTCGTGAGGAACGGCGTGCTGCTCTGGGTGACAGCCTGGTTGGCGGCGACGATGAAGCCCTCAGGCGGGTTGTAGGTGTAGGGCATCTGGTCGAACGGCACGTAGCCGCGCCAGTCCCACGACGACACCCACCCGGGGCGGATCCAGTACCCCGGCGCAGCGTCCATGTAGCGACTCCGGATCGGGACGCGACCGGGAGCCTGGTAGCCGATGTTGCCGGCGGTGTCGGCATACAGCAGGTTCTGCGCGGGGACGTCGAAGGACTTCGCCGCCTCGCGGAACTGCTGGAAGTTCGTGGCCTCGTCGAGCCCGAAGATCGCGTCGGCCGTCTTGCCGGGCTGGATTCCCGTCCACTGCAACGCGACCTCGTAGTTGCCGGGGCTGGTGTGGCCGTTGACCGGTGGGCTCTCACCAGCCTTGGCGACGGCGTTGATAGCGTCGGACAGGATCGGGCCGTGCACGGTGCTGCGGACCGTGATGGTCTCCTCACCACCGCCGCCGATCTTGATCGTCTCGGTGCGCATCGTGAGGGGCACCTGCTTGCCGTCGCGCAGGTAGGTGTTGCCACGCACCTGCTCGAGGAAGAAGTCACTGACGTCCGGGCTGAGGTTGGTGAAACCCCAGCCGATCGACTGGTTGTGGCCGATGACCACCCCTGGCAGGCCGGCGAACGAGTACCCGGCCACGTCGAACGGGCACGCACTCGAGACGGATCGGCAGTGCAGGCCGACCTGGTACCAGATGCCTGGGATGCTCACCCCGAGGTGGGGGTCGTTGGCCAGCAACGGCTTTCCGGTGCTCGTGCGGCTGCCGGCGACCACCCAGGAGTTCGAGCCGATGCCGTCGCCGCGCCCCAGCGTCTTCGGGACGCTGTCGAGCGCCTGCTGCGTCGCTGCATACGCCTGGCGGATGACCGGGTTGGCCTCGAGACCGGGCGGGACCGCGGACTGGGCGGTCGTCGACGGGACGCCGGTCGACGGGACGCCGGTCGACGCGGGGCTCCAGTCCTGGCCCGACAAGATCGGCTTGTTGGTGTCGTAGGGGTAGGGCGGGTACAGCTCGTTGATCTGCGCGATCGGCATCGAGCCCGCCAGCCGCGCCCGCATCAGCTCAGAGGTGTAGTCACCGCGCAGGTCCCAGGCCATGGCCTTCAGCCACGCCAGCGAGTCCGCCGGGGTCCAGTCCTCGACCCGGTAGTCCGGGACCTTGGTCGACAGGAAGACGTACTCGAGGGACATGTCCGACGGACTGCCCTGCCGGTGGATGTAGGCGTTGACCCCGTCGGCATACGCCTGCAGGTAGCGGCGGGTCTCGGGCTTGAGGGTCGGGAGCTCGGCCTCGGCGACGCGACGCCAGCCCAGCGTGCGGATCACCCGGTCGGTGCTGAGCCCGGACTTGCCCACGAGCTCGGAGAGGCGGCCGGAGGTGATGTGCCGGCGCAGGTCCATCTCGAAGAAGCGGTCCTGGGCGTGGACGAAACCCTCGGCGCGGAACAGGTCCTCGGCGTTGTCGGCGTAGATCTGCGGGATTCCGTGGTCGCCCCGGAGCACCTGCACCTTGCCTGTGAGCCCAGGCACGCTGATCTCGCCCTCCGTGGTGGGAAAGGGCCGCCTGACCCAGGTCACGGCAAGCACGGCGCCCACGCCGAGGGCCACCACGAGCAGGGCGGCAACAGCGAGGGCAACACGGCGAGCGAGAATCACGCGAGACACCCTGCGAGACTAGCCGCACGCCACCGAGGGAAAGGACGGACGGGCCGTGCTCCCAGGTTTGCCTGTAGCCGACTCGTTCACCCTGCATGACCTGACGTCGGCGCTCCTCGTGGGGTCGGTCGTGCTGCTCGTATCGGTGGCGGCGGTCCGGCTGTCGGTCAAGTCCGGGCTCCCGTCACTGCTCATCTACCTGGCGATCGGGCTCGCCCTCGGCGAGTCCGGGCTCGGTATCAACTTCGACTCCGCCCAGCTCACCCAGGTGCTCGGGTATGCCGCGCTCATCCTCATCCTGTCCGAGGGTGGCCTGAGCACCCGGTGGGAAGGCATCCGCCGGTCGGTCGGGCCGGCGGCGGTGCTGTCCACCGTGGGCGTGCTCGTCTCGGTCGGCGTGGTGGCGCTGGCGGCGCGGTACGTCCTCCACCTGAACTGGGACAACGCCCTCCTCGTCGCGGCGATCCTCTCGTCCACCGACGCCGCCGCCGTCTTCTCGGTGCTGCGCCGGGTGCCGCTTCCCCGCCGCATCACCGGCATGCTCGAGGCGGAGTCCGGGTTCAACGACGCTCCCGTGGTCATCCTCGTCACCGCCCTCGCTGCGCGCAGCGCCGATGGCGGCCACGCCGAGTCCTGGGCGATCCTGGCGCTCAAGGCGGTGCTCGAGCTGGGAGTCGGTGCCGCGATCGGCCTGGCGGTGGGCTGGCTCGGGGGCCAGTTCATGCGACGGGCCGCGGGCGGCTCGTCGGGCCTGTTCAGCATCGGGGTGGTCGCCCTCACGGTCCTCGCGTATGCCGTGGCCGCCAGTGCGCACACCAGCGGCTTCATCGCCTGCTACCTCGCCGCGCTCGTGCTGGGTAACCTGCGCCTGCCACACCGGGCCGCGGTGCAGGGACTGTCGACCGCGCTGGGCTGGCTGGCCCAGATCGGTCTCTTCGTCCTCCTCGGGCTGTTGGCCTCACCGGACCGGATGGCCGGGCAGGTGGTCCCGGCGATCGTCATCGGCCTGGTGCTGCTGCTCGTCGCCCGGCCGCTGTCCGTGCTCTTCTCGGTGGCGCCGTTCCGGATCGGCTGGCGCGACCAGGTGTTCCTGTCCTGGGCTGGCCTGCGGGGCGCCGTCCCGGTCGTGCTGGCGACCGTGCCCTTGACCGTGGGCGCCAAGGGCATCGACTGGATCTTCGAGCTCGTATTCGTCCTGGTCGTCGTGTTCACGCTGATCCAGGGGCCCACGCTGCCGTGGATGGCGCGGCGGCTCGGCATCGCCGAGGACTACCAGTCCCTGGACCTCGCAGTGGAGTCCACCCCACTCGAGGAGATGGGCGCCGAGATGCTCCAGGTCACCGTCGGCGAGGCGTCTCGGCTGCACGGAGTCGAGATCTTCGAGCTGCGGCTGCCCGTGGGGGCGAACGTCACCCTCGTGGTGCGCGGCGACGGGGCCTTCGTGCCCGTGGCGAACACCGCGATCCGGCGCGGCGACCAGCTCCTGATCGTCACGACCGCCGAGTCGCGCACCCGAGCCGAGAAGCGGGTCCGGGCCGTCAGCCAGCACGGTCGCCTCGCCGGGTGGAAGAAGTAGCCGTCCGCCAGCATTACACTTGGCACTCGCCCACCCACAGTGCCAGCCGGGCCCTTCGTGCCCGCCTCGCACTCCGCGCCACCTTGGAGGAAACCGTGCCGACGTACTCCTACGCCTGCACCGAGTGCGACCACCGGTTCGACGCCGTCCAGTCGTTCAGTGACGACTCGCTCACGATCTGCCCCGAGTGCGGCGGCCGCCTGCGCAAGGTCTTCAACGCGGTCGGCGTGGTGTTCAAGGGCGGCGGTTTCTACCGCACCGACTCGCGCAGCGGCTCCTCCGCCTCGGTCCCGGCGGCCAGCAGCGACTCGTCTGGGTCGTCTGGGTCTTCTGGGTCCTCGACTGGCTCGACTGGATCGTCTTCGTCGGGGTCGTCCAGCAGCTCGGGCTCGGACAGCTCCGGGTCCAGCACGTCGAGCTCGGGCACGTCCCGTTCCAAGGACGGCTCCGCAGCCTGACCGCAGCCCCCAAGCGGCGGCATACCGCGACGTGGGCCCGTTCCTGTCCACAGGAGCGGGCATCGTCGTCGCACGGTCCACAGGGCCGCCGCCGCGCCCGAGGTGAGCCGGACCCGTGCGTAGGCTGCCGCCATGACGCCCACTTCGGAGCCTGCGCCCCGCGCCGACCTCGGCCTGATCGGCGGGTCGGGGTTCTACGAGTTCTTCGACTCGGCCGACCGGGTCAAGGTCAGCACGCCGTTCGGTGACCCGAGTGACGACCTGGTCGTCGGCGAGGTCGACGGCCGCCGGGTCGCCTTCATCGCGCGCCACGGCCAGGGTCACCGCTTCCCGCCCCACCGGGTCAACTACCGCGCCAACCTCTGGGCGCTGCGCTCGGTCGGGGTGCGCCAGGTGCTCTCCCCCTGTGCGGTGGGCTCGCTGCGGCCCGAGCTGGGTCCGGGCACCCTCGTCCTCCCCGACCAGATGGTCGACCGCACCTGGGGCCGCGCCCACACGGTGTATGCCGCGGAGGGCCCCGTCGTGCACGTCGGCTTCGCCGATCCGTTCTGTCCACGCGGCCGGTCCGTCGCCATCGAGGCGGCCCGTGCGGCGGGGGCGAGCGTGGCCGCGGACGGGACGCTCGTGGTCATCAACGGGCCGAGGTTCTCCTCCCGGGCCGAGTCGCTGTGGCACCAACAGGCCGGGTGGTCGATCGTCGGCATGACCGCCATGCCCGAAGCGGCCATCGCCCGCGAGCTGGCGATGTGCTTCACCACCATCGCCCTGGTCACCGACCACGACGCCGGGGTGGGTGGGGCCGAGGCCGTCACCCACGACGAGGTGCTGGCGGTGTTCGCCCAGAACATCGACGCCCTGAAGTCCGTGCTCCGCTCCGCCTTGGGCTCGATGCCACCGAGCGAGCCCGACGCCACCGCGACCTGTGCGTGTCGGCGGGCCCTCGACGGCATCACCCTGCCGTTCGCGCTGCCGGGCTGAGTGCGGTGACCGCGCTGGGGGGCGCGCTGGCCGCGCTGCGGGGTCCGGGTCGGCGGCGAGCCTGGCGGCGCCGCATGGTGCGGCGCGTCCTCGCTGCCGCCTGCGCGTCCGCCGCCGTACTCGGGGTCGTCGGCGCCCTGCGAGCGCCAGCGCAGGGGCCCACCGTGCCCGTGCTGGTCGCAACCCGCCCACTGGCTGTCGGCGAGTCGGCGGTGGACGCCGTGCGGGTGACGCGGTGGCCTGTCGCGATCGCCCCTGCGGCTGCCCTCCGGTCCGCTTCCGACGTCGTGGGCCGACGGCTCACCAGTGTGGTGGGTGCCGGTGAACCGCTGACCGAGCAACGACTCTCGGGCGCAGGGCTGCTCGACGGCCAGCCGAGCGGATCGGTGGCGGTGCACGTCGCCCTCGCCGACCCCGGTGCCGGCGCGATGGTCCGCCCCGGTGACCGCATCGACCTGGTCAGCCCCGACGGCGTCGCGGCGCGCGCGGTACTGGTGTTACGGGTCGATCAATTTTCCGGCGACAGCTCCGATCCCCTGGTCTCCGCCTCCCGGGTGGCGTCGAGCGCGGCCGCGCCCTCCGGCCTCATCGTCGCCGCAGGTCACGACACTGCCGAGACGCTGGCGCGCACTCCCCTCGACGCCCTCGGACGCCCGGCCCTCACGGTGGTGCTCCGGTCGCGCTGAGGTGCCCGACCCCGTGGGTGCCCGTACCCCTGCCGAAAACCGGCCTCTGATCGCTACCGTGAGCGACCGTAAGAGCTCACCTCTAGCGAAAGGTCACGACCCCCATGAAGGGTTTCAAGGACTTCGTCATGCGCGGCAACCTCGTCGAGCTTGCCGTCGCATTCATCATCGGCGCGGCCTTCGCCGCCGTGGTCACGGCCTTCACCAAGGTCATCATCGAGCTGCTCGCCAAGGCTGGCGGTGCTCCCAACTTCGACAAGTGGCATCCCGGCAACCTGGTTTCGGTCGGCCCGTTCCTGACCGCACTCGTCGCCTTCCTCATCATGGCGTTCGTCGTGTACTTCTTCGTCGTCAAGCCCTACGAGGCAGCCAAGTCCCGGTTCGCCACGTCGGAGGAGGTCGACGCCGCTCCCGACGAGGACATCCTGCTGCTGCGCGAGATCCGCGACAGCCTCCGGGCCCGCGCCTGAGCATCGCTGCAGTGCGACGACGGCGCCGGTCCCCGCACGGGGGCCGGCGCCGTCGTCGCACCGGGCTCAGTCCGTGCCCCAGTGCGGGGGACGCTGCTCCTCGAGCCACCGGTCGTGGGCGCTCTGGTCGCGCCGCTCGCCCCACCCGAGGTCGGTGTCGTCCTTGGTCTGCTCGGCCGGGCGCACGACGCGCCGCCCGCGCAGCCGACGTCCCCGGGCGCCGGCGTCGGCCGTGGGCACGAACCCGTCGTCCGTGACCGCCTCCAGCGAGCCGTCGGCGGGGTCGTCGAGACCGGCCGCTGACCCGAGGGGGAGCGGGCACGTCCGCGGCCGCTGGGTCCGCGGCCGCTGGGTCCGCGGCCTCTTCGTCCGCGGCCGTCGGCTGCGTCCGCGCGGCTGCCGCACGGGTCAGGGCCGCGTGGACGCGAGAGACGTCCCGGGCGGGGTCGCGGAACAGGTCCGTCGACCAGACGCGCACGTGCGTCCACCCGAGTCGCCCGAGCTGCTCGGCCCGCAGCCGGTCACGGTCCCGGGTGCTGTGCATGCCGACATACGCCGGGCCGTCGGTCTCGACGGCAACGAGCACCCGGCCAGGCAGGTCCGGGTCCTCGACGGCGAGGTCGACCGGATGGTCGGCGCCGCCGTAGCTCTCGTGGACGACCAGGCCAGAGCCCCGCAGCCGCGCGGCGAACTCGCTGCGCAGCGGGTCCGCCACCGCGGCGCCGCCCTTCGATGCCGGCGCCTGGCCATCGGGTGCCACCGGCAGGGTGCCGTCGGCGGCATACGCCAGGAAGTCGCGCAGCATGACCGCCCCACGCGCCTTGAGCCGGGCGGGGTCGAGGTCGGCTGCCACGAGCGAGGACACGACGGTCATGCGGCGCCGGGCACGGGTGATCGCGACGTTGAGGCGCCGCTCGCCGCCCTCGAGGTTGAGCGGGCCGAAACGGTGGAGCACCCGGCCGTGCGGGGTCTTGCCGTAGCCGACGGACACGATGATGGCGTCGCGCTCGTCGCCCTGGACGCGCTCGAGGTTCTTGACGAAGAAGCGCTCGGGACGGTCCTCGTCGAAGAAGTCGCCGAGGCCGTCGGCGTCGGCGAGCGCCCTCCGCAAGGCGTCGTCCAGCCGGTTGGCGTGCTTGATGCCCAGTGCGATGACGCCCAGGGACTCCTGAGGGCGCGAGCGGGCGTGGTCGAGCACGAGCGCGACCACCCGGCTGACCTCGGCCTCGGTCGACTCGATGGCCTCCTCACCGGGCTGCACGACACCGGATCCCTCCACGCACTCGAGACGCACGACCGGCTCGGACCCCGTGCCGGGGAACGTCACGAGCGAGCCGTCGTAGATCTCGTGGTTGGCGAAGGCCACCAGCCGCTGGTCGAGCGAGCGGTAGTGCCACGCGAGCCGGCGGGTGGGCAGCGCCGCGGTGAGCACGTCGAGCACCGACTCGAACCCCTCGGTGAGCACCTCGCTCTCGGGGGCGCCCTCCTCGTCCACCGCCGAGGTGAAGAAGGTCGTCGGCGGCAGCTGGCGCTCGTCGCCGGCGACCACGACCTGCTTGGCTCGCGAGATGGCAGAGACGGCCTGGGCGGGCGGGATCTGGGAGGCCTCGTCGAAGATGACCACGTCGAACCACTGACCGGGCGGCAGCACCGACGCGACGACGAGGGGCGACATCGCCCAGGCGGGCTTGGCAGCGGTGAGCGTCTCGCCGGCCCGCGGCAGCAGGTCGCGCAACGATCGGTGGCGACGGGCCTTGCCGGCCTCGGCGCGAACCAGCGCCTCCTGCTCGGGGTGGTCGGCGAGGACCTCACGCAGCCGGCGGCCGGCGCCGGCCCGCACCCGGTCGACGCTCGCCCGCAGGTGGTCGTGGTCGGCGGCGACGTACTCGCCGACCACCCGCTGCAGCTGCGCGCCGTCGTGGGCGCCGTACCTCGGGTCCCGCACAACGAGGTCTTCACACAGCGACGTCCACCACACGAAGTCCAGCTCGGTCGCCACGTCGTCAGGCTCGACGCCGCGACGGGCGAGGTCGTCGACGAGGGCGCCCATGCCTGCCTCGCGCAGATCGTCGAGGGCGCCGAGCACCTGCGGCAGGATCGTGAGTCGCTCGGGTCGGTCCGCGAGGTCGCGCATCCGCTGCTGCAGCTCGTCGATCGGAGTCGCCACGAGCTCGCCCCCGCCGGCGGTCGGCGCGAGCCGCTCGCCCAGCCAGGTCAGGTCGAGGGCGACCTTCTCGTATGCCGCGCGCGCCCGATCCAGGTCTGCGGGGATCTCGGGGCGGCCGCCTGCGCCGGCCATCTGCTGCCACGCGACCCGCTGCTTCTGGGCGTCGAGGAGCGCGCCGTGCAGGTCCTGCGGCGGGGGTCCGGGCCTCAGCAACGACCGCGTCTGGCGGCGCAGTCGGAGCCGGGCGTACCAGCCGAGGTCGATCCCGTGCGTCTCGCGGTA
Source organism: Nostocoides sp. HKS02 (assembly GCF_009707485.1). Lineage (NCBI taxonomy): Bacteria > Bacillati > Actinomycetota > Actinomycetes > Micrococcales > Intrasporangiaceae > Nostocoides > Nostocoides sp. HKS02. Next base: position 3,224,632 of record NZ_CP046121.1, on the reverse strand, counting down.
GTCCTTGCTCCCGGTGGCGGCCACCAGGTCGGCAAGGGGGATGTCGAACACCTCGGGTCGGAACACCTCCAGGGTCTCGCGCACGCGTCCGACGGTGTCGAGCACCGCGCTCCAGTCGGAGATCCGGGTGGCGTCGGGCAGGCTCACCTCGGCGAAGACCTCGTGCATGGTCTGCTCGAGGTCCTGCAGGCCACCCTGGCTGTACCGCGTCGTGATGTCGCGAGCGCGCACGGCCTCGTCAGCGGTGGCGATCCGGGCGCCGAACCACGGGTCGGTGCCCGGGTCGGTCGACCACGCTCCCAAGGACGCTGCCTCGGTCAGGGCCCGGCCGAGGTCCTGCACCCTGCGCCGGTCGAGGCCGGTCAGCTGCTCGCCGCGCAGCCGCACCCGCGACGTGGGCGGGCGCGGGGCCGCACCGAGCCTGGAGATGGCCTCCTGCGCCTGGTAGGCGGAGACGCCCCACGGCTGGCGCACCTCGTGCAGGGCCTGCGCGTGGCCGACGAGGGTGGCGCGGCGCTCGACCAGCGTGCGCTCGAGCTCTGCGGTGTCGGGGTCCTCGGTCTGGGTGCCGCGCTCGAGGGCGGCGCCGAACTCCTGGGCGAGCCGGCGCTTGTTGGCCGCGCCGTCGTAGGCATCGAGCACGAGGTCCGACAACCCCACGCGGTCGAGTCGCGAGAGCACCGCGTCGATCGCGGCGCGCTTCTCGGCGACGAACAGGACCCGCTTGCCCTCACCTGCGAGGCTCGCGATGAGGTTGGCGATGGTCTGGGACTTGCCGGTGCCAGGTGGGCCCTTGATGACGAGGTGGGCACCGGAGCGCACCGCGTCGATCGCGGCCTGCTGGGTCGAGTCGGCGTCGAGGATGAGCAGCTCGTGGGCAGGGTCGGCGTCGACAGGCGAGTCCGGCACGACGCTGCGAACAGCACGGAGGGCGCTCGGGTCACCCGCGAGCGCAGCCACGACATCGTGGTCGGCCAGCGAATCGCCTTGCGCTGCAAGGTCGGCCACCATCGGAAGCTTGGCGTAGGAGAACGTGCCCACCACGAGCCGCGGTGTCACCGCGAAGTCGGGCACCGACGCGCAGAGACGGATCAGCTCGGCATACACCGGGTTGGGGTCGAAGGCGCCACTCACGGTGGCGAGCTCCTCGAGCGCGCCGGTGTCGAGGTCGAGGCCCTGCTCGGAGCGCAGGTAGTGCTCGAGCACGGGGTTGAGCTCGACGTCGTTGCCGAGGTCGAGGTCGAAGTCCTCCCGTGCGGCCCCGGTCGGCTTGAGCACGCACGAACGCAGCAGGACCGGTGCGGCGGGGGCCCGCGACGCCCCCCGGACGGTCCAGCTGGCCATGCCGATGGCGACGAAGCCCGCGGCGATGCCTCGCTCCTCGGACAGCTCCAGGGTCTTGGCGCGGATGGTGCGCGCTCGCCTGCGTGCCTCGTCGAGGGCCGCGGGCTCACGCACGAGGTCGGACAGCCGGGTGGGGCGTCCCGCGAGCAGCATGGCCAGCCCGCCCGGGTGGGCGGTGGTCAGGTCGAGCGTGCCGCTGGGCAGGTCGCGGTACCAGAGCAGGGTGTTGCGCCCGCCGAGGTCGACGAGGTGGCGCTGCCAGGTCTTGACGGCCTGGGCGACCCGGGTGGCGCGGGGGTCGGCGTCGGGGGCCTCGACCTCGCGTGGCGCCTCGTCGGTATGCCGGGCGGGCGGGTTCGCGGGGCCGCTGGGCTGCGGCGCCACGGGGGTCTCGTCGTTCGGCTGGGTCACCCAAGCAGGCTAACCGCCTCGCAGGTCCATCTGGTCGAGCGACTCAGGCGCAGGGCGCACATCTGCGCCTCGCACCGAGCGGGGGGGCCCGGGACTCGCAGCTAGCTGAGGTCGCGGAGCGGGAGGTACCGGGTGTCGATGCAGCCGGCTCGGCGACCCACGAGCCCGAAGGCCGTCCGGTCGCCCCAGTTGCCCAGCCGCGGGGCCGTGGTGAGCAGCGCGGGGTACATCGCCTGGCGGGCGTCGCCGACGTGCTGGAGCCCCACCACGTGGCCCAGCTCGTGCATGAGCAGGTTGGTCCGCCGCATCCCGGTGCCGAAGCCGCCGTGCAGCTGGCGCAGCATCTGGGGGGTGTCGATGACGACGAAACCGCGCTGCGCGGCCACGGAGTACCGCGTCGTGCCGTTGCTGGTCATGCTCGACCAGGCGTAGTAGAGGCCACCCTCGCCGACGGCCGAACCCGACAGGTTGTAGGTGGTCTGGCTGGGCGTCGTGTAGGCGATGACCAGCTCGGCGCTCTGGCGTGGCAACGAACCGACGCGCGGCACCTCACTGGTGGCCCCCTTGTAGGAGAACCGGAACCCGGTGTAGAGGGCGAGCTGGTTGACGGTGGTCTGGGTCTCGCTGAGGATCGTCGGGCGCAGCGAGGCGGGGACCGCGGCGAGGTTGACCTTGTAGGTGATGTCGGTCTGGCAGCCGTTCCAGCGCACGACGGCCCTGGTGCCGTTGGGCAGGGAGGCGTAGGTGAGCTGGTAGCTCGCGACGGCGCCGGTGGCGTTCAGAGGTGCGCTCGCCAGGACGGCGGCGACCATGCTGAGCGCGCCGACCAGGCTGGCAAGGACGCGGAGCGGCCTGTTCATGACGGTCCTCGGGTGGGTTGCGGTGGACGAGGCGCCCCCGACTGGCACCCGTTTGGGTCCTTTGAGTATGGGTCGCGACTTTGGTCCGCCTCGCCAACCGCAGCCAAACTCAACCGAATGGAGGAGCAAGGTTCACCCAGCAGTCGGAGGGGTGGACCCATCCAGCGCCCCAGCCGCACCGAATGACCGACACACGAGCGGGCGCCGAGGCGTTCGCCCTCCTCGTCCATCGATCGGCGGCCCAGCGATGTCCACTGTCGTCCTTCCATCCCCTGCGCGGGGCCTGGTCCGCGCCCCGTCCCGCCTGAGCCGCACTCGCGAGCGGCTGGCGTGGGCACTCGGGGCCGCGTGGCTGCTGGACGCCGTGCTCCAGCTCCAGCCGTTCATGTTCACCCAAGGCTTCCCGAAGGACGTCTTGCTGCCCGCCGGCGAGGGCAGTCCGGCGTGGGTCTCGGCGCCCGTGGCCTGGTCGGCCGGTCTGGTCGCGGACCACGTGGTGCTGCTCAACTCGCTCTTCGCCCTCACCCAGCTGGCGATCGCGGTCGGCATCATCAGGCGACGCACCCGCAAGGCTGCCCTCGTGGTCTCGATCGCCTGGGCGCTGCTGGTCTGGTGGCTGGGCGAGGGGCTCGGCATGCTCTTCGCCGGACCGATGTCGCCGCTCATGGGGCTGCCTGGCGCTGTCGTGCTCTACGCCCTGATGGGCGTCCTCGTCTGGCCCGTCGCGAACGACGGCATCGGCGCGGTCGCGTCCGACGGCGGCGCGGTGGCGACCACCAGCCCACTCAGCGCGACGGGTGCACGGCTGGCCTGGCTGGGGCTGTGGACGCTCTTCGTCGTCGAGACCCTCGTTCCCGCCGGCCGGGACGTCGAGGCGTGGGTTCTGGCCACGGCCTGCGCGGTGGTCGCCTCGGGTGCCTTCGCGCCGCCGCGCTGGCAGAAGCTCTCGCTGCTCCTCGCCGTGGCCCTCTCCGCCGTGATCTGGACGTTCGGCGAGGACTTCGGAGCACTGGCGACGGGGCGCTCCACCGACCCCAACAGCGGCCCGCTGCTGGCCCTGCTGGCGCTGTGCTATTGGCCGTGGCCCCCCATCCGGTATGCCGCCGGCGACGAAGTACCGGTGGTGATGCGGAAGCGATCCGCACCGCAGGGATGACCCGAGGAGGCCGCGCCCATGGCTGGAAGTCCACGTACGAGAACGACCGATCCTCATCGCATGACCCGGACCGCCCTGGTTCTCGGCGCGACGGCAGTCGCGGCAGTCGTCCTTGCCGCGTGCGGCGCGTCCGGCTCCACCGGGGCGAGCGCCTCCGCCGGCACCTCGATGTCATCGACCTCGGCGACCTCGATGCCGTCGGCGTCGGGGTCCTCGTCGACGATGGCCCCGATGCCGAAGTCCGGCGCCATGATCCACATCAGCTCGTTCCGATACGAGGTTCCCGCCTCAGTCGCGCCAGGAGCGACCGTGAGCGTCATGAACATGGACGGGGAGAACCACACCGTCACCGCTGACTCCGGCAACGCCTTTGACGCCAAGGCCACGGCCGGCACCACGGTCACCTTCGTCGCACCCGCCAAGGCCGGGACCTATCCGTTCCACTGCGCCTACCACGCGAACATGCACGGCGTCCTGGTCGTGAAGTGACCAGGTCAGGTTGCGTGAAGTTGTTGCCGCAGAGGGCAATCCGAAACAGCTCGTGATCCGAATCACGCAGCGTACGAACTCACGACGGGAAACCCCGCACCGAACAGGAGATTCACGCATGAAGAAGTCAAAGAAGGCTCTACTGCTGCTCGCCCCCACCTTCGCCCTTGGCGCAGGAATGCTGGCGATGGCGGGCTCGGCGTCGGCTGCCTCCTCGACCGCGTATGAGGCCCAGCTCAAGGCCCTCAACCACTCGACCGCCAGCGGCACCGTGATGATCTCCCTCAACGGTTCGCAGGCGACCATCACCGAGCACGTGTCCGGTCTGGCGGCGACGTTCGGCGGCAAGCCCTACCCGCACGTGCAGCACATCCACATCGGCGCCCAGGGCTCCTGCCCGACCCCGTCCGCGGACAAGAACGCTGACGGCGTCGTCTCCACCACCGAGGGCGCTCCGTTCTACGGTGGCATCGGCACCACGCTGTCCACCTCGGGCGACACGAGCCCCGCCGCCGGCACCACGCTGACGGTCGCCCCCTCGGGCGCCTCGTTCACCTACAGCCGGACGATCACCCTGGACGCCAAGACGCTTGCGTCGCTGCAGGCCGGCACCGGTGTCGTGGTCGTCCACGGGCTCGACCCGGCCACCCTGTCCGCGAAGGCCCAGGCCGAGAAGAGCGACCTGGTCCCCTCCCTGCCGCTCGCGGCAACCTCACCTGCGCTCTGCGGCACCCTCACGGCCTCGCAGATGACCGCGATGCCCGGCGGCGCTGCGGGCACCGGCGGCGGCAGCACTGCCGGCACCCAGGATGAGGGTGTCCTCGCCCTGGGCGGCGCCCTGGTCCTCGCCGGCGCCATGGCCGGTGGGGTGGCGCTGCGTCGCCGCACCCCGGTCGCCAGCTGATCGACAGCAGCACCTCACCGATGAACACCGCGCAGCACGGTCGACGCATTCGCCTGTCGGCGGGCGCGTTGGCCGTGCTGCTCGCGCTCGTGGGCGCGGCGTTCCTGGGCATCGGCATCCACGCCCAGGAGCACGCACCGCAACCACCGGCGTCGGCGGCGATCCCGTACTCCACAACCGCCACCCACTCGACCTCACCCACCCCATCGGCAGCAACCCCAGGGCCGCGGTCCGCAGGCGCGGTGACCGGCCCGGTCCTCAACGCCTCGATCCCCACGCGCCTCGACATCCCGGCGATCGGGGTGAGCTCGACGCTGATCGAGCTGGGCCTCAACCCCGACCACTCGGTGCAGGTCCCACCACAGGGTCGCGACTCTCGCGCCGGCTGGTACCGCTACTCACCGACACCCGGAGCCCTCGGGCCGGCGGTCCTGCTCGGCCACGTGGACTCAGTGCAGTACGGCCCCGGGGTGTTCTTCAAGCTCGGCGCGCTGCGTCCCGGCACCCTGCTGACCGTCACCCGCGCAGACCACACCGCTGCGGTCTTCCGCGTGGACCGGGTGGTGTCGTACCCGAAGGACCGCTTCCCCACCCTCGAGGTGTACGGCAACACCGACCACGCGGCGCTGCGGCTCATCACCTGCGGCGGCGCGTTCAACCTCTCCAGCCACAGCTACGAGAACAACATCGTCGCCTACGCCTCACTGGTCTCCAGCCACGCGGCGTGACGCCCGCTCCCCGGCGCACGCGAACAACGACCCGACGAAAGGAACGCCGCCATGAGAGCACAAACCTGGCCACTGGTCGCCATCACGGCGGGCCTGCTCCTGACCGGCTGTGGCGCCCCACCGCCCACGCACCCGACGAGCAGCGCGATGCGGGGAATGTCGATGGCGCCGGGCGCGACCATGCCAGCGACAGCCGCGAAACCCTCGGCTGCTGCCCAGATGATCTGCAGCGACGACATCATGAGCAAGGTGAAGCAGGTCCTCAAGCTGCGCTCGACGCCAGCGACCCACACGACATTCATCGACCAGCGCTTCACGTGCACCTACGACCTGCCGATGGGCCCCCTCGCCCTGTCGGTCAAGGACTCCCCCGGCAAACCCGCGGCCGGCGCGTACTACGCGGCTCTGCGTCCCACCCTCGGAGCGACCGAGAGCCTGATCGGCCTCGGCGAGAAGGCCTACGGCACCAGCACGGGAACGGTCGTGGTGCTCAAGGACAGCCAGACCCTGCGCGTTGACGCCACCGGCCTGCCCCCGGTGTTCGGGCCCGAGGGCCAGAAGCGCACCGACCTCGCCTACGAGATCGCCTCCGACGTCCTGGGCTGCTGGACCGAAGGCTGACCGCGGCATACGCGAACGGCACGACGCCGAGCAGCTTCGACGCGCCGGTCGCCGGGCCGCTCCACGAACTCTCAGCCGGGTTTGCAAGGGTGTCCCCATCGCCCGTCAAGGAGGCACAGGTGCTGAAGTTCTTCATCGTCGGGATCCTGGCTGTCGCGACCGCCGTGGTGGCCCTCGCTGCGACCCTCGGAGGCTGGGCCTGGTGGGTGCTGCTCGCGCTCGTGGTCGCCCTGCTGGCCCTCGGCATCTGGGACATCGTCCAGCGCAAGCACTCGATCCTGCGCAACTACCCCATCCTCGGGCACATCCGGTTCCTCATGGAGGACATCCGGCCCGAGCTCCAGCAGTACTTCATCGAGCGCAACTACGACGGTCGGCCCTACGACCGCGACATCCGGTCCCTGATCTACGAGCGGTCCAAGGACATCGCCGGTGAGCAGGCCTTCGGCACCGAGCGCGACGTCTACGAGCCCGGGTACGAGTACCTCGTGCACTCGACCACTCCCCTCGACCCGCCGAAGGAGACGCCGCGGGTCCTGGTCGGCGGCCCGGACTGCAGCAAGCCCTACGCGATGGCCTTGCTCAACGTCTCGGCGATGAGCTTCGGCGCGTTGTCCGCCAACGCAATTCGCGCCCTCAACCAGGGCGCCAAGCTGGGCGGCTTCGCCCACGACACCGGTGAGGGCGGCCTGTCGCCGTACCACCAGGAGCATGGCGGCGACCTCGTCTGGGAGATCGGGTCCGGCTACTTCTCCACGCGCACCAAGGACGGCCACTTCGACCGTGGCGAGTTCGCCAGCAAGGCGTCCAGCGACCAGGTCAAGATGGTCTCGCTCAAGCTCAGCCAGGGCGCCAAGCCCGGCATCGGCGGGGTCCTGCCCGCGGCCAAGGTCAGCGCCGAGATCGCCAAGATCCGCGAGGTACCGCAAGGCGAGAAGTGCGTCAGCCCGTCGGCGCACTCGGTCTTCCGCACGCCGGTCGAGCTGATCGAGTTCATCGCCGAGATGCGCGAGCTCTCCGGTGGCAAGCCCGCCGGATTCAAGCTGTGCGTGGGTTCGCGGGTCGACGTGCTGGCCATGTGCAAGGCGATGATCGAGGTGGGCACGACACCGGACTTCATCATCGTCGACGGCGCGGAGGGCGGCACGGCCGCCGCGCCACTGGAGTACGAAGACCACATGGGTATGCCGCTCACCGAGGGCCTCATGCTCGTGCACAACGCGCTGGTCGGCGCTGGCCTGCGAGACAGGGTGCGCATCGGCGCCAGCGGCAAGGTGGCCGCTGCCAACGACATCGTCAAGCGGCTCATCCAGGGCGCCGACTACACCAACGCCGCGCGGGCGATGATGATGGCCGTGGGCTGCATCCAGGCCCAGATGTGCCACACCGACAAGTGCCCGGTGGGTGTCGCGACCCAGGACCCGCGGCGCGCCCGGGCCGTCGACGTCGAGGACAAGAGCCAGCGCGTCCTGCACTACCAGCAGGGCACCGTCGACGAGGCCGTGAAGATGATGGCCTCGATGGGCGCGCGCGACCCCCGCGAGCTCTCGCCCACCCAGCTGCGCAAGGTCATCAGTCCGTGGGAGACCCGCTCCTACGCCGAGCTGTTTGAATGGCTCGCGCCGGGGCAACTGCTTGCCGAGGCCCCGCAGAGCTGGGCGGCCGACTGGGCCGCCGCCGACGCGTCCGCCTTCCGCCCCAGCCTGTCGAGCCCCGGCCCGTCGAATCCCAGGAGCTGATCTGCCATGAGCACCGTCGCCGAACTCATCGTCGAAGCCCTCGCCAACCACGGGGTGTCCTCCGTGTGGGGCGTCGTCGGTGACGCGCTCAACCCGGTCACCGATGCGATCCGGCGCGAGGACCGGGTGGAGTGGATCGGGGTGCGCCACGAGGAGGTCGCGGCCTTCGCGGCATCCGCCCAGGCGCAGCTCACCGGCGACCTCGCGGTGTGCATGGGCACGGTCGGCCCCGGCTCGATCCACCTGCTCAACGGGCTCTACGACGCGAAGAAGTCACACGCACCGGTGCTGGCCATCTGCGGGCAGGTGCCGCTGGCCGAGGTGGGCACGGACTTCTTCCAGGAGGTCGACAACAACCGGCTGTTCAGTGACGTCGCGGTCTTCGCCGAGACGGTGACCAGCGCCGAGCAGATGCCCCAGCTCCTCGAGCGGGCCGTCAACGCGGCGCTCGGTGGTCGGGGCGTCGCGGTGCTCACGCTCCCGGGCGACGTCGGCGGCCTCGAGGTCGCCAAGGGCACCCTGCCGCCCCGCTTCGTCCCGCCTGCCCACCCGGCGGCTGCGTCCTCGGCCGCCATCCAGGACGCCGCAGACGCCATCGGTGCCGATGCCAAGGTCACCCTGCTCGTGGGCTGTGGCGCGCGCGCCGCGCGCGCCGAGGTGCTCTCACTCGCCGAGACGCTCGCCGCACCCATGGTGTTGACGCTCAAGGCCAAGGAGGGACTCGAGCACGACAACCCGTATGCCGTGGGGCAGACGGGCCTGATCGGCAACCCGGCCGCGACGTCCGCCATGGAGGACGCGGACGTCCTCGTGCTCGTGGGGACCGACTTCCCCTACCGGGACTGGATTCCGACGGGGAAGACGGTGATCCAGCTCGACTCCCGGGCTGAGCACGTGGGGCGGCGCACCGCAGTGACCCATGCGCTGGTGGGCGACGCTCGCGCGACCCTGCGCACGCTGCTCCCACTGCTGTCGTCCCGCGAGCCCGGCCGCCACCTGCAGAAGGCGCAGGAGCGCTACGGCGAGTGGATGCAGGCCCAGCGCAAGCTGGCCGAGCCCGGTCACGACGAGTCGCTCCTCGGGCGCCTGCGCAGCAAGGCCGACAACCCCGACGAGCTGATCCGGCCCGAGGCCGTGGCCGTCGCCATCGACCGGCACGCCGGCCCCGACACGATCTTCACGAGCGACACCGGGATGTCGACGGTGTGGCTGGCGCGCCTCGTGCCGATGAGCAACAACCGACGGCTGGTCGGCTCCTTCAACCTCGGGTCGATGGCCAACGCCATGCCCATGGCCCTGGGGGCGCAGGCCCTCGACCGCGACCGCCAGGTCGTGGCGTTCTGCGGGGATGGCGGGCTGATGATGCTGCTCGGCGACCTGCGCACCGCGGTCACCTACAACCTGCCCGCGACCTTCGTCGTCTTCAACAACGGCCGGCTCGGCATGGTCAAGCTCGAGCAGGAGCAGGGTGGCCTGCCCGAGTTCGGGACCGTGCTCGACAACCCCGACCTGGCTGCCGTCGGCGCGGCCCTCGGCCTGACGACCCGGCGGGTCACGGATCCCCACGACCTCGACGAGGCGGTGGCGCAGGCGCTGGCGGCGCGCACGCCCTACCTCCTCGATGTCGTGACGAACCCCGACGAGATCGCCGTGCCGGGCCGCACGAAGCCGTCCCAGGCCTGGGGTTTCGCGATCGCCAAGGCCAAGGAACACATCGTCAGCGCGTGAGCCGTCACGGCCCCCTTCTCGGCCACGGCGTCAGCCGGCGGGCACCAGCTTCCCGAGCAAGCCGTCGGACTCGTGGTTCGGGCCCGCCGAGAAGAGCAGCTCGCCCGTCTTGGCGGCAGCCCCGTTGCCGAACCGCAGACCCCACAGACCGTCGATGGCGATCGGTGCGCCCCGCGGGCTCCGGAGCGGGCCCAGGGAGGCACCGGTGGCCGGGTCGTAGGCGTTGATGTGGCCGTTGCCGAAGTTGCCGACGAGCAGGGCGCCGCCGAACCGGCCGAACCCTGCTGGTGCGAGGGCCAGTCCCCACGGCGAGTTCAGCGCACCACGGGTGACCAGCCGCCGGATCAACGCGCCGTCGTTGGTGTAGACGTCAACGAACCCGTGACCGGGACCGGCGACATCGTCGTGGAGCCGGGCATCCTGCTTCGCGTAGGCGACGTACAGCCTGCCGGCGAGCTCCTGGACATTGAAGGGCGCGTACCCAGCCGGGATCCGCGGGTCCACGAACAGGCCGCCCGGCAGCTCGACGGGCATGAAGGTCGAGTCGTACGCCTCGACCCGCCCGGACCGGAAGTTCGCGGCATACAGGTAGGTCTGGCCGTTGGAGCCCTGCCCGATGGCCAGGCCCTTGTAGACCGCATTGGCGCCGTTCGCCACGGCGGTCTCGGTGACTGTCGACGGCCCGGTGCTCGTCGCCCCGACGGTCCGGTTCCACCCGTCGATGCCACCGTTCTCGGAGTCGAGGAGGAAGGTCGCCGGGCCCGAGTGGCCGCTCGAGTCGCGGACGACGAACCCGGTCGGGTCGGTGTTGAACACCTGCCCGGTGGGTGCGCCGGACGTGACGGTCACGACCAGCGGAGCCTTGGTCACCGAGGTGGCGGTGCCGCCGGTGTACAACGTGGTCAGGTCGGTGCCGTTGTCCGACACCCACAGGGGCGAGCCGGGCGACTGGTCGGTGCCCGGGGTGGCAGACAGTCCCCAGGCGTTGACCAGGTCGAGGTCGAGCACCGCGGCGAGGCCGGGGATGTCCGAGACCAGGTTGACCTGGTGGAACCCCGCCGGGTGCGCACCGGCGGAGGTGGCGCCTGCCGGGCCGACCGCGGCGCCTGCCGGGCCGACCGCGGCGGCAGTCAGGGTCAGCATCGCGGCCGAGGCCAGGGCGGCGGCCGACCCCCAGCGCGCTCGCCGGTTCCCGACGGTGCGTGCGGTGGGCTGGGTGAGGAGGGCGGATCGGGCATTCATCGCGCATCACCGGCATGTGTCGACGCGGCACCGTAGTTGAAGGCGGCGACTCCTTCAGCCAGTCCTACCCCCGCCCTCGGCCCGTGGCAAGACGCAAGCTCGACTCGCCTGCGCGGCATCCGCCCCTATCCTCGAGCCATCCCCGAATCCCGCAAGGAGTCATCGCATGGACATGCGCCTGGAACTCGTCCCCCTGCCCACGAAGGACGTGGAGCGCAGCAAGGAGTTCTACGTCGACCGGGTGGGGTTCGTCCTCGACCATGACGTGGAGCCGGGGAACGGTATGCGGGTGGTGCAGCTGACCCCGCCCGGCTCCGCCTGCTCGATCGTCGTCGGCGTCGGCATCGGCGACCCCGAGGCGCCGCCGGTGCGCAACCTCCACCTCGTGGTCGACGACATCGACGACGCGCGCGCGTCCCTGTCGGGCAAGGGCGTCGACATCTCCGACGTCCACGACATGGGCGGCGTCAAGTACGCGTACTTCAGCGACCCCGACGGCAACTCGTGGGCCCTGCAGCAGCTGTCTCGCTGACCGGGGCGAGGGGCCGCGCATGGAGCGCCTCGTCTCAAAAGTGCGCGAATGGTGCGAAGGTCATGCAGACTGGCCGAATGGCCGCGAAAACCCTTCGACAGCATTTTTCCTGCAGATGACCGGAACCGCGAACGCCGAGGGCAGCGTCGTTCGCCGAATTCTTGTGGTCGATGACGACGAGCTCATCCTCGAGGTCGCCCAGATGAGCCTGGAGATGGTCGGCGGCTGGACCGTGACGACGGCCGCCGACGGCCGAGAGGGGCTGGAACGCGCTCGCGCCGACCTGCCGGACGCGATCGTCATGGACGTCATGATGCCCGGCATGGACGGTCCCACCGCGGCGCTGGCGCTGCGGGCGGACCCCGCCACCGCCGGCATACCCATCGTGCTGCTCACGGCGAAGGTCCAGGCCGCGGAGCGCGCGGCGATGGCCGTGCTGCCCGTGGCGGGCGTGCTCACCAAGCCGTTCGACCCGATGCAGCTCCCCGCCGAGCTCTCCGCACTCCTGGGCTGGTCCTGATGGCGATGGACAGGGAACCCATGGACCAGGAACCGATGGACCACGAGCCGATGGACGCGGCGATGGCTGCCTTCCGCGACCGCGCCCGAGCCACCAACCTTGCCCGGGCGCAGGTCATCGCCGAGGCGCTCCAGTCCATGCACGACGGCGAGCTCGTCGAGGACGTACGGCTGACCGCGAGTCGCGCCGCACACTCGCTCGCCGGGTCGGCCGGCACGTTCGGCTTCGCCGCGGCCAGCCAGCTGGGCCGGGACCTCGAGGCACTGCTGGACGGCGTGGACGAGCCGGCCCGCGTCGACGACGCCGAGGTCACGCAGGCCCGGGCGGCGCGCGGCTTGGCGCAGGTCGCCCAGCTCCGCGAGGCGCTCGCCGCCACGCCGACGACCAATGGAAGGGAATCCGGTGAAGCGACCACCTGAGCAGGAACGCGCCGAGCCGACCGGCGGGATCGCCCTGCGCCGCGGGCTGCTGCTCGCGGCCGTCGTGGCGGTCGTCCTGCCGCTGCTGGTCGTGGCCACCGCCCTGACCGGCTTCACCGAGGTCCAGCGATCACACGGGAACGCCCTGCGGCTGCTGACCGCGCAGCGGTACCAGCAGGACGCGGACATGCTGCACGACGCGATCTATGCCGACGTCTTGGCGGCCGTGCTCAACAGCGGCGCTGACGGAGGGGTCCCGGCGCTGGACGAGTCGGTGGACGTGCACGTCGCACAGCTCGACCGCGACTTGGTCCGCCTGGACCCGGTCGACACGCCTGCCTCGCTCGCGGCCGACATCGACCGGCTGCGACCCACGCTGAGGGCCTATGGCGCCCAGGCCGTGGCCCTGGTCGACCTCATGCGGACCGATCCGACGGCGGCGCGGGCCAAGCTGCCGAGCTTCGAGAGCGCCTACCGGGCGCTGGAAAAGCCTCAGGCGGACCTCACGGTGAGTCTGGCTCGCGAGGCTGCGGTGCAGACTGCTGCGGCCGACAGCCGACAGACCCAGGCGGTGGCATCGACCACGGCCGCGGCGGCCGCGGTGCTGGTGGCGATGCTGCTCCTGGCCTTCTTCCTGTACCGCCTCGTGACCGGCAACGAGGTCCTGCTGCACCGCCTGGAGGACAACGCCGAGCAGCTGGCCCACAGCAACGACGAGCTGCGGGATGCCCAGCAGATGGCCCACATCGGCAGCTGGCAATGGAGCCCGCACCTCGGTGTCGCCCAGTGGAGCGACGAGTTCTACCGCATCCTCGGCCTTGCTCCCGGCACTGCGGGCGACCATGAGGCCCTGTTCGCCGCGCGGGTCCACCCCGAGGACATGCCTGACGTCCTCCGCGACCGGCACGAGGTCGCGCGGTCCCTCGCCGACGTGTACTCCCACTACCGGATCGTTCGGCCCGACGGGAACGTGCGAGAGGTCGTGGCCCTGGGTAAGGCAGTTCGTGACGACCAGGGCGAGATCGTGCGCCTGGTCGGGACCTTGCAGGACGTCACCGAGCAGCGCGAGCTGGAACGGCTGAAGGACGAGTTCGTCGGCGTCATCAGCCACGAGCTGCGCACCCCGCTGACCTCCATCAGGGGCGCGCTCGGACTCATCGCAGGCGGCGCCGTGGGCACCCTCCCGCCGAAGGCGCAGCGGATGGCCGACGTGGCCCTCAACAGCTGCCAGCGACTGGTGCGCCTCGTCAACGACATCCTCGACGTCGAGAAGATGGCGGCCGGCAAGCTCGAGCTCGACCTGGCGCCGCTGCCCGCGGCCGAGGTCGTCGCCGACGCGATCGCCGAGATGAAGGCTATGGCCGACCAGGCGAACGTCACCATCGCCGCGATGCCGATCGACGCCGTGGTCCTGGCAGACCGCGACCGGGTGGCCCAGGCCCTGACCAACCTGATCAGCAACGCCGTGAAGTTCTCCCCGGCCGGTGGCACGGTGCTGGTGGCGGTCGGACCGTCGGACTCCAAGGACCCCAATGCCTCCAAGGAGTTCGTCCAGTTCACCGTCACCGACGAGGGCAGCGGCATACCGGCTGACCAGCTCGAGGCGATCTTTGACAGGTTCACCCAGGCCGACGCGTCCGACACCCGCGCGAAGGGCGGCACCGGTCTGGGCCTGCCGATCTGTCGCGGGATCGTCGAGCAGCACGGCGGCCGGATCTGGGCCACCAGCGAGCCCGGTCAGGGGAGCACCTTCGCGTTCACGCTGCCCGCGGCTCCCGCTCCGGGCGAGGAGATGGATGCCGGCCCGCTACCGATCGGCGCGGTGCTGGTCTGCGATGACGACCCCGACGTGGTCGAGGTGCTGGGCGCGATGTTGGAGTCCCATGGCTACAGCACGCTGCGCGCACACAGCGGCCCCGAAGCGCTCGCCCTGGCCGCCGACCAGGCACCCAGCGTCGTGCTGATGGACCTGCGCATGCCCGGCATGACCGGCTGGGAGACCATCGCCGCGCTGCGCGCCGACCCGGTCACGGCGGAGATCCCGATCATCATCCTCAGCGCCCTGGCGCCCGACGACATGGCCGTCCCCGCAGCCTCGTCCTGGCTCACCAAACCGGTTGACCAGCGGGCCCTCATGGCGTCCCTGCGCCGAGCACTGGGAACGGGTCCCACCACCAGCGTCCTGGTCGTCGAGGACGACGAGGACCTCGGTGACGTCCTGCAGGCGTTCTTCACCGACCACGGGGTCCACGCACGGATCGCCCGGACCGGCGCGCAGGCCCTGGCGATGAGCCGCGAGGTCCCCCCGGACCTGCTCGTCCTGGACCTGGGCCTCCCGGACATCGACGGGTATGCCGTGGTCGAGGCGATGCGACGCGACGACCGGTTGCGGTCCCTGCCGTTGCTCGTCTACACCGGGTCGCAGCTCACCTCGGCGGACCGGCACCGGCTGCTGCTCGGCGAGACCCGGTTCGTGACGAAGTCCGGCGAGTCGTCGGCGGACTTCGCACGCAAGGTCATCAGCCTCCTGCGCAAGGTCACTGCCGACTCGTGACCGGATCTTCGCGCGGCAGGACCAGGTCGAACGCGGTGGTCGGAATCGGCGCGCGGACCATCCGGCCACCGCAGGCCGCGGCGAGCTTCTCCGCCACGTCCAGACCCATCCCGGCCCCGGCCGTCGCGTGCTGTCCGGCTGCCGGGCGCACCGACGTGCCCTGATCGGCCACCCGCAGCCGGACGCTGTCGGCCATCACCCTGACGCTGACCTCGATGTCACCGGACCCGTGCTTGAGGGCGTTGTCGATGAGGACGTCCAGCACCTGGGAGGTCGGGCCCGCCGGGGCCGGCACCTGGCAGTCGGGCAGCGTGCCAGCGACCCGCAGCTCGCGGCCGGCCGCCCGCGCCAGCGATGCCCATCGGTGCGTGGCGTGCACCGCCACGACCGCGGGGTCGGTCTGGTAGCGCCCGGTGGGCAGTGCACCACGACGGGCCAGGGCGAGCAGGTCCGCGATGATCTCGGCGAGCCGGTCGACCTCGTTGCGGGAGCGGTGCACTGCTGCCCGCACGCGACGAGGCGTCTCGGGATCCATGGTGAGCTCGTCGAGCTGCAGCCCGAGGGCGGTCAGCGGCGTACGCAGCTGGTGCGCTGCCTGCCCACTGAAGGCCCGCTCCTGGGCCAGCTGGGTCCTGAGGCGCAGGGCACTCAGCCCCATGGCCGCCGAGACCTCTGCGGCCAACCCATCGGTGGGCGGCTCGACGTCCTGGCTTGCCGGGCTCAGGTCGCCGAGCTGCCGCGCCTGGACCAGCAAGACTTCCAGCGAGCGGCGGTGGCGTGCGTTCAGGACGTACGACCCGGCAGCGAAGACCGCGCACGCCAGCGCGCCCACGACGGCGCCCCACACCCACCCCTCGATGGTTTCGAGCTGGGTGAGGCCGAACACCCCACCCAGGACAGCCAGGGCTGTCGCGAGCACCCGGTGCCAGGGCGCAGCCGACCAACGGGCCAAGCGGTGCGCTCTGGTCATGTGCATCCCCTAGCGAGAATCCCCCGTGCTCTTCAGTTGTGCTCTTGGTGGTCTCAATCTAGGCCAGATTCTCCCGATTCGCGCTCTTTGGCCCCTCCTGTCGTCGAGTGACTAGTCCTTTTCGCTCGGAATGTCCTGTGGCGCCGGACGGGGGGTGCCGCTCGCGCCGTCCGCGCGTGGCTGTCAACAGGCCACGGGCACGGCCGGGGTTTGTCCACAGGGGGCCCTGTGGACCCAACTGGGCTAGTCACAGCGACCAGCGGGACGCGTATCCTCGCCACGCTGCAGGTGAGGGACCGGGCGCAGGCCGCGGACGCGGCATACGAAGGCGGGCGGTCGGCTGGGTCGACGCGGTCCGGCTGGCGACGACGGGTGAGGAGCTGATGTGGTGGAGGACGAGCGCGAGGTCGAGGACCGCGCCGAGGTGACCGCCTGCGTGGAGCGGTTCTTCGCGGCGTTCAGGACCGAACCGGGCCTGGACGAGCGGCTCGATGCACTCGCCGCGTCGTTCCTGCCGCAGGCGACGATCGCGCACTTCACTGCTGCCGGCGAGCTCGTGGTCGATGACGTGGCCGCGTTCGTCGAGCCGCGGCGGGCCTACCTGGCCGGCGACGCGGTGGCCGAGTTCCGGGAGTGGCCGCTGCCGGGCGACCTGTGGGTTCACGGCAACCTCGCCGTGTGGTCCGGGGCGTACGCGAAGAAGGGTCGAGGTCCGGACGGGCCACTCGCTGGCAGCGGCGCCAAGGTCATCCAGCTCGTGCGGGTCGACGGCGCGTGGCGGATCGCGTCGGTCGCCTGGGAGGACGACCAGCCCTCGTCGTGACCTGGCCCTGGTCGCCGGTCGGCGATCAGGCCAGTCGCCGGTCAGACCAGCGTGGCGCCGAGGCTGAGGAGCTGCTGCTCCACGAGGTCGAGGGCTCGCATGCTGTGCTCTGCGCGAGCGAAGACGAGCGCCCCCTCGGTCGAGGCGAAGAGCATCCAGGCGAAGTCGGCGGCCTTCGACGGGTCGACGCCAGCGGCCTCGAGCAGCTCGGTGAGGTCGGCGATCCAGAGCTCGAAGACCTTCCTCGCGGCGGCCCTGGCCGACTCTGACTCCCCGCTCACGGTCACGCCGGCTGTGGCGCACCCGGCCGCGAACTCGCTCCTGGTCAGCACGCCCCGCCACAGGTTGATGAAGCCGGTGACGATGCCGGGGACATCAGAACCACGCAGGGCGTGCAGGGGGACCCGGCCGTCGGTCGCCATGTAGTCCATGGCCGCGGCCACGATCTCGTCCTTGCCACCGGGGAAGTGGTGGTAGACCGAGCCGCGCGGCGCTCCGCTGCGCTCGAGCAGGTCGGCGATGGAGGTGCCCTGCACGCCGCGCTCGGCGATCAGCGTGAGCGCGCTGAGCACCATCCGGCGTCGCACGTCGCCAGCCAAAGTTTCACCCTCTCGACGGTTCCCGCGGACGGATTCTATGTTAACTTGCATAGATTCTATGACGCTCGTCATAGTCACCTTCTCGACTCGCCTGGAGCCCGCCGTGCCGATGATCGATGTGTATGCCGCGACCGGAACCTTCCCGGACACCGCCCAGCTCGCCACGGACCTGGCCGCCGCCGTGATGGCCGTCGAGGGGGTCCCGGACATCCCGATGTTCCGCAAGAACACTGCCGCCTTCGTGCACGACCTGCCGGCAAGCGCGCTCGCGAACGTGGACGGAGACAGCACGTACGTCCGCGTGCAGGTCCTGACCAATGCCGGCGCCCTCGACCGCGACAAGCAGCTCGCGCTCGTCCGCAGGCTCACCGACCTGGTCGCCGACGCCGCTGGGGATGCGACGCTGAGCGAGCGCACGTGGGTGCTGCTGACCGAGGCGCCCGAGGGTGGCTGGGGTCTGTGGGGCCACGCCCACACCAACGACGAGCTCGTCGCAGCCGCGCGGGCCGAGATCGCCAAGCTGCAGGCGTGAGCCCACCACGCTAGGTCGGGGGAAGTGCGCGGCAGCGCTGCGGCACACCTGGCGATCGGCCCGGCGAACCCGGGGCGGGCGGTCTCGGCTACTCTGGCCGCTGCGTGAGTGGCGGTACCTGCACGAGGCCTCCGGGTTTCGAGCGATCGACCCAGCCACGCTCGCCCTCGTAGCTCAGGGGATAGAGCACCGCTCTCCTAAAGCGGGTGTCGGCAGTTCGATTCTGCCCGGGGGCACTTTTACGTTTTCGCAGGTCAGAGGCCATTTTCACGCCTCGCCGTTGCTCTCGGAGTCTGACGATTTCGCAGGCCGGGTGCCCGCCGGGTTCCCAAGAGCCTTGTTGACCCGGTCCAGCGCCGCGCGGTCCGCGTCCGTCCCCATCAGATGCCCATAGGTGTCGAGGGTCAGCTTCGCCGTCGAAGGACCGAGCCAGGACGACACCGTCTTGATATCGACGCCAGCCGCGATCCACAGACTCGCTGCCGTGTGCCGCAGGTCGTGCGGACGCCTCCCGAGGCCGGTCGCATTCCAGTGAACGGACCGCCGCCAGTTCTGGGCATGGATGTATCCGCCCTCAGGCGCCGGGAAAAGCAGGTCGTTGGGTTCCCTGCCCTCGGCCGCCTTCAGGACCACCGGCAGCACCAGCTCTGAGAGAGGCACCATGCGAGACCGGCCGCTCTTCGTGGTGGCCCTCTCGATGACCGCACCCGTCAGCCCCGACTGAGGCACCGACCGCTTCACCACGATGCCCGGATATGGCACCGACACCACGTCCCGGACCCGGAGACCGCGGAGCTCGCCGAACCGGAGACCAGTTAGTGCCAGAACCAACGTGACCTCGGCACCCCAAGGCGACAGCTTCCGCTGCGCGTCGACAACATCGAGGAGTGCCGCGACCGTGAACGGATCGACCTCGATGACCTTCCCCGTCCTCGAGTCCGGGTGCGGCAGAGGCACGAGCTCGGCGGGCGACACCTGCAACCGACGTGTCTTGACGGCATACCTGAACAGACCCCGCAAGGTGGTCCGGACCCGAGCCGCCGTCCGCACCGACCGCGACACGGCCAGGTCGACCAAGAATCGCTCGACCAAAGGAGGCGTGACCGACGAGATCGGGAACTTCCCGAAGGCCGGCACGATGTGGACGCGGAGCGCGCTCTCGTCGGACTCCCAGGCCCGTACCGACACCTGTCCCTTGCGCGCCTCCCGAAACTCGTCGGCCAGCTCGCGCACGGTGATCCGACCGGCAGCGGGAGCGACGAACTCCCCCGAGTGCAGGAGCCGCTTCTGCTCGACCTCCCACCGCACCGCATCGCCGCGACGATCGAACGTCCGATCAGCGACGACCCGGCTGCGGTATTTCACCTGCACACGCCACCTCCCGTTGGGGCGCTTGATGATCACGCCGGTTCCTTCTGCGACTCCAACCACGCCAGCAGGTCCTTCGGCGTCCAGAAACAGCGTTTGCCGATCCTGATCGCCGGAGCGAACCGCCCGTGGTATCGCAGGTGATTCAGCGTTCCCACGCTGATGTGGCACCACGCCGCCGCCTCATCCGGGGAGAGCAGGATCGGAGCGTGGACGTCGACCTCTTCGTTCATCGTGATCCTCCCTTCAAGCCCCTGGGCTACAACCCTCATTTGATCCCGGTGGTTTCTGCATGGCCATCCTTCGTTGCTGTTGTGTGGACAACGGCGCTGCGGGGGCACTATGCGACCCAGTCCCACATCGAGTAGGATTGAGTCCTACTCCGATGCAGAGGAGGGTCATGAGGACGACTCGACAACTGAGCATCACCCTTCCCAACGAGATGGCAGACACGTTGGCGGAACGCGTGCGCTCGGGTCGGTACGCCAGTGAGAGCGAAGTGATTCGGGACGGGCTGCGTACCCTCTTCGCCCGTGACGCTGCGGTGGAGGCGTGGCTCCAGGACGAGGTGGCCACGGCTTACGACGCCCTGGTAGCCGACCCGTCCCGTGCGATCACGGGCCGTGACCTGCGAGAGAGACTCTCGGACCGAGACACCGGCCGGTGAGTCTGCGAGTCGTCTTCGCTCCCGAGGCCGAAACTCAGCTCGGCGAGCTGTATGACTACATCGCGAGCCGAGCCACGCCCGAGGTTGCCGGACGCTACGTCGAAGAGCTCATCGACTACTGCGAGGGCCTGGCGGTCTTCCCGACCAGAGGGTCCGCGCGAGACGACATCAGACCGGGCCTGC
Source organism: Nostocoides sp. HKS02 (assembly GCF_009707485.1). Classification (NCBI taxonomy): domain Bacteria; kingdom Bacillati; phylum Actinomycetota; class Actinomycetes; order Micrococcales; family Intrasporangiaceae; genus Nostocoides; species Nostocoides sp. HKS02. The sequence goes on along the minus strand of NZ_CP046121.1, from coordinate 3,204,243 downwards.
GCACGACGAGCTACAGGAAGCGCACGCTCATCGCGTTCGCCGTATCCGGGGAACGGCTGATGGTCGTCGGCGTCTTCCACGGTGGTCGTGACTACGAGTCAGCCCTGGGACTCGACGACTGACCGCGCCAGTGGAGGCGCCTGGGTGGCCGACCGCGAGAACGACCGGCGGCCACCCTGGGAGTCGCCTCACTGACCGAGCCGGCCCCCTCTCCGTCTGCCCACCTCGCCACCCTCGCTCACACCACTGGCTCCGTCCCGCCCCCCACTCCCGGCTGCCTCCAATCGCCGGCCCCGCGCCGTCCCGACCCTCGCCCGTCGCGCCCCTCTCATCCACCACCATCACCCCGCTTCACAGGTGGCGGACAAGCGGGCCACGTTCACCCGGGCCAACCTGCTGGCCGAGGCGCACCGGCAATTGCACGGGGTCCGGTTCGCCACCTCCGCCGACCGCATCACCGTGGCGGAACGGACCGCCACCTTGGCAGCGAAACGGGCGGTCATGCTCACCCCGGCCGAGGTCCTGCACGCGCCCGAGCACCTGCAGCGCGCAGACGGGTCGAGCATGCTGCGGCCCCGCAACAGCGAGGTCTATGCCACCCAAGACCTCCTGGACGCCGAGGCTCGCCTGCTCGCCGCCGGACAGGCTACCGATGCCCCTTTAGTGACAACATCGGTCGCGGCCCGCCTGCGGCGGATGGTCGCGCCCGGCAAGGATCACGTGCTGTCAGCGGAGCAGGCCCACGTCGTCGCTGCCGTGGTCACCTCAGGTCGTCGCCTCGACGTGCTCGTCGGCGCTGCAGGCACGGGGAAGTCGACCACCATGGCGGGAGTGAGGGCCGCGTGGGAGGCCGAACATGGACCCGGGTCGGTGGTCGGTCTGGCGCCGTCCGCGGCCGCGGCGGGAGTACTCGCCGACGCCGTCGGCGTGCCCACTGAAAACACTGCCAAGTGGATTACCGAGAACCAGCGCGGTACGGAGCGGGAGGCCAAGTTGCGACAGTATGCCGCGCGCCTAGCCGGCGGGTATCCCTCCCCAGCGACCCGACAACTGCAACTGCAAGCACGGGCGGAGCTGGCGGCCTACCGGCGGTGCGCGCTGCGGCCCGGGCAGCTGGTCATTGTCGACGAAGCGTCCATGGCTGCCACCCAAGACCTGGACCAGATCACCGCCGCAGCCACCGCGGCGGGGGCGAAGGTGCTGCTCGTCGGAGACTGGGCGCAACTGTCGCCGGTGCAGGCCGGGGGCGCGTTCAAGCTGCTGGCGGACGCGGCCGGCCTGGGTGTCGCGACCCTACACGACGTGTTCCGGTTCCGACACGAGTGGGAACGCGACGCGACACTGCGGCTCCGCGTCGGCGACGAGACGGTCGCGGAGGAGTATGCCGCGCACGGCCGGCTCGAGTCCGGGGTGCGCGCGGACATGCTGGACCTGCTGTTCGAGGGATGGCTAACCGACCAGCGGGCCGGGCGGGCCTCGCTCATGGTCGCCGCAGACGCGGACACCGTCGTCGAGCTCAACGCCCGCGCGCGAGCCTGGCGTGTCCGAGCCGGGCACGTCGCGCAGGATGGGGTGCGATGCAGCGACGGGACCGTCGTCGGGATGGGCGACGTGGTCGTGACCCGGCTCAACATGCGCGCCCTGACCACTGGGCGCGGCTGGGTCAAGAACGGCGACGACTGGGTCGTCACCGCCACCGGACAGTATGGGTCACTACGTGTGACCCATCGCGGCGGGCGCGCCACCGCGGTGCTGCCAGCGGACTACGTCCGCGAGCACCTCGAGCTCGGGTACGCCTCCACCGCACACCGGGCGCAGGGGCGAACCGTGGACACCGCCCACGCGTACGTCACCGCGACCACGCTTCGCGAAACGCTATACGTAATGGCGTCCCGGGGGCGTGAGTCCAACCTGCTCTACATCGACACCGCCCACGAACCGGACTCGGCGACCGCGCATGCCAATCCCGAGAGAGTCGAGCCGGTCGAGGTCCTGCAGAAGGTCATCGCCGCGAGCGGTGCCGAGTTGGCAGCCCACGAAGTGCGCCACAAAGAGCAGATGCACACCCAACGAACCCGGAGTCGCGCGGCAGCGATATCGCCTGGCGCGTGGCCGTCTGTCTCACCGGGTCACCAGTTCTCGCCCCATACGTGCTCGAGATAGTGGTAGCTGGATCTGCTCGACGCTATGTGTACCGGTGGCGAAGTCGTCTCAGGGATCGCTCGGGCGTCGTTCTCCGAAGAACGGCCGCAAGTAGCGGCGGAGGTCAGGGTCGCAGACGTAGACGTAGGTGCCCTGGATGCCACGTGTGAGGAGAACGGCATAGATGTTCCGGACGTACTCGAGCAACTTCTCGTCGCCGTAGGTGAGCCCGAGTTGTTTGTTGTTGGCCTTGCCGTTGCGGTCGTAGTACTGGGAGCGGTCAAAGTAGATCCGCCCCTGGCTGGGGTCAAAGCGCAACTCTCGGCCGATGACAACACCTGCATAGTTGAGGTCGTAACCCTGGATCGTGTGAATCGACCCCATCTCGTCGCGGGATGACTTGGAGTTAACCCAGTCGACCGGGCGGGTGTTCCACTGGATGTGCTCGCTGTCGATCACGATGTCGTACGCGCCACGGTCCTGCTTGCTCACCCATTCCCACGCGTACCCCGCCACAAGACGTGCAAGACCAACCTCGTCGTCGCGCTTCAAGATGTCTCGCCGCATCTCGCCGAAGTCGTCGTAAAAGCGCAGGTCGTACTCGCCGAAGTCTCTTGGCTGCATGGGCACGCCTGCCAGAATGCCTCGCACGAAACCGACGTAGTCGGTGCCGGCTCGCACTCGGTGCTGGGCGGTCAAGCGATAGCCTCGCTGTGCGCGGTGGGCTCCATCGACAAGCGCGTCGACGATCTCAGCTGGGATGTCCGCGGGCCTGACGCTCTGGTCGCGGTCCAAGAGGAAGACCTGGTTGGCGCTCTTGGCAAAGATCCAATCCAGCTGTGTCTTGGCCTTGTCATCAGTGCCGAACAAGCGCCTTCGTGATCTCGGCGTACTCCTTGTTGCGCGGCCCCGAGCCCTGACTCGCGCGCTGGGTCAGACGGTGGGCTTCGTCCACGAGCAGCAAGTCAAAGCGACCTGGATCCTTCCCGACGTCGAACGGCGAGAGGACCATCCCTCGGTTGAGACCCGGCGTCTTGTCGAACACTTTCTGAATGGAACGGCGCAATGACTGTTGGGGAACGACGAGGCCCACACGAAACCCCGCCAGCATGTTCGAGGACTCCTCGTCGAAGAATTCCTCGAACACCGACAGCTCGGCCCTTGGCTGGGCCGGGTCGTAGTCACGGATGTCGCACAGCAGCTTGATGAGGAAGATCGCGACGATGGTCTTGCCGGTTCCCGGCGACCCCTGGATTACGATCGTGCTGGCGTCACTCCGGTCGATGTCATCGAACAGACCCTCCACGATGTCGAACACCACCCCGAGCTGATCCTCCGACAAGGCCTTGAACGGTGAGAGCTTGAACAGATCGCTGTTCTCGATCTCGGTAATGCTCTGGGTGAAGAGCCCGCGCTCCCGCAGCGCGTTGAAGACCTCCGCGAACGTTTTGCGATAGACCTCCCGCCGGTAGTAATCGGCGTCCGTGATGCCCTCGTTGCCGTTGATCACGGTATACCGACCGTCACCGGCGAACAGGCGGATGAGGAAGGACTCAAGGTCAAGGCAAACGGACTTGTTGAACGTCTCGTCGACGACAACGCGCGCCCGGCCGAGCGCAGCCTTGTTCGCGCTCTCCAGGTGTTGGCGGAGCCGCATCGCGACGTTGAGGGACTCCCCCACGTAGATCTGCCCGGACCCGTCAAGGGCGTAGACGACGGGCCAGTTCCTCAGGCGGGGGTCGGTGCCGGACCAGAGCCGGACTGGCTCGCGGGCCAGGTCGACCTCGAGGATCTCAAAGCCGGTCATACTTCGTGGACTTCCCCCGGGCCTGGTCAGCTGGGTACTTCGAGCGGCTGCTCTGCAGCTTGTCCGCCACAATCCTGTCTGCGTCAACCTCGAGCCGGTCCGCCATTAGGTAGCAGTAGGTCAGAACGTCGGCCAGCTCCTCGACGAGCCGGGCTTGGTCGGCATCGCTGTTCCATTGAAAGCACTCCAAGAGCTCCGCGGCCTCGATCGAGATGCTCTTTGCGAGGTTCTCTGGCGAGTGGAACTGGCTCCAATCGCGCTCGCTCACGAACGCGCGCAGTTCGGCCAACACCTTGGGATCGGGCATGGCCATGACCCTAGCGTCGGCGACGCGGTCGTTTTGGCGGTTACCACGGATGTCTTCGAGTTCGGCGACGAAGCCTCTGCGCTTCATGGCCTCCCGGCGATTCCTGCGTCCGACGCCGCGAGATTGGCGAGAACACTGGGCAACTGGCGAGACGACCTTGCCCAGCATTGGCGCCCGTCGCTGCTCCTACGCGTCTTGGCGGACGGCTTGAAATCGCACTGCGCAGTGAAGAGCACCTAACACTCATGGATCCACAAGAAGCGTTACGGGCCAGTGGACCCGATCTCTCCATCTAGCAGCCCAGTCGGCTGTCCGCGCCCGGTCCAACTACATGGGCGACGCTGTGCGTCGTAGGCAACTTCTCACTCGTCGAGTTGACTGTGCGTCCTTGCGCCCACTAAGGGCGCCACACGAAGGATGGCACGTTCGGGGCGTGGAGAGGACACAGGAGGCAGGCGAACTAGATTGGCCGCATGGACGTGGAAGGACTGCTCAAGGCCGGGCTCGCAGTGGCCGTGCCTCTCCTTACCGCCGTTGGCATCGGCTCACGCCGATCTCGCCTGAGGAACGAGATCCGCGAAAACTTGGCTCTCGTTGAGGAAGTGCAAAAGCACGCCTTGTTGAGTGACCACACTCTGTCTGCCGCATGGCTTCAGGGACGCATCGCGACTGACATCGCCAGACTTACGGGCCAGACAGGCGGGAAGCGCAAGAAGCCGGTTCAAAAGGGATCCGCAGTCGTGGCGCTCGTGTTGGCGTTGGCCTTCGGTTACTGGACATGGTTCATCGACCGCAACGATTTCGTCTGGTATTCCGTCTTTCCTGGCACGGTGTCCGCACTCATGGCCATCTCCTTCTGGGGCCACTTCGTTAATCGAGACCTGATTGACGACTCGGACCTCCCTGCGGGCGCCCATGCGTTGGCTACGGACGACGGCGACGAACAAATTGCCAACTCGGTGATCCTCGCCGCCACGGGCGGGATCGACGATCGGTTCAATGACGGTGGGCAAGTCGACGTGGTGTTCCGCTTCTGCAGGTTCGCGCAGTCGTGGCAGTTCGAGGAAGCCATCAAATTGGCCGACGCCAACTGGTTGGAGTGTCGCCTTAAGGCGTGGCTGTGGAACAACAGGTCCGTGTTCGGCGACGATCTAATGAAACTGGACTCACTTGTTGATGAGGCATTGCGAGATCGAAGCGCCAGTGAAGTTTGGCGAGACTTCGTCGAGACCGAGAACCGGTCGATCAATGAGGCTTGGGGGAAGATCGACTTTGATCAGATGGGAGCTGGAAGCCGTCGGCGCAGGGTTGCACCCGACTACGACGTGGTTATCCTCGCGCCGGTAGGGAGCACGGGGGGCTACTTCGTGGAGTCCGCCGTCCAGCTTCCAAAGGCTCTGCAGTTCTTGGTGCACCGACTCGACGATCATTGGCTAGTGGCCAACCACATCGCGACGGCGGCGCCCGTGCCTACGTGGCCACCGACTTGGTGGGCTATCGGCGATCCAGCCCTCGAGGAGCTCGAGCACTAGTGGATGCCACCGCAGCGACGTCGGGGATCGCCAAGCGTCCGATCACCTTTGGTGACTCAACCGGGCTCTATGAGAAACGGCGGACCAACGTTTTGGTGAAGGGCCGCTCAAAGCGCAGTCGCCGGGACGAGGGTTGGACAGTCTCAACGAGTGTTGTGAAGCTGGGTGCCTTTTCTGGCTTCGCATGCCAAGAGTGCGGAACGGCGCACAGGCGGGGCCCCGAGAGTTTGATGCATACTTCCGGGGCGGGATGTGGCATTGCCAGTCGTGTCAGGCAGAGGAATCTCTCTCACGAAACCAGTAATAATCCGGAGTAGGCTGGAACTATGCACTTTTGTCCTGTCTGAGAGGTAGCGGCCTTCCTAGGCCGTTTGGCCGGCGGAGTCACCTGTCGACCTCAGGGATAGCAAGTCGTCCAATTCCTGTTCAATGGCTCGCCCAACGCGGTCAAGATCCAAGCGCGCGTCGTCCATCGGCCTGTCAGCGTCCAGGTGCCGCATCACGACGTCCACTGCTTCGCGTACATCAGGATGGCGGGACGCGAAACGCAGGGGCCAGCGCGTTATCGCTAGCGTCTGCGCGAGCTGTAGCCCAATCGCGCGCTGGATCGGAGTCCACGGTGAATCGCGCGGCAATATTGCCCCTAGCCACGGCATCGAGCACGGACACGCTCATGGCGTCGAAAGCATTCACCAGTCGCTGTGCCACCAACGCGGTTCGCCTTTCGCGATCAGCGGCCATCCGCTCGTCGCGCTCCTGCGCTGCCTGCCGTTCACGCTCTTGGCGTTCCCTTGCCCAGAGAGAGCGACTGCCGAAATAGGTGGCCGCTGCGCCAACCACGGCGCCGCCAACCGTCCGTACCACTTCTGCATAAAGCGGCTATCACGTCGGGCCGCTGAGTTACGGAGATCATGGCCGCGATACTCGCGTCTGCCCCAGTCTGGGATCGGCTTGGGAGGGTTACAGGTCGTGGGCAGAGCTCACACCTTGCGGCTAAAACAAGCGAAGGGGGAAGTCTTCGCGGTCTCGCCATTTTCGAGCATTCAACTTCAACATGGCACAGGGGTAGGGCTCTCCGTCAAACTCGCACTGTTGCCTGGTGTCGGCTGAAACGAGTCCGTGCGTTGCGCCGTGCTTCTGCATGGCCGCGATCAGGCGCGTTGCCTCTTCCTCTCCTTCTGCATCGCCCCCTACCTGGGCCTCGGAGAGATCGTCGTGCAACCTCTCAAGGACATACTCCTGCGGGTCGATGTACTCACGTTCTTCTCCGAAGGTCATGCAGGAGGATTGCATGCCCCTCGTCCGGGCGCACGTCCGCCCAACAGAACTGCGGCCACGTTTTGAGACTCCCACCAGACCGAGCGCCCCGTCGCGAAGGCTCTGGGCAAGCGCCTCGCTCAGGAGTACACCCGGACAGGCGCCCCCGCGGGATGGTCCACGTTTAGCCTCAATCCTTGGCCAAGTCCCAGGTCATCAATCTGATCCTCCCGGGCGAACCCGTGGTTAGGCAACCCGCGACGACTCAAGCGTTTCGCTCTCGAAGGCACGCAGGTGCGGGCTAAGGTGGCGCGGCGGCATCTAGCGGACACTTGGGGAGGAACCACATGGGCGACCTGACCCCTTGCGCTGTCGTTGTGGATAGTCGAAATGCGCGCGGACAGAGCCGGAAGGCCTTCGGTTGGCCACGGCACATCACTATCGAGGGAATCCGGTCAGCGCTCAACCTGTATGGACTCGATCCTGTATCGATAGATGTTGGGGTGGCGACACGCTCAATCGATAACCGCCCCAGCGTCAAGGTCGCACATCTGTTGGCTAGCAACGCGCGGTACGCGGAGCAATTACGTTCGGGTGGAGCGAACGTGCTTGAGGGCTACCTGGTCGAACGACGTTCTAAGGGCAAGCCGGAAGAGAAGCAGATTGACGTGCTTTGCGCGGTGCAAGTGTGTCGTTTAGCGGACGCAATCCTGTCCGAGCAGAGCACGGCCAAGTGCATCGTGATCATGTCCGAAGACATGGACCTGATGCCTGCGTACGAATTTGCCCTTGAGCGCAAGGTGCCGGCGTACGCGGTCGCGTTCGACACGGTGCACAAGCGGGACCAACAAAGGGAATGGATCCTACTGTCTGAAGAGGCGTTGCGGCTCATCCACGAACCTCTAGGTCGACAGGTTGGCTCGGGGCTGCGCACCCGACTTGCCACCATTGCAACGTCTTCCGAGCCACGACAGCTTCGCTGGACGGTGCACGCGCCGCCGGACGATGCAGGTCAGTTCCTGATGCGTACCAGTTTGGGAGCGCCCGGGCTTTGGACGCCGGGAAGGTCTGTCGAGGTCGGTGCCAAGATTGATCTGTACGCCAAGGGCTTGCGGATCTATCCGACGGACGGTGGACGATTCCCCCACCTCATTCTGTCCGAGGACGCTCCCTCTGGACCGATGCCAGAGGTACAGACCGCCGAGGTCCTGTACTGGCAGGGGCCGACGGCGGCGAAAGTGCGAACGTTGGCGGGCGAAGAAGCGAGCCTTCGCGTTCTACCCGGAACGCTTCTTCCCGGACAGCGCGTTGCGGTGTTGCGCCATGCGACCGGTCCCGATCCGGCGACGTACCTTGTCGGGCCGCTCGAAGGTCGTCCGGCGATCGCAGGCTGGTCAAGCCAGGACACTATCGCTCGCGTGAAGTTAATCGCAGACGCCCAGGGCGCGTGGTATCCAGGTGAGGTGCTAGGAACGACGGACCGCGTGATGGTCCACGCAGCCTTCCTCGACCACGCTCGAATTGATACTGAGCTCATGGCGTTCGTGTGCGGCGTTCACGATGGCGCGAGCCAGCCAGCTGTGATGCCGATCACCTGCTGCCTGCCAGCTTGGTAAAGACACGGTTGTAGTTTCGCCAATGCGCTTGACGAGTGCCACCGTCAATACTGATAGTGGTAGCGCGCACGAAAGTGACGCGAATAGCTGCGCCGGACGTATGGGCCGGTAGATGGGGAGTCAGCCTACGGGCTGACTCCCCATCTGTCTGTCGCGGGCCGATCGTCTGTCGCGTGTACGTCGACCCTCGTCACAACGATGCTCGGCCCCGAGGTTGCGGGTGAGCTGGCGGAGCGTCTGGAGGCTCACGGGGTTATTGTTGCTGATCCGGTGTCCGAGGCTCGGGAGTGATCTGGGAGCGACCAATCCGCCTCCGTTCTTTCGGCGCGGGTGCGCTGCTCCCCCGCGTAACACCGCCGCTTCGAGGCCGGGGCTAACGTCGTTGGGTCCGAGTGCCTGACCGCGGTGGCGGCGGGCGGGGTCGGGCCGTTCATGCTGTCGCCGCATGAGGTGAAGCCATGTCGGAGTCAACAGTTCTCTTGCCCTTTCAGCCCGCATCGATGTCGACTGCGCAACTCGCTGCGGTGTCGTACCTGGCCCGTTACTCCGGGCACACCCACGGCTTGTACGAATACCAGCTCCGGGAGTGGTTTTCGTGGTGCGAGGTTCACGGCCTCGACCCGCTAGTGGCCGTCCAACGCGCACACGTGGAGTTGTACATTCGGCAGCTCGGTGACCGCGGGCTGATGGACTCCTCGGTGGTCACCATGATGCACGGCGTGCGGGGCTTCTTCCGGTTCGCACATATTGACGGCCTGATTCCGTCCGACCCAGCTGTCTACGCGAGGCTGCCGAAGGTGCACCGGGATGAGTCGCGCACTCAGGGACTGGACCGGCTCGAGCTGATCCGGTTCCTGCAGGTCGCGCAGACCATCACTGTTCACCACGGCGCGTTGGCGTTCCTGTTGGGCATCAATGCCCTCCGCGCCTCAGAGGCAGCGGCCGTCCGGATCGAGGACTACGCCGAGACTCTGCGCGGACATCGGGTGCTGCACCTGGTCGGTAAGGGCAACAAACCAGCCACCATGCCGATCACCGTTCCGGTGCTGCGCGCCCTGGAAGCCTGCCGCGGCGAGCGGACCAGCGGCCAGCTCATCATGCGCCCGCTCACGGGCAATCCCGTCGACCGGAGGGACGTCTACAGAATGGTCGCCCGGGTCGCGAAGGCTGCCGGCATCCCGCGACACATCAGCCCCCACTCGTTGCGCCACGCCGCGATCACCACCGCCCTGGACGCCGGTGTGCCGCTGCGCGATGCGCAGATATTGGCCCGTCACGCCGACCCAAGGACGACCGAGCACTACGACAGGGCTCGCGGCAACCTCGACCGCCATGGCGTCCACTTCCTGACGGCCTACGTGGCCGGAGTTTGAGGTCGCCTGAGGCCGCCCTCATTCAAAAGGCTGGCCAGGCGGGCTCTGTAGGTGCGGAGTTCGTCATAGGTCAATGACACCTGCGCTCCGGCAGCGCGCCTCGGCGCACCAGCGACACTGAGCCTCTTGGATGCAGTTGCGTCAACGCGCCGAGTGCCATGCGCAAATGCGTTCCGCACAACGGCGAGTTCCACCGCCCCACTCTCGCCGTCCTTGACGGCGGTCCAGTCGGCGCCGGCACGACGAAGGAGCTGCGCACCCCAGTGCTCGACGCCTTTCGGCGCCCTGTCCAGTCCGAGCTCGTCGATTGCCGCGGACTCGGCAAGCGCGTAGCTATGAATGAGCACCGAGGCGTACAGCATCTCCTCGTCTGCCACCGCCTGAACATGTTGGTCCAAGCGGGCCTTGTACCAACCGTCCCCCACCCTCACCTTGAGTTTGGCCTGATCACGATTGGCCAGTTCCAACGACTCCCAAAGGGCGCGCTCGCGGGCGAACGCCAGACGAGCACTTTCAAGGAATCTCGTCAGCTCAGCCCAGCTGTCCCAAAGACTCGACATTGGCCTACCTCATCAGAATTGCCGCTCGATAGACCGCCAATCGAACGAAACCTGTCGATCGCCGCATGCAGCAAGCACGCACGTTCTCGACCGATAGCTCCAGTAACCGCGCAGGGTAGATACGCAAGCCGGACTACTCCTGCAGATGTGCGGGGGTAGGTTCTGCTTTTCAAGGAAGGGACGATCCGTGGAGCCAACGCAGCAGGACCTCAAGGACGCCGGCTGCTGGTTCGACAGCGATAGGGCTGGCACCCCCGAGATGACCGCCTTCAAGCGAGAAGCGCGATGGCGTCAGCATCGGTGGGCCGTCGACACGATGGGAATCAGGACGTTCGGCACGCACCGTGGCCGCCAGATCGACCCGGATGTCCCGGCCGAAGAGATCTGCAACGGAACCAAGCTCGTTCCACGGGACGCTGAGGCCGGCAGTAACTTCCTCAATCCCACCATTCACAAGATCGCCAGGGATCGAGCCGAGGCGCACGAGGATCATCAGACGCTTGACGCCACCCGACTCCATCGGGGACCTGCTGTCCTCCATGCCGATGGCCTTCAACCTGTTTGGCGAAGCGTCGCATACAGATAACGACGAGGCACGGTCCCGCCTCGGAGCGCTCTTCGGAGTCGAAGCAGCAGGCGACAGCGACATCGTTTTCGAGTGGTCGCCCGGCCGCCGCCAACCTGCGTACACGCGCGACCGAACCGCATTTGACGTGGCGCTACGCATCGGTGATCCAGCGGGTCCTCGGACCGTCGTCGGGATGGAGACGAAGTACCACGAGCACTCGCTGAAGGAGAAGATCCCCAGCGGACGGAACCCGCAGGCGGCTCTCCGGTACCAAGAGCAGACTGATTTCCTCGTCGCGATCGCGGAAGAGTCCGGAGTATTCAAACCAGGTTGGCAGGACCGCGTCCTGACCACGGACCTCAGACAGATCTGGCGCTACCACCTACTGGCACTCTCCATGCGGCGCCACCCTCAACTCTGGACAGCCCAAACCCGGTACGCGCTGCTCTATCCCGAGCGCAACGCGAGCTTCCGAACCGCCACGCGCGCCTACGCTGATCTTCTGGCCGATACAACGGGCAGCTTCCAAGCCGTCACCATCGAGCGGATCATCGCTGCAGCATTTAATGATGTCAGCCCGACCAGGGACCAATTTCGCAGTCGCTACCTCTGGTAAGCGAGACCCCTTGGACATCGATCCGTGTGCGTCTTTGCGCCGCATTTTGGGTGGCTCATGGCTTACGAAGCAACTAATCGACGTCACGAGGTCGAAGATACGAGCGGCTCAGTGGCGCAAAGCCCTGGCCAGGGTGTACCAGGGCCCGGAAGGATTTAGACCCAAGTGCTCCGCCACCTGGTCGGGGTCAGAGCGAGTCGCCCCCACTCGGTAGAGGCGGAGCAGGAGAGATTGTGGATCCTGATCAAGCACCGACAAGGGTATTGCGACGGCCAATCGTTCTGCACCCTCAGAGCGGCATGCGTTGCAGTACAAGAGCAGCCTGCCCGGCGCCGCCGAGTGTTCGCCGCCGGTGACCAGCCACTGCGCCGGGCGACCGCAACGGGCGCAAGGGCGATCGGCTGTGGTCGGTGGTGGGGTCTTTCCGTCCGACGACATGGCGGCGACGTCTTCACGCCGCCCAGCATCAGTCGACGTTGGTGGGTTGTTGGCTTCGTCGCGCCGAACTGTGGACGGTGCGAACAATTCACCGGCAGGCTTGACCACAGTGCCCTGAGCGTCGCGAATCTCGATGTCCTGCGGCTGCCACACGAATCTGGACTGGGCTGGCGCTCTCTCGGACTCAGCGGAACGTACTGCGACAGCGCCCGCGAGGAGGGGTGACGTAGGCAGTGACGGGTCATCGCAGTTGAGGTAGATGGTGACGGCTCCGCTCCCTTGTCGAAGGGACTTGACGGACCTGTTGAGCAAATGCGTCATTTCAGGGGCTGGGCTGCCGGCGAACCCGGTCCGCGCCGGCTGATCGTCGGCTGTGTAGTCGCGGTCCCCGGGAACCCGTTCACGCCAATACTCGATGCGCCAAACCCCGCGGGTGACTCCTCGATGCACCGCGACGGCGTACTTCGCCCGCCTGGCCTTGGGTCCCAGAACCCACCAACCCCTTGTGGCTTCGTACAGATCGCCCTCGGTCATCGCGGGTGTCCAGAGCTTGGGGATCTTGAACATCACCAAGGGTTCATCCACCTCTGGCAGAGGCGGCGCATCATAAATACTCGCAGCCACCCAGGTGCTAGCCAGCCCATAGAGCTGGCTGTGGTGACCGGACACCGCATTGGTGAGCTCGAGTCCGACTGCGCGCATCGCGTCGATGACCGCGGCCTCGACAAGGTAGGCCGTCTGCTCAGTTGGGATGTGATGGCGCACCAACTCGGTGACCACCTGACGACCATCCTCGTGGATCACTCTGATGCGCGAAAGCTTGGGCTTGTCAGTATCTGGGAGAGTGTCCGCGTCCTGAGCGTGCTGGAAGACCCGATTGCCTTTGCCCTTGCCGACATAGAACACCTCGCCGTTGCGGGGGTCGCGCAGCAAATAGACGTACCAGCCGATCTGCTCCTGAACGTACGGACTGAACGGCCCGTCCAGCGGCAAAAGGTCGTCGTGTGGGGTGCTGGCCATCGTGTTCTCTACCTCAACTGTGCTCCACGCGTAGGCGCACGTGTTGGCACGCTATGTCACGAGAGCGACACAAGCACCACACACGCAGAAATCGCCTCACTGGCTGAAGTGACCTCAGGGATCAGAACAGGCCCTTCCACACCAGCGAGCCAAGCAGCACGACCACGATTGTGGCACCGATAAAGCAGCGCCCCGTCGATGCCCTTCTGCCGTTCGGACCAAGAACTGGATTCGGGGGCCGGTAGTGGGACGTCCTCAGCAGGTCGATCGGTGTCTCTCATGAACATTGCCTTTCGCCCGAGCCCCGGCCTTCCACGAAAGTAGAACGCCGGTGGTCCCCGCGCATTCGCGCCGACGCCCGTGGTTTCATCGCAGCTCCGGACCAACATCCCAGGCGTAAGAGAGGTGCCGATCATGCAGCGATGCGCCACGTAAGGGGCACCGCGCGAAGCCAACCACGTATGCGTCATTCCGCCGCCTGAAGGTCGTAGCCTTTCGACGCAGACGATCAATGTCGGTCTACCCGTTCTGACCGGGATGATCGACGTTCCTGAACAGATAGAGCCCCATCGTTATACCGCTCACGGCGGTCTGCTGACCTGAGCTCATGAACTTGTCACGACTGCTTTCGGACGTGACGATGAAGACATGCCCCACGTGCTCCAGGTGCCACCCGACGGCTTCGATGGCGGCCAGCGTTCCGGCATGCGATTTCGATGAGCCTCTGGCGAGGTTGAAGTTGTTTCCGCCGAGGACTGTGCTGTCTCTTTGCGACGAGCCGACTTCGAGCTGCACCTCAAAGAAGCCCTGGCCCTGCTGCTTGGCGACAGTTGCCTGACCCACGGGGCTCTTCAGGAACTGTTGACGTTCCCGCTCCTCGTTAGCCGCCGCGCGGGCGGCCAGCTTCTGCTGCTCTTCGGCGGCCTTCTGCTCCGGTGTCCTTCCGAATGCCATCGGTCCTGCCCCCTTCAGATCCACGACGAGGGGCCAAGGCTAACTCTCGATCACTACCGACGGGGGGAGTTCGCGCCCTCCAAGCTGCGTCACACCGCCGCCTGTCGGGGCGAAAGCGAACTTCCGCTCATGCCGATGAGAGTGCGTTCCACAAGGCCAAAGGATGGGGCGCTGGACTCGCTGCTTCGTAGGGCTGCCTAGTGAGCGAGCCCCAGCTGTTCGCGTACGGCGGCGACCGTGGGGCTGTAGTGGCGCCGGTTCATCAGGCGAAGGTCTTGCATACGAGCCATAGTCAGGAGCGGGGTTAGATCCCCGTCGTCAATGGTGGTCGAGCCGTAGAGGTAGAGCCGTTCGAGGTAGGTGAGCCCCGCGATGGGGCGAAGGCTCTCAAGGCTGCCGGCTTCGCTGACATCGAGTTCTCGAAGGCCGACCAAGCCGCTCAGGTCGGAAAGGGAGGTCAGACGGCGGCACGATGCGAGGTCCAGGCGGGTGAGGACGGGTGAAGCCAGTTCGGCGAGGGCCGAGGTGTCTTCGAGGAGTGCGCCGTAGATCCCCAAACGCGCTAGCCAGGGCATGGTCTGGACGCCATCGAGCGAGCGAACCCGCGGGCGTTGCTTCATCTGGAGTGATCGGAGCGACGTCAGATGCTGCAATGGCTTCAGATCGATTTCGGTGTAGGGGCTGAGAAAGAGTTCCTCGATCCGTTCGGCGTGGTCGACCGAGCTCTTGATCTGGTCCCAGGCGCAGGAGAGGACTGTCAGCCTCGGCAGGAGCGCTAGGTCGATATGCGAGCCCGGCGCTGACTGGACGCGAAGCTCTTCGAGGGAGTTGCCCAAGTCGTGGATGGGAGTGAGATCTGAGATCCCGCGGTCCAAGACATTCAGTCGGCGTAGCGGCAAACGGCCGACGAAGTCGAGGCCCGGGCCCTCGAAGCCGCGAGCGTAGTTAGCCACGAGCCCGTCCGCGCCGCTCTTGATGAAGGCGTCGTGGAGCGCGGGGGTCCACTCGGTCTGCACGTCAAAGTCAAGACGGCCCGCAGCGTCCTCAACGATCTCGAATCCAGAACTCACGGACGCATCATCCACTGGTGCGGAGGCATGTGGGCCCGCAATGCCGAAGCATCCGCTCGTGCCGATGAGCGCGCACTCGCAGGACGACGCGGCTCAACGCTGTTCCGGTGAACCATGGCGTGCCTTGGACCTCAATCGTGATCGCGCCAGGGGATACCCGACACCATGGGCGCGATCCACGGAACTTGGACTCGACGTTATGCGGAGAGGTTGAGGTCACGGACCAGACGTTGTACTGAAGCCCGTTCCACGGAACCCGAAATGCTGATTGCCAGAGGTGCGCTGAGTTGCTGTTGGAAAACCACTACTGAGCATCCGCTCAGGCCGCGGTCAGGGCGTGTCTTTCCACCGCCTATGCAGTGAGTCTTGGCTCCGGGCCAGCCACAACGAACATGCACTCAGCCTGGCCGGCGAACTGGCGACGACAAGACCTCGACGAGGCCCAGCGGGTAAGTCACACTCGTGGGAGCTGGCTGCAGCACCCATAGAGTCAGGTACCCGAGAGGTACCTACCGCGCCGGAAGCAACCAGAACTACCAAACGGGTCCGGTCGCTATTCCGTTGCTACAGAACGAAATTCGATGACCATCATCGCCTTGGGCAGACTCCTAAAGCGGGTGTCAGCAACTTGATTCTGCAGGCGCACATGCAGGTTCGGGTTGCTTCGCCTGACCCCTGGCGTTCAGCCTCCGACGCCCGCCACCTATGGCGTCGTGGAACCATCCGCCCGTGCGGGGCGCCCCCGCATTCCGACCAACAACGCCGCGGTGGCAGGTCCGAGCAGGGGGAACCAGCGTGAGAACGAGGAGAAGGAGCACCATCTCCAGCCCTGTAATCCGGCTTGCGCGCAAACCCCAGAACACCGCGCCGACACCGAGCAGCCACGCGAGACCTGCGAGCAGTTCGAGAGTTGAGAGTGCCATTCGACGTGTCTCCTCTCAGGGACCCCACGTCGCTTCAACGCCCCTGCCGTTCACGCGCATACCCTGATCGCTGGTGTCCGTCCAGAAGTTCAGCTTGGTGAGGGTCCACGTTGCCACACAGGTGCCCTTCCCACCGCCCACATAGTGGTTGACCTGCACCGACATCGAGCGCAGCGGCACGCGGTTGGAGTACGACGCCGAACAGTAGTGGTCATACAGGACGACCCCCGCACCCGTGACGTAGTAATAGTCGAGTCGAGTCGTGGCGTACGCGATTCCAAAGATTGTCCACGTTCGTGAGTACCAGGACTGGACCTGGTACGTCGTCGTCGCCGCGGTGGGCATTGCTCGAACCGGAGTCCTGGCGGTGTCGCGAGTCTCGACGAGGTCGATCGCGCTTGAGACGGCCTTGGCCTGTCCCACAGTGGCGAACCCGCGCTGGACTCGTGGGTCGGCCAGGAGGGTCAGAGTGGCACGCTGTTGGGCCGGCGCCAACGCCCGCCACCTCAGTAGCTCGCTTTGGGTCAGCCGGTCGACGAACACTGACGAGTTGATCGTCGGACCTTCGTTGGCCGCCTCGGATCGTGCTGCCCCACCCAACATGATCGCCACTGAAACTGCGGTCGCGGCTGCCAGGTTCCGCGTCAGCATTGCATATATGTTCCGCAGGTTTTCGGTGTCCATGCCAGCCACCGTGTCGCCGCCGTTGGGTGAAGCACAAGGGACTATTCAGAACTCGAATAGCCCGTTGTCAGATTGCGTTCCGGTGCGCTACGCGGCCCCGAGCGCACCCCACCGCGCGCCACGCACGACAACGAGCGGGCCTCCAAACCAGACCCCGCCTCCTGTCACCACGATCGTGAGAACATGCGCGCGTGCAGCCTGACCTCCTCGCCGAACTCGCCCAAGACATCGACCGCACCTGCCGACTGGGCGGCAGCTTCACCCTCCGGTCCGGCCAGACCGCCACTGAGTACTTCGACAAGTACCTCTTCGAGTCCGACCCCCAGCTCCTTCGCCGCGTCGCGGAGGCCATGCAGCCACTCGTGCCGATCGACACCGACCTCCTCGGCGGACTGGAGCTTGGTGGCATCCCGCTGGCAACGATGCTCAGCAGTCTCACCGGCATACCGGCGCTGTTCGTCCGGAAGAAGGCCAAGGAGTACGGGACCCGGCGCCTCGCCGAGGGAGCCGACATCGCAGCGCGTCGTATCACCCTCGTCGAAGACATCGTGACGACCGGCGGTGCGGTCCGAGACGCCACCCGCGCCCTCCGGGCAGCCGGCGCCATCGTCGAAACGGCCATCTGCGCGATCGACCGCAGCCCCACTCCCGGCATGGCCTTGAGCGACATCGGGCTCACCACGTTGCCGCTGCTCACCAGGGACGACCTCGACCGGGCGCAGGGCCGACCGGACCGATCATGACGTCGACCAGATTGACGGTGCTCGTTCCGCCGCCACCACGGTCACTTCGGCGGTAACCTCGCAACTGTAGGCCCACCCGAGACCCCGATGGGCACCCTCCGTGACCCTCGGGCGCCGTCTCCAGTTGAGCCAACGCTCCGCGGTGTTCCCAGCACGATTGCACCTGGAGTTGCTGTGCATCCTCGGCCCCCTGAAGACCTGCTCGCCCTCGACGGATCGGCATCCGCGTGGTGCGGCGGCGGCGCGCTCCCCATGCTCGGTCCGATCCTCGACGCGACCGAACAGCTCGCGCCCGGAGGCCATGTGGGTATCTGCGTGGTGAACAGCGACGACACCTACACAACCCTGGATGGGACCGATGCCCTGGTGTTCGTGCTCGACGACCTGCAGTACGTCCTCGACGAAGGCCCCGGCATCACCGCCATGCGGGAGGGACGCACCGTGATCGTGGGCGATGCCGAGAGCGAGCACCGGTGGCCGAGGTTCATGTCCCTAGCTGCCGCCCTGGGCCTGCGTTCGCACTTGGGGGTGCCGATCTCCGTCGAGGGCAGGACCCTGGGCGGCCTCAACCTGTATTCGACGGTGCACGCATCCGTCGATGCCCGCCGGTTGGCCCACGCAAAGCTCATGGCCGCCCGGGCGGCCACCGCCCTGGCGCAGGCCCACCGGGAGAACGACCTGCTGCAGTCGCTCCAGTCGAGCAGGACCATCGGGAAGGCCATCGGGTTGGTGATGGAACAGCTCAACCTCGACGACCACGAAGCATTCGTGCACCTGACCACGCTGTCTCAGCGGTCGAACGTCACTCTCCGTGAGACCGCGGCACACCTGGTCAAGCAGTCGAACGACCTGCGGCACATGACCAAGGGACACACGGGCGGCGACAAGAAGCGCGCGACCGTTCTCACGCTGGTCCCTCGCCCGGGCCCCACGGACGGCCGGGAATGATCCCGTCGACCTCTCCTTGGGCTACGTCGCACGCGACAAAGATTCTCTCGAAGGTCCCCTCGTGGCGACATACAGCAGCGCCGCCAGGGGTCCGACGAATGCAACCACGGTGAGAGCGCCGAGGAGGACCACGGCCCGGGCCCGATGAACGCGCCGCGTGAGAACGGCCCACACGACAGCGCCCGCGCCAACAAGCCAAGCAAGGGCAGCTAGGAGCTCAAGGCCCGAGAAGTGCACAGGCCCCTACCTTCTGGACGTCAGATGACTCCGCGACGGTCACCGTCAATCACCTCCGGTGGTCGCGGTGCTCGGCGCTCAAGAACACTTGGGACGGATCATCAAACGGGTGCTGTTTCGAACGCGCATCCTCACCCCATGGCTGACGTAAGTGACCTCGACCGCATCGATCGTCGCCAGCCCCTGTGCGTTGATGTGGACGACAAGGTTGGCCCACTCATGGGGATCGACTCGGGTCGGGACCGGTCTCTTCGCGGCGAATCCGGGTGTCATGCCAGCGCTTGGTGGCCATCCTGACGACACGCCAATCAGCATCTTGTCGATGATCGGTGCCAGGTAAACCCCACTCATGGAGGCGTGGTCCGGATTGACCAAGCTCACGTCGGTGACCTCAATGGCGGCATCGGTGGAATTGTTGACCGCGTCCTGCGCGAACGTGTAGTCGCCCGAGCGTGTGGCCGGGACGCACACAGTGCCTTGATCCCCGCCGAGACGCAGGGCGCCGTCGTGCGGTGCTGCGACGCCCTCATCGCCTGAACATCCCACCGCGCAGACGAGGATCGTGCCGATCCCGACCAAGGCCTCGGCGCTAGACCTGCGCAACGAGCCTCCCTGGACTTGCGCCCGGGTAGCCGTTCGTCCCGCACAGATGGCGCGTGGCCGTAAAGCGGAATACCAGCTTGAGCGTGCTCGAGTAGCCACTTTGGCTTGACAGGTCGATCCCGATGGATCCTGAGGTATCAGCGCCCGTGGAGAACGTGTATGCCATAGAGGTCTGCTGCGTGACGGTCACGCCACTCCCATAGGACAAGCAGTACGGGACGCTCGGTGCGGTACTGGGCGAGTATGTGGATGCGCCGCCGGCCCAGTACCTCGCTCGCACCTGGTACTGCTTGTAGCCGGGGTAGATGTCGCACGAGTACCCGTACTTGCCGTAGACGAACTGGGTGTAGTCGTGCTGGAAACCGTAGTTCGTCGGGTAGTCGATCGACCCAGTCGACGCGATCGACATCGTGCCAGATGCGGAGTAGCTGCCATAGGCGCCAGTGGTCGACACCCCGACGCCCAAACTGCTGGACGCGCCGCTGGAGTACTGAAGATCGGCCGACACCCCAGTGGCTCGGACGTACGTCCCACCCACCCACACGGTCTTCGGGCCGAGATCGCTCACCAAGATCCACGAGCACACGACGATTGAAGGCGAAGCCACGTTCGCGCTCCCACCGGTCCCGTTCACAAACGGGTCCGTAGAAGGAAGGGGCAGCACCCACTTTTTGGGCTCTTCGGCACCCGGGTCGCCCAGCTCGGTAGCTGGGTCGCCGCCCCTTCCCGCAGCGGCGGGCACCGTGGCGCCTGGAGATGAGTTCGCCGCAACAGTCTGGTCCGGGGTGTCGAGCGTCAGATCGGAGATCGCCACCGGCTCCAGGGCCGGACCTTCGGCGGACAAGGCTCCGCTCTCGGCGGTCTTGTCGGCGACAGGGGCCACTGGCGCCAACCCAAAGCTCATGCTGGCGGTGTGTCCGCTGGCGTCGCGAGCAATCAGAAGAAGGTTGACGTTGCCCCCTGGGCCGCGGAATGGGGTCAAGCTCGCACGCTTCACCGCGGCGGCATACCGTCCTTGGTGGTCGGCGCGAACCTGTCCGACCATTGTGAGGGTGCCCGAATCGCCTTGGTTGAAATGATGTTCCGCTGTCTCGACTGGCTGGGCGTACACGTCAACAAGTGCACCTGCCGCCGGTCGACCGTCAGCCTGGAGCAGCCTGCCTTTCGCCATGCCCTGGCTCCCGACCACTGCCGGGGTTGCGGATGCGTTCCCTGATGCCATGACAGGAATGAGCGCCAGTGCGGCCGCGGCTGCAACGATCCGCCGCAGATTGTTCCTTTTCATGCCGGTTCCTCCCCGTCCCACATTTGAATGCCTTCAAATGCCCCTCGATTGCTGGCACGTTCCCTGCGCCCCACAGCGGGCACGCATTTCTCGAACCTCTTGGGCAGCAGCACGAGACTGACCGTGATCCGTGGTTGAGCGGAAGGGGGTATTCGGAACTCGAATACCCCCTTGTGCGCGACGAGGACGAGCGGTATGGGGACGAGCCTGCCGCGCCCGGGGTGGGCTCGGGGCGGTCTAGACAGGCGAGCCTGACGACGCGCGATGGCACCGCATACCCCGTCGTGGAGGTCGGCTCTGGAGGCGACCCCTGACACGCGCCAGCCCGCGCCCCAGCACAGCAAAGCGGCGCCCGGTCTGCCCACCGAGGCGCCGCTCCTCCCTGCTCGCGCTCGTCTCAGCCCCTAGGAGCAGGTCACGCTCATCTTGTCGAAGCTGACCACGGGCGCTCCCGGGTTGGCGGCGTTGAACGCCACGTGCGCAACCTCGTGACCCACCTCGAGGTGCGTCACGCCGGAGGAGTCCACGGCGCTGAGCGTGAACGTCGCGGTGAACGTGTTGTTGCTGTTCTTGTTGTTCACGTTGAAGTTGCCCCAGACCGTGACCCGACCACTGAACAACAGTCCCGTCGACGGCTGCACAAACGAGCCCCGGCCCTCGGTCGTGAAGGTGCCCCACGCCTCGTCCCCACCCGGGAAGTAGGTCACGTGCATGACCGAGTTCCCGGTGATCGTCGGGCTGATCAGCTCACCCGTGCAGAAGTCCTGGTCACCGGTCTCCGTCCAGGTGCCGTGCTGTGTCTGCGTCATCGTGACGGTGTGCCCGGTCCCACCCGCCGCGGCGCCAGCCGGAGCCATCTGCGCGGCTGCCAGCGCCGAACAGACGGCGATCACGCCAATGAGTCCACGTACCTTGCGCTTGCCCACCATGAAAACCACTTCCTGACCCACTGTTTCAGTGCCCCTTCACGCGCCATGCGTGCGAGAACACCTCACACCCGCTCCCGCACGCAGAGATCCACCAAAAGGGTTACTGCGGGCGGGCCAGCTCAGACCTCCACCGTCAGACGCACGCTGACGACGTCGCCCAGCTCCAGCCGCTCGGCCCTCTGCGCGGCCACCCGCACCGGCACGACATACGCCCCGTCCTTGGGAAACAAGGAGGTCTTCCAGCGCGTCTGTCCGATCTGCGCGGTCACCGGGATCATCCCCCAGCCGTAGCTCACGCGCGACGCCACCGCCTCCAGCGCACCGCACTCGTCGTCGGGCACCGTGATGAAGTGCCACGGCGACGGGCCCTTCCAGAACCAGATCTCCCCGGTGAACTCCAGGTCCATCGAGTCAGGATAGGGCCCGCCCCAGGGCCGATCAGGTGAAGCTGGACGGCGACGCGCTCGAGCTCGGAGCCGGCGCCGGGGCCGTCCCGCGCTGCGGCAGGTTCTTGGCCTCGTCGCCAGCGTGCAGCTTGTCGATCTGCTTGGCGTTGGACTGCGCGACGCTGAACTTCACGACGTCCCCGACCTTGAGGTCGGACAGCTTCGCCTCGCCGTTCTTGTCGATGTCGCTGCTGCTGGTCACCGCGTACTGCGTGGTGCCCTGGGCGGTCTTGATGGTGACGCTGGCGGATCCCACCGCGGTGACCGTGCCGGTCAGGCCGAGGTCGAAGCCACCCGGGCCGCCGCCGTGGTGCTCCTGGGCCCACGGCGTCCCGTCGGCCCCGTTGCCGCCGGGGTGCGGGTCCTGCGCCGAGGAGCCCCTGGAGCTGGTGGGGGTGGGCGTCGGCGTGGTGTTGGCTGCCTGGGCGCTCAGGGTCGTGGCGAGGACTCCGCCAGCCAGCAGTCCTGCTGCGACGTATCCCACCTTCGCGAGTCGTGAATCAAGGGGCATGACATTGGTCTCCGGATCTGGAAGCCGTGACACGGAGTTGTCACAGGCAAGCAGACTCCGCCCCGGGACTATGCCGGGACTGTCATCGACCTAGGACTTTGCTTTGAATCTCGATCTCGCGCGGCCCTCACAGCGACTTGAAGAACGAGTACTCGAAATCACCCAGCGAGATCGTGGCGATCAGCTGGCTTCCGTGCGGCGACGCCGGACAAACCACGCGGTATGCCGTGGGGTCGCCGGCCTTCTCGACCGTCGCCGGGCACGGGACCGCGAGCTCCATGGTCGGCCCGATCCGGAACCGGGTATCGGCAGGCGCCGTGACGCGCAGCACCCGGTTGCCTCCCAGCGAGCGCCGACTCACGATCGTGATCGACTCCGGCCCCAACGTGGGTGACGTCGTCGTGCTGCTGGGCGTGGACAGGGTCGTCGGCGCGGCCGACATCGAGGCGTGAGCCACGCTGCCGGCTGTCGCGCAGCCGGCGAGAGTCGCGAGGCCCGCGCACAGCGCGAGCCCCAGTGCCCCCGACGTCGGGAGGGTCACGAGACGAGATTCCACGCGCGCAAGACTGGCGACGCGGTACGGCCCAGGGCAAGGAGGTATTCAGAACTCGAATACCTCTTGCGCGGAAGCAGCGGTGTGACGAAGGGTCCTTGCTAGCCTCGCGCCGTGGGGGTCCATGAGCTCGATCGCACGCAGGCTCGGCGCATCGCCGTCCGCGCCCAGCTGCTCGATGCTCCGCGTCCCACGGACCTGCTCGCGGTGGTGCAGCAGCTGACCCTCCTGCAGATCGACCCGACGGCGGCGATCGCGCCGAGCGCCGACCTGGTGGCCTGGAGCCGTCTCGGCTCGTCCTACCACCCCTCCCACCTGCAGCGCGCGCTCGAGCAGGACCGGACACTGTTCGAGCACGACGCGATGATTCGTCCGATGAGCGACCTGCCGCTGCACCTGGCGGGCGCCTCGGACTGGCCGCACCACGAACGGTCCCGAGCCTGGTTCCAGGCCAACGACTCGTTCCGACGCGATGTCCTCGAACTGCTCAGGGCCTCCGGGCCGTTGCTCTCGCGCGACATCGCCGACACGAGCGTCGTGCCGTGGCCTTCGTCCGGATGGACCAACAACCGGAACGTCACCCAGATGCTCGAGTACCTCATGCTGCGCGGCGAGATCGCCATCGCCGGCCGTCGTGGGCGCCAGCGCGTCTGGAACCTGGCCGAGCGTGTCTACCCCGCCGGCATACCCGTCCTGTCTGTCGAGGAGGCGCAGCACCTGCGCAACGAGCGACGTCTGGCTGCCCTCGGCATCGCCCGGGCCAGGAGCGCCGTCCAGCCGGGCGAGCCTGCCGACGTCGGCGAGGCGGGAGTGCCGGCCACCGTGGAAGGTGTCGCCGGGACCTGGCGGGTGGACCCGGGGGCGCTCGCCCAGCTCGACCAACCGTTCATCGGGCGCACCGCACTGCTATCACCCTTTGACCGGTTGGTGCACGACCGGGTGCGGGCCCTCGCCCTGTTCGACTTCGAGTACACGCTCGAGATGTACAAGCCGAAGGCGCAACGGCGGTGGGGGTACTTCGCGCTGCCCGTGGTCCACGGCGACAGGCTCATCGGGAAGGTCGATGCCACCGCCGACCGCAAGAACGGCACCCTGGTGGTGCACGCGGTCCACGAGGACGTCGCGTTCGACGCAGCAATGAGGCGGGGCCTGCAGCACGAACTCGACGACCTCGCCGACTGGCTCGGGCTGGCCCTTCACGGATACCCGCGCTGACCGTCTGCGCCCTCTCGAAAGGGTATCGTCCCTGCTCAGCGGGCTCTCAGGCATGAAATGATGGAGTTTGGGCACAGTGCGGATAACCCCGACCAAAGAACCTATGAGGAGGACAGCGTGAGCGGCATGAAGTCGTTGTGGGCATCGGTGCAGGGTGACCCGGTCTTCATGCGGAAGGTGAACGGCTGGCTCGCCATCTTCTGGATCGTCATGATCCCGATCTCGATGGTGATGGGCTGGCTCAACTCCGTCGTCTACGTGTCGGCGTTGTCCCTCTGGGCCCTCGTGTCCGGTCACTGGTCCGCCTGGCAGGCCGCCCGCGTCGAGGTCAAGCAGCAGGAGGACGCGGCGAAGGTCGAGCAGGAGGACCTCCCCGAGCAAGTCGTCGAGAAGATCGTGGAGAAGACCGACATCCAGCCGGAACCGGCGGGCTGACCGCTCACGCCGCCTGACCGTTCAGGCGGGACGGCCTCGCCCCGCCCGTTCAGCGCGGGCAGCGGCCACCTTGGCGTCCCGTTCGCGTTGCAGCCTGGCGAGCGGGTCGTCTCCCTCGCCGAGCTGCGCCGGTCCGTACATCTGCATGATCATCCGCTTGAGCCGGTACATGAGCCGGTAACCCAGCGACAGCCCTTCGCGATCAGCCTTGCCCACGGCATACTCCAATTAGTTAGTGGACTAATGTTTCGTCTACTAAAGATAGTCCCGATCACCGTAGAATCGAAATCGTGCCGAAGACTCCGACCGCGACGCCCGACCTGCTCAAGCTCGACCGCCAGGTCTGCTTCGCCCTTGCCGTCGCCTCCCGCAACGTCATCGGCCTCTACCGCCCGCTGCTCGAGCCGATGGGCCTGACCCATCCGCAGTACCTCGTGATGCTCGCCCTGTGGGAGGAGGCCCCGCTCACGGTGTCCGAGCTCTCGCGCCGACTCAGCCTCGAGCCGGCCACGCTCTCACCGCTGCTCAAGCGTCTCGAGGCCAGCGGCATGGTCACCCGCGACCGCAACCCGCACGACGACCGGGCGCTCGCCGTGTCACTGACCACCAAAGGGGTCCGGGCGCGGGCCCAGGCCGAGCGCATCCCGCCCGCCATCATGGCGCGGCTCGACCTCGGCCTCGGCGAGCTCGAGGAGCTGCGGGACACCCTGACCCGCCTCATCGACGCCACCCGCTGACAGGCCGAGCCGTTGCCGGGGTGTCGGCTGCCCGCAAGACTGTCGGCCATGAGCCAGTGGTTTCGCGAGTCCGTGGTCTACCAGATCTACCCCCGCAGCTTCCAGGACACCAACGGCGACGGCATCGGCGACCTCCCGGGAATCATCAGCCGCCTCGACTACCTCGAGCAGCTCGGCATCGATGTCCTGTGGCTGTCGCCGATCTACACCAGCCCGCAAGACGACAACGGCTACGACATCAGCGACTACCAGGACATCGACCCCACGTTCGGCACCCTTGCCGACGTGGACGAGCTGATCGAGCAGGCGCACGCCCGCGGCATACGCATCGTCATGGACCTCGTCGTGAACCACACGTCCGACGAGCACCCATGGTTCGTGGAATCCCGCTCCAGCAAAGACAATCCGAAGCGGGACTGGTACTGGTGGCGCCCCGCGCGCGACGGCATGGAGGCCGGCACCCACGGGGCCGAGCCGACGAACTGGGAGTCCCACTTCAGCGGGTCTGCGTGGGAGCTCGACGACGCCACCGGCGAGTACTACCTCCACCTGTTCAGCCGCAAGCAGCCCGACCTCAACTGGGAGAACCCCCAGGTGCGCCAGGCCATCTACGCGATGATGCGGTGGTGGCTCGACCGCGGGATCGACGGCTTCCGCATGGACGTCATCAACATGATCTCCAAGGACACGTCGTTGCCCGACGGGCACCTCACGCACGGCGGCCTCTACGGCGACGGCAACCCGTTCTTCCTGTGCGGCCCCCGGATCCATGAGTTCCTCCAGGAGATGCACGGCGAGGTCTTCGCGGGGCGCACCGAGCAGCTGCTCACCGTCGGCGAGATGCCCGGCGTGACCGTCGACGAGGCGGTGCTGTTCACCGATCCCGAGCGACACGAGCTCGACATGGTCTTCCAGTTCGAGCACGTCGGCCTCGACCATGGCGCCCACAAGTGGGACCGCGTGCCGCTGGACCTGCGCGACCTCAAGGCCAGCATGGCGCGCTGGCAGAACGGTCTCGCCGAACGCGGCTGGAACTCGCTCTACTGGAACAACCACGACCAGCCGCGTGCCGTCTCGCGCTTCGCCACCGACGACCCGAAGTACCGGGTGGCCGCCGCCAAGCTGCTGGGCACCGTGCTGCACCTGCACCGTGGCACGCCCTACGTCTACCAGGGCGAGGAGCTCGGCATGACCAACGTGCCGTTCCCCGACGAGAACGCCTTCCTCGACATCGAGTCGGTCAACTACTACGAAGCGGCGATGGCGGCCGGGCTCGACTCCGACACCGTGCTCGGGGCGCTGCGCGTCGGCAGTCGCGACAACGCCCGCTCCCCCATGCAGTGGGACAGCAGCGCGCACGCCGGCTTCACCGAGGGCTCACCGTGGGCCCCCCTCAACCCCAACTACCCGGACATCAACGCAGCGGCGGCCGTCGCCGACGACGACTCGGTGTTCCACCACTACCGCCGGGTCATCGCGCTGCGCCACACCGAGCCCGCGATCGCGCACGGCGACTTCCACATGCTCGCCCCGGACCACCCCGCCTTGTACGCGTACACCCGCTCGCACGAGGGCACGGACGTGCTCGTCGTCGCCAACTTCTCCGGCGACGAGCTCGACCTGGGCGGGTGCCTCGAGGACCTCTACAGCTGGACCGGCGCCGAGCTCCTGCTCGGCAACCTGGCGACCGCCGAGTCGGCCACGGCTCCGCTGCGCCCCTGGGAGGCCCGCATCCTCAAGCGGTGACCGCAGGTGGCCGGAAGTCTGCCTATGCCGTGGCGTCGCGGAGTGCGGCCAGCACCTTGGCGTCGATGCCGTCCGGGCTCAGTCGCGTCTCGTAGTTCTCCGCCGAAGCCCACGCGGCGAGCGCCTCGGCCACAGCCCCGTCGTCGTACCCCAGCCCGGCGAGGCGAGCGCCCACCTCGGAGGCCAGCACGCCGACCAACGGCTGTACCTGCTCGGGCGCGCCGAACATGAGGTCGTTGAGCCGCAGCAGCCGGGCCAGCTCACGAGGTGCGTCCGGGTGGTCGTCCACGCGCACGTCGGCGAGCACCCCGCACGCGTCGTACCCCGCGCCGGGCTGCACGGCATACAGCGCGGCGCCCTGCCGACCGCGGGAGTCGCCGCCGGCCTCGTCGCCGGCGAGCAGCGCGGCACACAGGCGGTCGCTGAGCGAGGCACCGGCGGACCCCAGCCAGGCCCGCTCCATCGCCTCCACCACCTCTGGCCCGGTGAGGATATTGCCCTGGATAGCGTAGCCGCCGCTGGCTTCGCGCCCGGACACCCCGCCGGCCCACGACAGGCACTGCGGGCCGGTGTAGGTCGCTTGCGAGTCGACGCCGACCACGCCGAGCTGCCGGTGGTCCCGGTCACCGTCGGGGCCCGTGCAGGCCGCGACCGCATCGGCCGCGGACACGCCCTCACCGAGCGCCGTCAGCGCGACGTCGCGATAGGACACCCGCGCCATCGCCTGCGTGGCGACCGCGCCGACCCCCAGGCGCGCGGCGGGCACGACGGCACCCACGAACGGGAACTTGCTGGCGACGGCCACGCCGAACGCCTCGCCGACCTGACCCACGATGGACAACGTCACACGCCGACGCTAGCCGCTCACCAGTCCGTGTCACGACAGGAGTCGCCGGTACTCGGCTCGACCTGCAGCGTGGCGTGCGCGATGGCATGGCGTTCGCGCAGCAGGGTCTGGCCGTCGCTGAGGATCCGCTCGACGTCTGCCCCGGCGACGGACACGAGGTGGACCGTGGCGACGTTCATGCCCGAGGTGAGGGTCCAGACGTGCAGGTCGTGCACGTCTGCCACGCCACCGATCCCCGCGAGATCCGCTGTCACGCGGGCGGGCTCGAGACCCTCAGGCACGTGCTGGCCCAGCACGGCGAGCACCTGTCGGCCCAGCATCACGGCCCGGACCGCGACGAACACCCCGATCGCCACCGCGACCACGGTGTCCCAGACCGGCCTGCCGGTCACGCGGATCAGCAGCGCGGCCACGATGACGCCGACCGATCCTGCGGCATCGGCCACGACCTCGAGGTAGGCGCCACGGACGTTGAGGCTGTCCTGCGCACCACCGCGCAGCAGCACGATCGCGACGACGTTGACCACGAGCCCAAGCGCGCCCACGAGCAGCAGCGGGCGGCCCGGCACCACGACCGGCTCGCCGATGCGGCGCACCGCCTCGACCACGACGTATGCCGATACGCCGACCATGAGGAGCACGGCCAGGGCGCTCGCGAACACCTCGGCGCGGTACGACCCGTAGGTGCGCCGGCCGGTCGTGTCGCGTCGGGAGGCGACCCGCGTCGCGACCAGGGCTGCGCTCAGCCCGACCACGTCGGCGGCCATGTGGCCCGCGTCCGACAGGAGGGCGAGCGAGGACGAGGCGAGGGCGACCACGAGCTCGATGAGGAAGAACGCCCCGACGAGCCCGACGGTCACAGCCAGCCGCCAACGGTGCCGCGCCCCGGCGTGATGATCGTGGCCAGCACCCATCACTCGATCCTAGGCGGTGGGGCTCGGAGGCTTACGGTTGGTCCGTGGCCATCATCGACGCCGTTCTGGGCGACATCACGACCCAGTCGCTCGACGCCATCGTCAACGCGGCCAACTCCTCCCTGCTCGGTGGCGGAGGGGTCGACGGAGCGATCCACGCCGCGGCCGGCCCAGCACTGCTCGAGGAGTGCCGGCGCCTGCGCGAGACGACGCACCGGTCGGGCCTGGGAGTCGGCGACGCGGTCGTCACGGGCGCGGGCAACCTCCCGGCGCGCTGGGTCATCCACACCGTGGGCCCGAACCGGCACATCGGGCAGACCGACCCTGCCCTGCTGGCCTCGTGTTTCAGCCGCAGCCTCGCCGTCGCACGCGAGGTCGGGGCGCAGAGCCTCGCGTTCCCGGCGGTGAGCGCCGGCATCTACGGGTGGGACTCTGCGCAGGTCGCGCGGATCGCCGTCGAGACGGTCCGGACCGAGCTCGACGAGCACGGCGCTCCGGAGCTGGTCCGCTTCGTGCTGTTCAGCCGGGCGGCCCTGGCCGACTTCGAGGCGGCCCTGGCGACCCCAGCTGACGCGGGCTAAGCGCCCTGGCTCATCGCCTCGTGCTCGCCTGCACCCGCCTCGATCAGCTGACCGATGACCTCGGCGGTGTGGGCGCCCTGCAGCGCGACGCGGCGGTTGGCCATGAAGAACGGGACGCCGGTGATGCCGACCTCGGTCGCGGCGGCCTCGTCGGCCCGCACCTGATCGGCGTAGTCGGTGCCGGCCAGGACCGCTGACAGCCGTCGTCCGTCCAGGCCGGCCTCGGCGCCCAGCCGCTGCAGGGTCTCGATGTCGTCGACTGCCTTGCCCTCGGCGAAGTAGGCGGCGTACAGCCGCTCGAGAACCGCCGCCTGCAGGGCGTGGCC
This sequence comes from Nostocoides sp. HKS02, assembly GCF_009707485.1. Lineage (NCBI taxonomy): Bacteria > Bacillati > Actinomycetota > Actinomycetes > Micrococcales > Intrasporangiaceae > Nostocoides > Nostocoides sp. HKS02. The sequence goes on along the minus strand of NZ_CP046121.1, from coordinate 3,174,320 downwards.
ACCCTGGGCCAGCCCGAGCGCGATGATCCGGTGCGCGTCGAAGGAGTTGGCCCGCAGCTGGCGATCGACGTCGATCTCGATGCCGTCGGGACGGCCCATCGTGGCCGGGCGCTCGGCGATCTCGCGGGCCCCGTCGAGGTCGGTCTGGTAGCGCTCCGCCAGCCACTGCAGGATCGTCGTGCCGTCACTGTGTGGGGTGCCACGGTCCAGCTCGTAGGCGTGGTACGTCACGGTGACCTCGGCAGGGTGGGCGCTCTCGGCGATGGCCTGTTCGAGACGTCGCTTCCCGATGTAGCACCACGGGCAGACCACGTCCGCCCAGACATCGATCTCGACTGCGGTCATGCCTCCATACAAGCACGAACGCCGGTGGGCGGCGCGGGGCGCCCACCCGCCGGGCCACGGGCGCGCACGCGCCGAGCCACGCGGCATACCCCTGCTGTCGCTCGGCGACACAGACGCGCAGGCCCCCACCCGCCGAGCGGGAGGGGGCCTGCGTGCGTGGCTCCGCGGGGGGCCGTGGGTCAGGGGCGGCCGTAGGTGGCGCTGGACGACCAGATCGGGTGCAGGCCCACCGTCGTACCGGAGTGCGGGCTGTCCCACATCATGCCGTTGCCGGCGTAGATGCCCACGTGGTAGGCGGGCGACCCGAAGAACACGAGGTCACCGGGCTGGGGGTTCGACACCGGGGTCGCGGCCGCCTGCTGCTCGGAAGCCGTCCGGGGCAGCGAGATGCCGACCTGGCGGAAGACGTATGCCGTGTAGCCCGAGCAGTCGAAGCCGGCCGGGGTGGTGCCGCCGTACATGTACGGGACGCCCTGGTACTGGGCGGCGATGCCGAGGATGCCGCCGGTGGCGGGCTTCGCGGCGATCAGCGGCACTCGCGCCATCGACCGGCTGGCCACCGGCGCAGTGCGCGTGACGGGGGCCGGAGCAGGAGCGGGGGCGGGCTTCGGCTTGGCAGTGGCCTGGAAGCCGATGAGGCCGAACGCGCCAGCGGCCTGGGGCGCGGCGGCCTGGGGGGGCCTGCACAGCGGCCGGAGCCGAGAGCGTGGGGACCTTCTCCGTGCCCTGGGAGGCAGTTGCTGCGGACGCCGGCAGGGCGAACGAGGCCACGAGACCGCCAGACGCGGCAATGACGGCAGAGGTCTTGACAGCAGGCTGGGCGGATTTCGCCACGATGCCGCTGATCTCGGAAACGGGGTTGTAACGGCCAGGCGCGCGATGGCGGCCAGCAGTGTGAGAAGCCACGATGATTGAACCTCCAGCGCCTACGAGGTGAGCTGTCGGGTTCGGGTGGAGGTAGTTCACCCGGCCTTCACGTCTGAACACCCGTCCTAGCGGGCTCGCGCGTGAGGGCTTCACCCCGAGGACCTTCCGAGGAAGGCCCAAAAGTGGGTCCCCCGCTCCTGTCAAGCGGTCTTGCTGAGGACTCGGGCGTGGTGACAGGACTAGGCAGTCCACATCGAGCCAATCTCTCCCAGGGGAGGAAAGATCTCCGCGAGACTACACAGAGCGGCCACCAATGTCACATTGCGGTCACGGCGCGTCCAAGAGCCTGCCAAGGTAAACCCACAGAAACGCCACGGAACCCAGACAAAATGGCAGCCGAGAGGGCCGCCACGTCAGACGAGGGCTCCGAAGACGTGCTGAGCCACGTCGTCGGGAAGCGACACCGCGGTCGAGTCGGGAGCGTTCTCGCGGACCGCGACCACCCGGCCGTCTGCGCGGTGCACGCGCACCCGCTCGCCCGGCAGCAGGCGCGCCATCGTCAGCAGGCTGAGCGCCTCGTGGTCGACCTGGACCGGCTCACCGATGCGCCGCACGAGGACCGTCTCGGGGTGGTCGGTGGCGAGCTCGGTGAGCGTGCGCAGGCCGGAGCGGAAGTCCTCGGTGGGCTCATCCTCGCCGAGCTCGTCGAGCCCGGGGATCGGGTTGCCGTAGGGCGAGTCGTGGTGGTCCTTGAGCATCGCGAGGATCTTGCGCTCGACGCGCTCGGACATGACGTGCTCCCACCGGCACGCCTCGTCGTGGACGTACTCCCACTCCAGGCCGATGACATCGACGAGCAGGCGCTCGGCGAGGCGGTGCTTGCGCATCACCCGGGTCGCCAGCAGGCGCCCGTGGACGGACAGCTCGAGGTGCCGGTCGCCGGCGAGGCTGAGCAGACCGTCGCGCTCCATGCGCGCGACCGTCTGCGACACGGTCGGGCCCGAGTGCCCCAGCCGCTCGGCGATGCGCGCGCGAAGCGGTGGAATCCCCCTCTTCCTCGAGCTCGAAGATGGTCTTGAGGTACATCTCCGTGGTGTCGATCAGGTCCGTCACAGCACCAAGCCTCTCACCTGCGGGCGTCAGGCCCTCATCACCGGTCGTTCTGCCTCTTCGCGCGTCGGCTACGTTCGGGTCCATGAGCTTCGTGGTGCCCGCGCGCTTCTGCGGCCCTCCCGAGTCGGGCAACGGCGGCTGGGTGAGCGGACACGCCGCCTCCCTGCTGTCCCCGGGGCCCGGCGAGGCCGTCACCGTGCGGCTGCGGACGCCTCCGCCGCTCGACCGAGAGCTGGCCGTGGATCGGCTCGACGGGTCCCTGCGCGTTCTCGACGGTGACCGCCTGGTCCTCGAGGCGAGCATCGGCGCGGCGCCCGACCCCCGCGGCATACCGGCTCCGGTGTCCTTCGCGGACGCACAGGCGGCCGGCGAGCGGTACGAGGGCCTGGTCGCGCACCCGTTCCCCACGTGCTACTCGTGCGGCACCGCTCGTGAACCCGGCGACGCGTTGCGGCTGCAGCCCGGGCCGGTCGACGGCGGCCTCTACGCATGCGCGTGGGTTCCCGCTCCGGACGTGGGCCCCGAGACCGTGTGGGCCGCCCTGGACTGCCCGGGCGGGTGGGCCTCGGGCATCGCCGGGCGCCCGATGGTCCTCGGCACGATGACCGCCACTGTCCACACGGCACCGGTGCCGGGCGAGCCGTACGTGATCATGGCGTGGCAGCGCGGCTCGCAGGGCCGCAAGCACCTGAGCGGAACCGCCGTGTATGCCGCCGACGGCGACCGGCCGGCCCAGCTCCTCGGCCACGCCGAGGCGACCTGGATCGCGGTGGACCCCGACACCGTCCGACCCCTGGGAGAGAACGCATGAGCAGGCTGGCAGTGGTGACCGGAGCGAGCAGTGGCATCGGCGCGGAGACGGCGCGACAACTCGCCGCGGCCGGCTACGAGGTGGTCTGCGCGGCACGGCGCTCCGACCGCATCGACGCGGTGGCCGCGGAGATCGGCGGGCGAGCCGTCCCCTGCGACGTCACCAGCGCCGACGACGTCGCCCGGCTCGCCAGCGCCGTGGGCGGCCGGCTCGACGTGCTCGTCAACAACGCCGGCGGCGCGCTGGGACTGGCACCCGCCGCCGCGACCGACGTGGCCGACTGGCGCGGGATGTACGAGTCGAACGTCATGGGGACCCTGCAGGTGACGCAGGCGCTGCTGCCGGCCCTGGTGGCCTCGGGCGCGGGCACCATCGTCAACGTCGGCTCGATCGCCGGTCACGTGGCCTACGAGGGCGGCTCGGGCTACGTCGCTGCCAAGCACGCCGTCGCCGCGCTCACCGCGACGTTGCGGCTCGAGCTCGTCGACCAACCCGTCAGGGTCGAGGAGATCGCCCCGGGCATGGTGCGCACCGAGGAGTTCGCGCTGACCAGGTTCGCGGGCGACCAGGAGCGCGCCGACGCGGTCTACGCCGGGGTGTCCGAGCCATTGGTGGCACAGGACATCGCCGAGGCGATCGTGTGGATGGTGCAGCGTCCCGCGCACGTCAACATCGACCTGCTCGTCATCAAGCCGCGCGTCCAGGCGGCTCCCCACAAGGTGCACCGCGAAAGCTGATCGCGATAAGACGTTGCAGGAGCCGACGCCGCCGTTTACCTTCGAGCTACACGGAAGGGAGGTGGTCCAAGAAGTGATTTCTCATTGGACGCGTGAGGTGACTGCGCGCTAGCGCACCTCGACTGCTCGAGGTGACGCCACCGGCGCAATCCCCAGCAGTTCACCGCAGCCCGCGGGTCGTGCAGGTCGTCCCCTGCCCACGCCACGCCGCTCGAGTTCGGCACGGCAGGCCCGCGGGCTGTTCCACGCCCTGGGGAGTCAGGGACGCAACGCCAGCGCCGACGCCGCGAGCGCCTCGATCCGGGCCCAGTCCCCTTGGGCGACAGCATCTTTCGGGGTCAGCCAGGACCCGCCGACGCAGCCGACATTGGGCAGGGCGAGCCAGTCGGCGGCAGTCTCCGGGGTGATTCCGCCGGTCGGGCAGAACCGCAGCTGCGGGCACGGTCCACTCACGGCGGACAGGTACTGCCGTCCGCCGCTGGCCTCGGCCGGGAAGAACTTCATCGCCTCGAGACCGGCCTCGGCCAGGGTGAGCATCTCGGTGAGCGTGCCCGCGCCGGCCAGCAGCGGCAGCCCACTGTCGAGGGCTGCCTGCAGGAGCCGCGGCGGCGACCCCGGCGTGACGATGAACTGCGCGCCGGCATCGACCACCTGCCGGACCTGCTCCGGCGTCACCACCGTGCCGGCCCCGACGACCATGCCCTCCACCTCGGACGCGACCGCCTCGATGGCGCCCAGCCCCGCCGCACTGCGCAGCGTGAGCTCGATGACCGGTATGCCGCCGCGCAGCAGGGCCCGGGCGAGCGGCACCGCCTGCTCGACGGAGTCGACGACGACCACCGGGATGACCGGGGCGAGGGCGAGGATGTCGGCCTCGCTGCGCAGGGCTGGGGTGGCAGTGGTTGCAGTCGTTCCGGTGGTTTGCAGGGTCATCGGACGTCTTCCTCCTGGGGCACGGACTTCAGGTAGTCGGGTTCGGCATCGCCACCACCGTGGACGCCAGAGGCAAAGGCGCGCCCCATGGTGGCGAACACGTGGGCGCCCTCGTCGGCACGGCCGACGGCGGTGCGCATCGAGGCGAACAGCTCGCGACCGGTGCCGACACCGTCCTCGGTGACTCGTTGCGCGGGCACGCGGGCGGCGAACTGGGCCTCGTCGACGAGTACGTCGAGACGGCCGGTCAGCGAGTCCACCCGGACGATGTCGCCGTCGTGGATCTTCGAGATCGGACCGGCGTGGACCGACTCCGGGGTCACGTGGATCGCGGCGGGGATGGCGCCCGAGGCACCGCTCATGCGTCCGTCGGTGACCAGCGCCACGGCATACCCCCGCTTCTGGAGGACGCCGAGGGACGGGGTGAGCGCGTGCAGCTCGGGCATGCCGTTGGCGCTCGGGCCCTGCTCGCGGATCACGACGACCACGTCCCGGTCGAGCTCGCGCCTCGAGAACGCCTGGAGGAACCCCACCTGGTCGGTGAAGACGCGCGCGGGGGCCTCGATGACGCGGTCCTTCTCGCTCACGGCAGACACCTTGATGACCGCGTGGCCCAGCGTGCCGCGCAGCATCCGCAGGCCACCGTCGGCCGCGAACGGCTCGGTTGCCGGGCGCAGGACGGCCGGGTCGCCGGACTCCGCGGCGATGTCGACGAACTCGAGCACGCCGTCGACCAGGGTTGGGCGCTGGGTGTATCGGCGCAGGCCCGGGCCCGCGAGCGTCAGGACGTCCTCGTGCAGCAGGCCGGAGTCGAGCAGGGTCCGGATGAGGAAGGGCGTGCCACCGGCCTGATGGAAGTGGTTCACGTCGGCCGGCCCGTTGGGGTAGATGCGAGCGACCGACGGGACGGCCGCCGACAGGTCGTCGAAGTCCTCCCAGGTGAGGTCGACGCCCGCAGCCGCCGCCATCGCGATCAGGTGCATCGTGTGGTTGGTCGAGCCCCCGGTGGCGAGCAGGGCGACGACCCCGTTGACCACGGACTTCTCGTCGACGACCTGGCCGATGCCGTAGGGCGCCGCAGAGCCCGCGATCTCAGCCACCCGACGGGTGGTGGCCGCGGTCAGGGCCTCGCGCACCGGGTCGTCGGGGTGGACGAACGCGGCGCCCGGCAGGTGCAGCCCCATGACGTCCATGAGCATCTGGTTGGAGTTCGCCGTGCCGTAGAACGTGCACGTGCCCGGCGAATGGTAGGACGCGACCTCGCTCGCGAGGAGGTCGTCGCGACCGACCTCGCCCGCGGCATACGCCTTGCGGGTCTCGGCCTTCTCGGCGTTGGACCGCCCGCTGGCCATGGGTCCTGCCGGCACGAGGGCTGCCGGCAGGTGGCCGAACGACAGCGCACCCGCGACCAGGCCCGGCACGATCTTGTCGCAGACCCCCAGCATCAGGACACCGTCGAACACGTCGTGCGACAGCGCGATCGCCGTCGACATGGCGATGACGTCGCGGCTGAACAGGCTGAGCTCCATGCCAGCGCGACCTTGGGTGATGCCGTCGCACATCGCCGGCACTCCGCCCGCGACCCGCGCGACCGCACCGACCTCACGGGCGGTCTGCTTCATCGCCGCGGGGTAGTGCTCGAACGGTGCGTGCGCCGAGAGCATGTCGTTGTAGGACGTGACGATGCCGAGGCTGATGCCAGTGTCGGCGGCCATCACGACGCGGTCCGACCCGCCACACGCGGCCACCGCGTGGGCGAGGTTGGAGCAGCCGAGGTCGGTGCGCGCGGGGCGCAGGCTGAGTTCGGAGGCGGCTCGGGATAACCGCTCGAGGTATGCCGTGCGGCTCGCTCGGCTGCGCTCGGTGAGGCGTGCAGTGACGTGGGCAACGACAGGGTGGACGGCGGGCGCCATGGGGCTCCTGGATCAAGCGGCGGTCAGGGAGGTGGACCGCGCGAACGGCGACGATGGCGCGCGCGTTGTGATTCCGTTCACAAGTGTGGCGACGTCTCAGCTCTCGGCAACCGCCATCCCGCCATACGGACCGGTAGGGTCCGCGACGCGACGGCAGGGCGGCTCAGCGGCTCAGCGGCTCAGGGCTGGCGGCGGGACAGCGCCCAGGCCGTCGGCTCATCGAGGGACCCCTCGGCAACGCGGGTGAACACCAGCCGGTCATGCAGCCGGTTCCGCCGCCCGCCCCAGAACTCCACCTCGTCGCAGACCACCCGGTACCCGCCCCAGAAGTCGGGCACGGGTACGTCGTCGGGGCGGCCGCGGTCGGGCCACTGCGCGGCATACCGCTCGTAGGCCTCCTCCAGAGCGGCGCGGCCGACGACGGGCTGGGACTGCCGCGACGCCCACGCCGAGATCCGCGACCCCCACGGTCGCGAGCCGAAGTAGCCGCTCACCTCGTCGCGACCGAGCTCCTGGGCCACGCCCCTGAAGCGGATCGCGCGGCACATCGCCGGCCAGGTCAGGCTGGCGGCAAGCCCTCCGGTCGCCGCGATCTCCAGGCCCTTGGTGGACTCGGTGTTGGTCACGAACCCGGGGCCACGCTCGTCGAAGAAGCGCAGGAGCACGGTCCGGACATTCGGTCGGCCCGCGGCATCCACGGTGGCGACCGAGAGCGCGAGCGGCTCGGGCACGTCGGGCTGCGCCTGCGAGCGCTCCACGGCCTCGTCGACCCAGCGCTGGGCCTGCTGCCACGGGGTGGGGGCGACGTGCTCCTCGGAGAGCCCCTCGCCCTTGTAGTCGATGCGTACCGGGTCAGCGCGCCGCACGTCAGCCATGGCACGAGATTAGGGTGAGGTCGAAGCAGACCGTCAGGGAGGCACGATGCCCAGCAAAGGCAAGGCTGTCGGGAGCATCATCAAGTGGGGCGTGAAGTACGGCCCGCACGTGGTGGTGCTGGCCCAGCAGGCCAAGGAACCGGCGATGGCCGCGGCACAGAAGGCGCTCGACCGCCAGCGCGCCAAGCGTCGCGCCGTCGAGCACGCCGCCACCGTGCGAGACGGCATGGTCCTCAAGACCTTCGACCCGCGAGCTGACCACAGCGAGCCGATCTGGGTCGTGTTCTCCGGGGACGAGCCGATCGCCGCCCACCCCGCCACGACGACTCCGCTGACCGAGCTCATCGCGCGCAGCGACCTGAGCACGAGGGTGCGCCCCGCGGAGCTGCCCAGCCCCGCGGAACGGCTGCGTAACCTGCCGCGCCGCCGGTAGGCCGGCGGCTCCGTCGCCGGTAGGCCGGGCGGCTCGCTCGCCGGTCGCGGCCGGGAGACGGTCGTCAGGCCGTCGGGTGCCGGGCGTCGTACCGCACGAAACCGGGCTGCAGCCGAGCCAGGGCGACGATGGCCAGGATGCAGGCGAGACCGCCCAGGACCGCGGTGCGACCCTCACCGATCGCGCTCGCGACGAGCCCACCGGCGAGCTCGCCGAGCCGCGGCCCGCCGGCCACCACGACGATGAACACGCCCTGCAGCCGACCACGCAGGTGGTCCGGCGTGGCGGACTGGAGGATGGTCGTCCGGAACACGGCGCTCACCGAGTCGGACGCACCCGCGACCGCCATCGCGGCGAGACCCGCCCACAGCGCGGCGCCGCGCGTCAGCACTCCCCGGCCGCGAGCATCGCCACCCCGAACCCGGCGAT